>NZ_JAGXJM010000012.1:260191-285629 GCF_019091445.1 Streptomyces sp. GbtcB7
CCCCCCGGGGGGGGCGCCCGGGCGGGAAGGGGGAAACCCCGGGGGGCCCCCCCGGCAGGACGGCCGGGCCCCCGCCCTCTGGTTCGCCACTAGATGGTGGCGGTGTCGATCACGAAGCGGTAGCGGACGTCGCTCGCCAGCACCCGCTCGTAGGCGTCGTTGATCTCGGACGCGCTGATCAGCTCGATCTCGGCGCCGAAGCCGTGCTCGGCGCAGAAGTCCAGCATCTCCTGGGTCTCCTGGATGCCGCCGATGCCGGAACCGGCGAGGGTCTTGCGGCCGCCGATCACGGAGAAGAGGTTGAGCTTGACGGGCTCCTCCGGGGCGCCCACGTTCACGAAGGCGCCGTCCGTCTTCAGCAGGGACAGGTAGGCGTCCAGGTCCAGCGGGGCGGACACGGTCGACAGGATCAGGTCGAAGGTGCCGCGCAGTTCCTCGAAGGTCTTCGGGTCGCTGGTGGCGTAGTAGTGGTCGGCGCCCAGCTTCAGCCCGTCGTCCTTCTTGCGCAGGGACTGCGACAGGACGGTCACCTCGGCACCGAGCGCGTCCGCGATCTTGACGCCCATGTGGCCGAGGCCGCCCATGCCGAGGATCGCGACCTTCTTGCCGGGGCCGGCGTTCCAGTGCTTGAGCGGGGAGTACGTGGTGATGCCGGCGCAGAGCAGCGGCGCGGCCTCGTCCAGGGAGATGCCGTCGGGGATACGGACGGTGTAGTTCTCGTCGACGACGATCTTCTCGGAGTAGCCGCCGTAGGTCGGCTCGCCGTTCTTGTCGAGGGCGTTGTACGTACCGACGCCGCCTCCGGTGCAGTACTGCTCCAGGCCGGCCTTGCAGTTGTCGCACTCGCGGCAGGAGTCGACGAGACAGCCGACGCCCACGCGGTCGCCGACCTTGAACTTGGTGACGCCGGAGCCGACCTCGGAGACGATGCCGGCGATCTCGTGACCCGGCACCATCGGGAAGATCGCCTCGCCCCAGCCCTCCCGGGCCTGGTGGATGTCCGAGTGGCAGATACCGGCGAACTTGATGTCGATCAGGACGTCGAACTCACCGACCGGGCGGCGCTCGATGGTGGTGCGCTCCAGCGGAGCCTTGGCGGCGGGAGCGGCGTACGCAGCAACAGTGGTCATGCCGGGGGTTCTCCTAAGGAGTGGTATGTCCTGTGCCCGGCTGCCTTCGGTCGGGCACGCTGTACAGCCTGCCCCAGGGGAGAGCCTTCACCCAGGTCACGGCTTTGCGTACGTCCGCTGGTCCTACTACTGGCGGGGTCAGGTTCACCGGCGTACGACCGTGAATACTGGACGTATGGACGAACAGCCCTCCCCGCCCCTGGACCGGCGTGCCGAGCTCAGCGAGTTTCTGCGCACCCGCCGGGCCCGGCTGAAGCCGGAGGACGTGGGGCTGCCCGACTTCGGCCGGCACCGCCGGGTGCCCGGGCTGCGGCGCGAGGAGCTGGCGCAGCTGGCCGGGGTGTCCGTGGCGTACTACACACGCCTGGAACAGGGCAACGGACGGAACGTGTCGGCGGAGGTACTCGACGCGATCGCCCGCGCCCTGCGGCTGACGGACGCCGAGCACGCGCATCTCACGCACCTCGCGAAGCCCAAGGCGCACAAGAAGAAGCAGTCGGCACGGCCACAGCAGGTACGGGGCGCGCTGCGGCAGCTGCTGGACTCGATGGACGGCGTCCCCGCGTACATCAGCGGGCGACGCTCGGACATCCTGGTCTGGAACCGGATGGCGGCGGCCGTGTTCGGTGACTGGTCGGAGCTGGCGCCGCATGAGCGGAACTGGGCGCGGCTGGTGTTCCTGAAGCCCGAGTACCGCGATCTGTACGTGGACTGGGAGCAGAAGGCGATCGACATCGTCTGTCTGCTGCGCATGGACGCGGGCTGTCACCCGGACGACCCGCGACTCTCGGCGCTGGTCGGCGAGCTCTCGGTGAAGAGCGAGGACTTCCGGCGGCTGTGGGCCACGCACGACGTGAAGGAGAAGAGCCACGGGGTGAAGCGGCTGCGGCATCCGCTGGTGGGTGATCTCTCCCTCCAGTACGAGTCGTTCCGGCTGCCCGACGACAGCGAACAGTCGCTGGTCACCTACCACGCGGAGCCGGGGTCCGCCTCGGCGGAGGCGCTGCGGTTGCTGGCCAGCTGGGGCACGGACGCGACCCGCGCGGGCACGACGACGCCCCGGTAGCCCCGGCCCCCCTTTGTACGTTCTTCGCCTGCAGGTGGGTGGGGGTTGCTCGCGCAGTTCCTCGCGCCCCTGAAGCCGGGGCTTCGCCCCGGATCCGCGGGTGTCAGGGCTGGTACGGCGGGGCCGCTCCCCAGGTCCACCTCGGTACCGGCTGGTCACCCGGAGGGGTCGCGTCGGGGGCGGAGAAGTGGACGGCCAGCCGCGTGCCCCATTCCGCGTAGGCGAGGAAGGCGGAGCGGAACTCGGCGTCCGTGGGCAGGCCCGCGTCGTCCGCCGCGTCCTGGAGCAGGTTGACCCACCGGCGTCGCTGCACCTCGGTGATGTTCTTGCCGAGGTGTTTGGCGACCATGTGGCCATGGCCGCCCTGGGCGTCGGAATAAGCAGGCGGCCCGCCGAAGACCTCGCCGAGCCAGAGGGCGACGTGGGCGGCGTGTTCGGGGGCGAGGCCGGAGAAGACCGGTGCGAGGACGTCGTCCTTGAGGACCTTGTCGTAGAAGACCTCGGTGAGGCGGGCGAAGGCCTCGGCGCCCCCGGCCCAGGTGTAGAGGGTGGGGACCGACGCGCCCGGGCCCCGTACCGTCGTCGGCGTGTAGTGGCGCATCTCCTCGATGTAGGGGATGTAGGGCCGGATCTCGGCGAGGAAGCCGGGGAACAGCTCCGACTTCCGGAATCCCTCGACGTGGTCCTCGGTCGAGGTCCAGGTGATCCGCAGGACGAAGTGCTCGAAGTCCTCCTCGCAGCGCGCCAGCTCGTAGTCCACGCAACTCGGCGACGCGGCGAGCTGGGCCGCGGCCCGCGTGTAGGCGGCCAGGAATTCCGCGGACTTCTCCTCGGGAATGCGATACCGGACGTACTCCACGGTCTGGTTGGTCATGGTGCCCACGGAAACACGGACGGCCCGCCGGAAGCTGCTCTTCCGACGGGCCGTTCGCTGTCGGCACACTTCACGTGGCCGCGCTACGGGATCACTTTCCGTAGTACGCGTTGTAGATGGAGACCGTCGACTTGTTGCCCTGCTTGTCGGTGATCTTCGCGTGGAAGGAGATGCCCTTCCCCTTCGCCGGGTTCTTGACGGTGATCTTGCCGTTCTTGACCTTGAGCATCTTCCAGGTCTGGCCGTAGTCGTACGAGACGTAGACGTACAGCGACTTGAGGTTCTTGCCCGCGGCCGAGCCCTGCACGGAGACCGGGATCGTGACCGTCTTGCCGGCCGCGACACGGCTGTCGAGGCCGGTGGTGGCGTTGAAGCGGACCGTGGAGGTGGGCAGCTTCGAGAAGTCGGCCTTCTTGGACTTGAAGGTCCAGCTGGCGTCGATCCGCGTGGAGGCGGCGGCGACCTTCACCGTGCGCTTGACCGAGGTCGTGAGCTTGTAGGTGGCCTCGGCGGCCGGGACCTTGAACTCCTTCATCCCGACGAGCGGGTCGTCGTTCGAGGCGACCTTCGCGCCGTTGCGGTACAGCGTCGTCGTCACGGACGTGTACAGCGACGAGCCCGGGTGACCGCTCCCGTCGGCGAACAGCGGCAGGTAGCCCGAGATGCTGTTGCCGTCCCGGAAGACGCCGTAGTCCGCGTTGATCTTCGGACCGAAGACGGCCGTGTTGTACGTCCTCGTGTAGCTCTTGCCCGCCTTGAAGGTCTGCGGGTAGTCGTCCGTGTAGTAGGCGTCGATGATCGGGGTCCCGGTGGCGTCGACGCCCGCGTCCTGCTCGAGGTCGAACGCCCACTGGACCTTCTCACCGGTCGACACGTACAGCGTGCGCGAGGCCGGCAGCGTCTGGGGGACCCCGACGCTCATGCTCTCGTCGTCGGGCAGGAAGCCGTACGCGGTGACCGCGCCCGTCTTGCCCGAGGCCGCGGCCCCGAGGTTCGCCTTCACCTTGGCCAGCTCGCTCGCCTTGTAGTGCTTGACGTGCGCGCCCTGGAGCTTGGTGGTCCTGGTGCCGGTGAAGGTGTCGTACTCGGTGCCCGCACCCTTGGTCCACTGTCCGGACCAGCTCTGGAAGAGGCCGGAGGAGACCGCCGGGCCGACGTGCGCCACGCGCACGTCCTGGAAGGAGGCCAGGCCGATGCCCATGCCCATGCCGGTGGCGTCGTCGAAGTAGTCGACGAGGGCCGACAGGGGCTTCGCTCCCGCGTCCGGCACCGTGATGTCGGCGCCCTTGGCGGTACGGGCGTCGAGGGTCACCGTGGTGTTCTTGGTGACGCTCAGCCGGGGCTGGATCAGCCAGTCGACCCCGCCCTTCGCCTGGACCAGGTCCTTCACGAAGAGGGAGTTGAGCACGTACTTGCCCTTGGGAACACGCAGGGTCGCGGTGTCGGCCGTGCTCTGCGACGTGTAGTCCCGGGCCTCGCCGACGCCGGAGTAGCCCGCCAGGTCGGTGAGGTGCGTGGGCGTCTCACCGGCACGGTTGACGTACTTGAAGGTGACGTCGTACGACTCCACCTCGCGCTCGACCGCGACGGCCGTGCGCACGGCCTGGCCGCCGCCGCTCGCCGTCACGTACGCCGAGTACGCGCCGTCGAGGGTGCCCCCGAGCTTCGTGTTCGTGGTGACGTCGACAGAGGCCTTGCCGCCCGCCGGGACGGTGACCGTCTTGGCGCCGAGCGCGAAGAAGCCCGCCGGAGCCGCCTGGCCCTTGGGGTTGGTCGCGGAGATCGCCAGGGTCAGGGTGACGTCCTTCGTACCGAGGTTGCGGTACGTCAGCTGCTTGGTCGTCGCCGTGTCGTCGGTGTGCGGCCACTGCGCGACGCCGAAGCTCACCGAGGACGGGTCGGCGATCACGGTCTGCTTGATCGCCTTGTCGACGGCGATCCGGCCCGAACCCTGCTGGAACGGCGTGTACTTGCCGCCCTTCGCGGAGCCCGTCAGCGCACTCTTGAGCTCGGTGTACGTCCAGTCCGGGTGTTCCTGCTTGAGGATGGCCGCGGCGCCCGCGACATGCGGGGTCGCCATCGACGTACCGGAAATGGTCAGGTAGCCCGCGGGCTTCTCGCCGACCTCCTGGTCGATGAGACTGCCCGGGGCCGCCGCCGCCGTGATGTCCACGCCGGGCGCGGTGACGTCCGGCTTGATGGCGCCGTCGCCGACGCGCGGGCCGGTGCTGGAGAAGGCCGCCAGCTTGTCGTTGTCGTCGACGGCGCCGACGGTGAGCGCGGCGTCCGCGCTGCCGGGGGAGCCGATCGACTCGGGGCCCTCGTTGCCCGCCGCGATCGCGAAGAGGATGCCCTTCTCGGCCGAGAGCTTGTTGACCTCGGCCTCCAACGGGTCGATGTCGGGGGTGTCCTGGCCGCCCAGGCTCAGGTTCACGATGTCGGCGCCCTGCTCGGCCGCCCACTCCATGCCCGCGAGGATGCCCGAGTCGTCGCCGCTGCCGGTGTCGTCGAGGACCTTGCCGTTGAGGATCTTCGCGCCGGGCGCGACACCCTTGTACTTGCCGCCCGACTTGGCGCCGGTGCCCGCCGCGATGGACGCGACGTGGGTGCCGTGGCCGAAGTGGTCGGTGGCGTCGGCGGCGGCGGAGAAGTTCTTGGACTCGATCACCTGGGTCTTGAGGTCCGGGTGGCTCGCGTCGACGCCGGTGTCCAGGACGGCGATCTTGACGCCCTTGCCGTCGTATCCGGCCGCCCATGCCGTGGGGGCGCCGATCTGCGGCACGGACTTGTCGAGGCTCGCCTTGCGGACGCCGTCCAGCCAGACGTGCGCGATGCCGGAGGCCGTCTTCCCGTCGTCGGTGACCGCGGACCACAGCTCGGCCGCGTCCCGCTGCGGCGTCTGCACCGCGTCCGCGTTCAGGGCCTTCAGGCTCCTGCGGAGCGTGCCGGCGTCGCGGACGTCGGCCTTGGCGGCCGCCGCGGCTCCCCGGTAGCCGACGATCACCTTCAGGCCCCGCTGCTGGGACTTGCGGACCGCCGCCTTGTTGAGCTCGGTGACATCGAAGAGCCGCCGGTCGAGCTTGCCGCCGGCTATGAGCGCCTGGGCGTCGGCCGGCACCACCAGCGTGTGGCCGTCGGCCTTGCGGATCTGCACGGGCACGTGCTCGCGGCCCTTGGCCCGCTCGAAGCCGACGACGCGCCCCTTGGCGTCGACGACCACCCGGTCACCGGTGATCAGGGTGATGCGGTGCTTGGCCGTGATCCCGGCCGCTTTCCCGGCCGCGGACACGCCCGCGGTGCGCTGCTCCGCCCGCGCCGACGCCGGGCTGGTCATACCCGCCGCCAGCGCCACGGACGCCGCTATGGCAATGGTCGCCGCGCACGCTCTTTTCACTTGTCTGCGCAAGTCTCCCCCTGGAGATCAGGTCCGGACGAATCCCCGTTCATCCGGTCGGGGGAAGCCTCGTACGCATGCACGTACACCCCCCGGAATACGCAAGTATGCCCGGGGGGTGATCGCCCTCTCAATAGCGGGGTGAGGGTGAAGAGTTGACGGAGTTGTTCCGCTAAGCCCCCGCACGCTCCTTTTGCGCTTCTTTAAGCACCCGCGTTTTCCTTGACGGAGATCTTCCCCTTGCGAATCGTCGCGAGGCGCGGGGCCTTCTTCGCGATCGAGGAATCGTGCGTGACCATGATGAAAGTGAGCCCGTGCTCCTTCCACATGGCCTCGAGCACCTCCATGATCTCGTCGCGCATGGACTCGTCGAGGTTGCCGGTGGGCTCGTCGGCGAGCAGCACCTTCGGCTGCTTGACCAGGGCGCGGGCGATCGCGACACGCTGCTGCTGGCCACCGGAGAGCTCGGCGGGCAGATGCCCGAGCCGCTCGGCGAGTCCCACCGACTCCAGTGCGTCGGCGGCCCGTTGCCGCCGTTCCTTCACCTTCACACCGAGGGGTACGAGGGCGGTCTCCACGTTTTCCTGGGCGGTGAGCGTGGGAATCAGGTTGAAGCTCTGAAAGACGAATCCGATGTTCTCGCTGCGTACTTTGGTGAGCTTCGCCTCGGACAGTTTGGCCATGTCCGTGCCGTCGAGTTCGACGCTGCCCGCGGTGGGCCGGTCGAGACCGCCGAGCATCTGGAGAAGGGTGGATTTTCCGCCACCGGTCGGGCCCTGGATGACGAGCCGGTCGCCGTCCGCGATGGTCAGGTCGACCCCGGCGAGCGCGTCGACCGTCTCCTTGCCCCGGGTATAGCGCTTGGTGACGCCTCTGAGTTCGTACATGGTGCAACTCCTGGATGAGGTGAAGGGGGTGCCCGGTACAGCGAGCAGCAGTGGGCAATTTCGGGCACCCCCTTGAGAGGGGCTGGGCCTATTCGACGCGGCGCAGGGCGTCCGCGGGGCGGAGTCGGGAGGCGCGCCAGCCGCCGAAGGCGCCGGCGATCAGACCACCGGTGATGGCGAGGGCCACCGCGCCGACGATGGTGCCGAGGCTGACGGGCGCGGTGAGCGCGACGTCGAGGGCCTTGGCCGCGGCCTGCCGGCCGGGACCGCCGAAGCCGCCACCGCCGCCGGGGCCGCCCTGGCCTCCGCCGCCGCCCGAACCGCCCACCTGCGCCTGCAGGGTGGGGCTGATCTCGGTGACGACGTAGGCGCCCGCGAGGCCGATCGCGATACCGAGGGCGCCGCCGACCAGACCGTTGACCATGGCCTCGCCGACGACCTGCCGGGTCACCCGGCCCGACTTCCAGCCGAGCGCCTTCAGGGTGCCGAACTCGCGCACGCGCCGGGAGACGGCGGAGGAGGTGAGCAGGCCGGCGACCAGGAACGCGGCCACGAGCACCGCGATGGACAGCCACTTGCCGACGTTCGACGCGAGGCTGGAGGCGGTGGAGAGGGAGCCGGAGACGGTGGACGCGAGGTCGGCGGAGGTGGTGACCGTCGTCCCCGAGATGTTCTTCTGGATGGTGCTCTTCACGCTGGAGATCTGCTGCGAGTCCGACGCCTTGACGTAGATCGTGGTGACCTTGTCCTTGGAGCCGCTGAGCGTCTGCGCCTGCTTGAGCGGGATGTAGAGGTTGGCCGCCGCGTCACCGCTGTCGGGCGTGGCGATGCCGATGACCTTGTACTTGACGCTCTTGATGGTGACGGTGGAACCGACCTTGAGCTTCTTCTCCTTGGCGTACGAGACGTCGGCGACGACCACCTTGGCGTCGGTCTCGGACGTCTGGAACGTACGACCGCTGGTGATCTTCGAGGAGGTCAGCGGGCCGAGGGCGGGCTTGGTGACGTCGGTGCCGTACACCGAGTAGTTGTTGACGTCGAAGTTGGCGCCGCCGCCCTCGACACGGCCCTGCGGGGACTGCTGGGCGTTCGGGCGCCCGCCCCCCTGGCCGGTGCCGCTGTTCTGGTTCTGCTGGAACTGACCCCGCGTGAACTGGCCGTTGATCCTGATGACCTGGAGGCTCAGTCCGCCGACGGAGTCCGCGACGCCCTTCTGGGAGTCGACCTTGGTGACCGTGGAGGCGGCCAGGGTCTGGAAGCCCTGCACCATGACGCGGTCGCTGCTCTGCTCCTTGGTGGAGCCGTTGTCGTTCGCGTCGAAGTTGAAGCGCGGGCGCTGGCTGGTGCTCGTCGCCGGCGCCGCCGCCTTGGTGACGGTCATGTCCGTACCCAGTCCGTACAGCGACTGGAGGACCTTGCCCTGCGCCTTCTCCATGCCGGACGACACGGAGCTGACCACGATGACCAGGGCGATGCCCAGGGCGAGTCCGGAGGCGACGACGAGCGCCGCCTTCCTGCGGCGGCGCAGTTCGCGCCTCAGGTAGGTGAAGAACATGGCGGAAAGCTAGGTACGGCGCGTGATGGCGCGATAAGCCCCGCATAAGAGAAGGATGAGAAGGCTGTGGCAGCCCGGGAATTCACCTGTGGGCCCCCGAGGAATCCTGTGCACCCGCCAAGGCCGACGGCCCGCACCCCTGGCGGGGTGCGGGCCGTCGCACTGAGCGGCCGTCGCGTTCGAACGACAAAGACCGCAACCATCAATTGAGCAACCCCCACGGCGAGCAACCAC
The DNA here is from genome assembly GCF_019091445.1 of Streptomyces sp. GbtcB7. Lineage (NCBI taxonomy): Bacteria > Bacillati > Actinomycetota > Actinomycetes > Kitasatosporales > Streptomycetaceae > Streptomyces > Streptomyces sp. GbtcB7. Next base: position 269,332 of record NZ_JAGXJM010000012.1, read on the forward strand.
GTCCGCGAGAGCGGCGGCGGTTTAGCCGCAAAGAGGGGGCTAGGCGGCTGAGCCGGCCTTCCAGGCGGACCAGCTCAGGTTCCAGCCGTTGAGGCCGTTGTCCGGGGCGATGGTCTTGTCGCCGGTGTTCTTGACGACCACGACGTCACCGATCAGCGAGTGGTTGTAGAACCAGGCCGCGGGCGTGTTCGGGTCGTTCGCACCCTTGGTGTCGGACAGACCCACACAGCCGTGGCTGGTGTTCACCGCGCCGAAGATGGACTTCGCGCCCCAGTAATTGCCGTGGATGAAGGTGCCGGAGTTCGACAGACGCATGGCGTGCGGCACGTCCTTGATGTCGTACTCGCCCTTGCCGTCGGTCTTCGTGAAGCCGACCGTCGAGCCGTTCATCCGGGTCTCCTTGAACTTCTCGGAGATCACCATCTGGCCCTGGTACGTCTTGTGCTCAGGGGATCCCGAGGAGATCGGGATCGTCTTGATCGTCTTGCCGTCCTGCGTGACCTTCATCGTCTTGGTCTGGGCGTCGACGATCGAGACCTGGTTGCGGCCGATCTTGAAGGTGACCGTCTTCTGCTGCACGCCGTAGACACCGCTCGCGCCCTGGACGCCGTCCAGGTTGAGCTTGAGGGTGACGGTGGAGCCGCCGGTCCAGTAGTTCTCGGGACGGAAGTCGAGGCGGTTGGCGTTGAACCAGTGGCCGACGACCTCCTGGCCACTGCTGGAGGAGACGGTGATCCCCTTCTGCACGGCGGCCTTGTTCGTGATCGCCTTGTTGAAGTTGATCGAGACCGGCATGCCGACGCCGACAGTGGAACCGTCCTCCGGCGTGAAGTTGCCTATGAAGCTGTTCGCCGGGGAGACCGTGGTGAACGAGGCGTTCTCGTGGGCGACGAGGCCCGCGGAATCGGTGGCCTCGGCGGCCACCTTGTACGTGGTGGCCCGCTCGAGCGGGGAGGCGGGCTTCCAGCTCGTCTTGTCGGCGGATATCTGACCGGACACCGGCGTGCCCGACTCGGTCGTCATGGTGACGGCCGTGAGCGTGCCCTTGCTCACGGTGACCGCCGCGGCGTTGTTGATGGAAGCGTTGTCGGAACCGTCCGCAGGCGTGATCTTGATCTGGGCCTCGGAGCTCTTCTTGGCCGCCGCCGCATCGGCCTGGGCCTGCGAGGTCTCGCCGTCCGAGGCACTGGCCTTGCTGCCGTCCCCGCTGCTGCACGCAGAGAGCACCAGCACTCCGCCGAGCAGTGCGGACGCGGCCATCAGACCCTTGCGCCGCTTACTGTCCGTCATCACACGCTTCTCCATCGTTGCCGAATCACCTGGAACCACATGAGCCCCGTTCGAACCATCAACGCTACGACCGGTTCGTCCCATTCCACACACTTTCGAGGTGTGCGTAACACCACCTCGATCCACGGCGTCAACCGAATCGACCCGAGCCGACGGACCCCGATCGAGTGGTACCGACAGCCGGACCGAATTCTGGTGCGGAGGTGGTCGGTGCGTCGTCGGAGACGACAAAACCCCGGGCAGCGGTTGCCACCCGGGGTCACGTTTTCCCCAAGAGGCGTCAGCCGACTCCGACTTCCTCGTCGTCATCCTCGTCGCCATCATCCTCGTCTAGATCCCATTCCGGCGAATCGGGGTCGTAGTCGATCGGCTCGCTGCTCCAGGAAGCCTGGGCGAGGTCGACCCCGGGCACCTCGCTGACCAGGTCGAACGGGTCTACGAGATAGGCGAGGGCCTCGGCAGTGTCTTCCGTCACTGCGTTCTCGGCGTGGGTGCGCTCGTCGGCCGGCAGGCCGGAGTCGTCCGCGATGCGGCGCAAGGCGGCCTTGGTGACGGCGTCCGCGTCGTCGACTTCCAACACCAGCTCCACGCGAAGCCGGACAAATCGTGATGTCTCAGGAGTACTCATGAGACGGAGCGTACGGCCCGTGGCTCCCGCGACTTTCCCACGACCCGCGCCTTTCATTAGCATCGGCCCACACGGCCAATTCGCCAGCGCCACAAGGGGATCGATATTACGTGTCCGCCGCTCGTCGCTCGTTGCTGACCGCCACCGCAGCGGGAACCCTTCTGGGGGCCCTGTGGTTCGTCCCGTCCGCCAACGCGACTCCGGAAAAGCCTGCTCAGCACAGCAACATGTCGACGAACACCACGTCGAGAACCGCGCTGCAGGTCTCCACCGAGTCGGGCGACACCCAGTCGGGCGCCGCCGACGCGAGCGACGCCGGAGCGAACGACACGGGCTCCGACACCACCGGGTCGCAGGACAGCGGGACCCGGCTCGCCGACACCGGAAGCGTCAACACGACGCCGTACGTCGTCGGCGGAACCCTTTTCCTGGGCCTCGGCGCCGGCTTTGTGACCTACTCGGTGCGCCGGGAGCGCACGGCGGCCTTCTGAGCGCGACGCTCCGGCCCGGAAACCCACGGGATACCCATGCGAGACCTGACCGAGCTGACTGATGTCGAGGAGCCCGCATGGCCGCTCCTCTCCGAGGCGATCTCCAACAGCAGGGTGTCCATGGATGTGCTGCCGGTGGACCCGGCGCAGGCCCGTGGATCCCTGCTGCAACTGCAAACCACCGCGCGCTCCTCGCTCGGCTCCTTCGTGCTCAACTGCGGCGGGGTACTGCTGGACAGCGGCTGGCTGCGCATCTACGGCAGCCCTGAGGACGACGCGCCCCCGGGGACGCCGAGCTTCGCCGAGGTCAACGACCTCCCCGAGCGGTTCGACCCGGCATGGCGGCCGGAGGGCGGGCTCGTCATCGCCCATGACGTCCTCGGCGGCGTCTTCGTGGTCAACGGAACCGACCCCGCGCAGGCGAACCGCCCCGGCGGTCCCGGCGAGGTGCTGTACTTCGCGCCGGACTCGCTGCGCTGGGACGCGCTCGGCGTGGGCCATGCGGACTGGCTCAGCTGGCTCCTGGACGAAGACGGCATAGAGCAGTTCTACGACACCCTGCGCTGGCCCGGCTGGCGCGCCGAGACGGGGCCCATGCCGGGGTCCCACGGGATCACCTTCGACCCGGTCCTGTGGACGGCCGCCAACCGCCGCGACCTTCCCGCGGCCCGCCGCCGCGCCATCCACATGTCGGACCTCATGGACCTCCACCGAGGCACCGGCCTGGAACTCGACAAGATCGACCCGGGCTTCCTGGGCAACTTCGACTACTGAGAAGTTGCCGGGCTCCTGGGGGCGCGCCCCCGGGAGCGCGCCCCCCGGGGCGCGCTCTAGGGGCGCGGGGAACTGCGCGACCAGCCCCCACCGGCCCGCAGATACAAACGAACCGGGCTACGCCGCGCGACGTCCGCCGCCCTGCCCGCCACGCTCCGTACGCCGCTGCTGCGGGGCACGCCCACGACCACCGGAGCGACCCGCACCCCCCGTACCGCCGCCACCCGTGCCGCCACCGGCCGTACCGCCGGCGGCACGCCGCGGCTGACGGCCCTGCGACTCCGAACCCGCACCCGAACCCGTTCCGGCCGGACGCCTCGCCCCGCCTCCGACCCGCGGCCGTGACCGCTTCTTCGGCTGTTCGGCCTGCTGCGGCACCTCGATGACGACCGGGACGCCGGAGGGCTCACGGGCGCCGGTGAGGCGGGCGAGCTCCTCGTCGCTGGACGCGATCCGCGCCGTGCGCGGGGTGATGCCGGCGTCGGCCATCAGCCGCGTCATCTCCCGCCGCTGCTCGGGCAGTACGAGGGTGACGACGCTGCCGGACTCACCGGCCCGGGCGGTACGTCCGCCGCGGTGCAGGTAGTCCTTGTGGTCGGTCGGCGGGTCGACGTTGACCACGAGGTCGAGGTCGTCGATGTGGATACCGCGCGCCGCGACGTTGGTGGCGACGAGCGCGGTGACCTGACCGTTCTTGAACTGGTCCAGGGTGCGGTTGCGCTGCGGCTGGCTGCGCCCGCCGTGCAGCGCGGACGCCCGGACGCCGTTGGCGAGCAGCCGCTTGGTGAACCGGTCGGCGCCGCGCTTGGTGTCGACGAAGAGGATCACCCGGCCGTCGCGCGCCGCGATCCGCAGGGCGACGGCCTTCTTGTCGGTCTCGTCGGCGACGTGGAGCACGTGGTGCTCCATGGTGGTCACCGCACCCGCCGAGGGGTCGACGGAGTGCACCACGGGGTCCGTGAGGAACATCTTCACGAGCCGGTCGATGTTCTTGTCGAGCGTGGCCGAGAAGAGCAGTCGCTGACCGCCCGGCTCGACCTGCTTGAGCAGCGCGGTGACTTGCGGCATGAAACCCATGTCGGCCATCTGGTCGGCCTCGTCGAGGACCGTGATCGCGACCTGGTCGAGGACGCAGTCGCCACGCTCGATGAGGTCCTTGAGCCGCCCGGGGGTGGCCACGAGCACCTCGGCGCCGCGCCGCAGCGTGCCGGCCTGCCGGCCGATCGACATCCCGCCGACGGCCGTGGCCACGCGCAGGTTGACCGCGGTGGCGTACGGCGTGAGGGCGTCGTCGACCTGCTGGGCGAGTTCGCGCGTGGGGACGAGGACGAGTGCGAGCGGCGCCTTCGACTCCGCCCGGCGACCCGCCGTACGGGCCAGCAGGGCGAGTCCGAAGGCGAGCGTCTTGCCGGAGCCGGTGCGGCCACGGCCGAGGACGTCGCGTCCGGCGAGGGAGTTGGGCAGCGTCGCGCCCTGGATCGGGAAGGGCTCGGTGACGCCCTGCGCGGCGAGGGTCTTGGTGAGGGCCGCCGGCATGTCGAGCGCGTCGAAGGAGTCGACGGCGGGCAGCGCCGGGGTGATGGTCTCGGGCAGGGAGAACTCCTGCGGCGCCACGGCCTTGCGGGCCGGGCCCTTGCCCGTGCCACGGCCGCCGCCGCGGCCCGCGCCCTTCGCGAAGCCGCCGGTCTGGGCGCCACCTCGTGCGTTTGCCGGCCGCTTACGGACGGGACGTTCGGATCGAGTCATGCTGGATCTGGATTTCCTTCCTGGGCCCCACGGACTGCACGCACAGCGCTCGCAACTGACAAGCACTCACAGCACGAGCCGGGACCCGCACCCCGAAGGTGCGGGCCCCGGCTCTGGAAAAGCGCGTCCCCGAAATCAGGCGGGGATGATGTTCTCCGCCTGCAGGCCCTTCTGGCCCTGCGCGACGTCGAACGAGACCTTCTGGCCCTCCAGCAGCTCACGGAAGCCGGAGCTGGCGATGTTGGAGTAGTGGGCGAAGACGTCGGGGCCGCCGCCGTCCTGCTCGATGAAGCCGAAGCCCTTTTCCGAGTTGAACCACTTCACGGTGCCAGTTGCCATGTTTTTCTCCTGAATAGGTAGGGCCCCAATCCGGAGATGCACCGGGAAAAGCCGGAGATGCCGGTAAAACAAAACGCGCCTGCGGAGGATTCCGATCAGGCGCACAAAGTAAATGGGTACCAAAAACGTATCAATGAGACAGTAGCACACTTCGGGCCGCCCCTGTGACAGCGGCGGCCCGAAGGTGCTCCGGTCAGGCCAGCGGTCCGGTCACCGGCTCCACCGCCGCCACCACCCGGCCGCCACGCACGAACGCGTCCGCCGCCTCCAGGTCCGGGGCGAGGAAGCGGTCGGGGCCCGGGCCCTGGACGCCGGCCGCGCGGACGGCCTCGATGACGGCCTGCGAGGCGGGGGCCGGGGTCAGGCCCTCGCGCAGTTCGATCGCGCGGGTGGCCGCGTACAGCTCGATCGCGACGATACGGGTGAGGTTGTCCACGGCGGTGCGCAGCTTGCGCGCGGCCGACCAGCCCATGGAGACGTGGTCCTCCTGCATGGCGGAGGAGGGGATGGAGTCCGCGGACGCCGGTACGGCGAGGCGCTTCATCTCGCTCACCAGCGCCGCCTGGGTGTACTGGGCGATCATCAGGCCCGAGTCGACGCCCGCGTCGTCCGCGAGGAACGGCGGCAGACCGTGCGAGCGGTTCTTGTCGAGCAGCCGGTCGGTGCGGCGCTCGGCGATCGAGCCGAGGTCGGCGGCGGCGATGGCGAGGAAGTCGAGGACGTAGGCGACCGGGGCGCCGTGGAAGTTGCCGTTCGACTCGACGCGGCCGTCGGGCAGCACGACCGGGTTGTCCACGGCGGAGGCGAGTTCGCGCTCGGCGACGAGCCGGGCGTGCGCGAGGGTGTCGCGTCCGGCGCCCGCGACCTGCGGGGCGCAGCGCACGGAGTAGGCGTCCTGGACACGCGGGGCGTCGTCCTGGTGGTGGCCGGTGAGCTCCGACCCCTTCAGCACGGCCAGCATGTTGGCGGCGCTGGCGCTCTGTCCCGGGTGCGGGCGGATGGCGTGCAGCTCGGGGGCGAGGACCTTGTCCGTGCCGAGGAGGGCTTCGAGGGAGAGCGCGGCGGTGACGTCGGCCGACTTGTAGAGCGTCTCCAGGTCGGCGAGGGCCATGACCAGCATGCCGAGCATGCCGTCGGTGCCGTTGAGGAGGGCGAGGCCCTCCTTCTCGCGCAGTTCGACGGGGGTGATGCCGGCCTCGGCGAGCAGCTCGCCCGCGGGCCGTACGACACCGTCGGGGCCCTCGGCGTCACCCTCGCCCATCAGCGTCAGCGCGCAGTGGGAGAGCGGGGCCAGGTCGCCGGAGCAGCCGAGCGAGCCGTACTCGTGGACGACCGGGGTGATCCGGGCGTTGAGGATGTCGGCCATGGTCTGGGCGACCTCGGGCCGCACACCGGTGTGCCCGGAGCAGACGGTCTTGAGCCGCAGGAACATCAGCGCGCGGACGACCTCGCGCTCCACGTGCGGGCCCATGCCGGCGGCGTGCGAGCGGACGATGTTGCGCTGCAGCTGGGCGCGCAGCTCCGGGCTGATGTGCCGGGTCGCGAGGGCGCCGAACCCGGTGGAGACGCCGTAGACCGGCTCCGGCTTGGCGGCCAGCGCGTCCACGATCTCGCGGGCCGCGGCGAGGGCCGCCACCGCCTCTTCGGAGAGCTCGATCCGGGCGCCGCCGCGCGCCACGGCGAGTACGTCGGACGCGGTCACTCCGGACGTCCCCACCACCACAGTGTGCATATCCATATTCAGGAGCGTACGCAGTGAATTCGATGATGTCACTAGTGGGTGGGCGGTTGACCCCTTACTTCGACGTACGTCACACACGCCCGCGCGGACTCAGGGGCGGGGGTGCTCGTGACGCCCACGGAAGCGGCGGCGTTCCGCCCGCGCCGGGGAGGGCGCGTCGGCGAGACGCACGACCGGGTCGTCGGGGCCCTCGCGCCCGGCGACGACGGGCTTCGCGGCCCGTACGGCCTTCGCGCGGTACTGGGCGGCGTCGGCCAGCCGGAAGAGCCGCCGCGCCGAGCGCACCGGACCGATCGGGTCCGCGGTCGAGGCGACCCCGCACGCCACCCCCTCCCCCGGCTCCAACTCGGCGGCGCGGCGGCAGAGTTCGTCGGCGATGCGGACGACCTCGTCGGCCGGCGGCCCGACCGCGAGCAGGCAGAACTCGTCACCGCCGAGGCGGGCGGCGAGAGTGCCCGGGAGCATCGCCCCGCACAGCGACAGCACCGATCCGAACCGCTCCAGGAGCCGGTCGCCGACGGCGTGCCCGCGGGTGTCGTTGACGTTCTTGAGTCCGTTGAGGTCACAGACGACGAGGCTGACCGCGGCCCCTTCCTGCCGGTGCAGCTCGATGGCCTCGTCCAGGCGTACGTCGACCGCGCGGCGGTTGGCGAGTCCGGTGAGGGCGTCCGTGAACGCGAGGCGCCGGGCCTCCTCCAGGCGCTCGGTCTGGGCGAGCCCGGCGGCGACGACGGAGGCCAGCACGGTCGCGAAGTCCGCGTCGGCCCGGTCGAAGACGGGTGCCGTGACCGGACGGGCCACATACAGCTCGCCCCACGCCCGCCCGTGCAGCACGATCGGGGCGACGACGCAGCAGCCGCGGCGGCGCCGACGCAGGGCGGCGACCCTCCCCCAGCCAACGCCGGGAGGTGCCCCGTGGCAGTAGCCGACGGGACCGGCCGCCGGCCCGTCGGCGGTCTCCACCCAGGCGTTCGGGCCACCGCCCCCGGCCCAGCGCTCGTGCAGGAACTCGGTGATCTCCGGGAACTGGTGCACGGGGTAGGCCTCGCCCTCCGGGAACTCCTCCTCGTCCGGCGCGCGTTCGCCCACGTTCGCCAGGACCCGCAGCCGGCCGAGCTCGCGCTCCCACACGGAGAGCGCGGCGAAGCTCCCGGCGAGCGCGTGGCAGGCGCCGAGCGCCGCGGCCCGCCAGGTATCGCGCGGGGTGTGTGCCGCCGCCATCCCCTGCGCCAGCTCCACCACGGCCCTCAGCCGTCTGTCCTCACCCATCACTCCAGGCTAGGGATATTCACGATGATTCGGGACATTGGTGAGGCGAACAGGGGTCCGAGTGGCCGTACCGGCCGGAGGGCACCGGGAAGCGTGGGGGGCTACTCCCCCGGCCACTGCGGCGGGCGCTTCTCGTTGAACGCGGCGACTCCCTCCGCGCGGTCCCCCGAGAAGGCGACGGACCGCCAGGCCGCGTCCTCCACCTCCAGGCCCGCGCGCAGGTCGAGCCCGTGCCCGAGTCGCAGCGCACGCTTGGCGGCGCGCAGGCCGACGGGGGAGTTGGCGGCGATGCGGGCGGCGAGGGCGAGGGCTTCGCTACGGTCCTGGCCCGCGTCCACGAGTTCGTCGACGAGGCCCAGCTCCCTCGCCTCGCCCGCCTCCAGCCGCCGTGCCGAGAAGATCAGCTCGGCCGCGCGGGCCGCCCCGACCCGCCGCGGCAGCAACTGCGTACCGCCGCCTCCGGGAATCACCCCGACCGACACCTCGGGCAGCCCGAGCACCGCCGTACGGTCGGCCACGATCAGGTCGCAGGACAGGGCGAGCTCGAAGCCGCCGCCGAGCGCGAAGCCGTGCACGGCGGCGATCGTCGGCATCGGCAGCTCCAGGACGCCGGTGTACGCGGCCCGTGCGACGGGGCGCTGGCGGACCAGGTCGGCATCGCTGAAGGAGTTGCGCTCCTTCAGGTCGGCGCCGACGCAGAAGGCGCGCTCGGCGGTGGAGGTCAGCACGACCACGCGTACGTCGCGCTCGCCGCCGAGCGCCTCGCAGGCGGCCGTGATGGAGCGGGCCATGTCCGTGGACACGGCGTTCATGGCCTTCGGCCGGTCGAGGGCGAGCTCCGCGACGTACGCGTGCCGCCGTACGACGACGAACTCCCCGAACCGCCGCTCGTCCCCTTGCTCCGCCATGACACCCTCCCGGTGAACGGTTAACGCGGGTTAACTCCCGATGCCTCCGATCATCGCAGCCACTCCCGCCCGGCGAAACCCGTCCCCTCGCCTCCCCTCGCCCCGCACTCCCCGTTCGAGTGACATCCCGCCCAACTCCCGCCCCACGCCCCCAAAACGCGCATAACCTGCGCACCACCCGGTGCTTCGGGGGGCGCGGGCACGTCGGGGAGGGATGACCATGACGAACGGCACGACGACAGACGTGACGAGGCCGTCGAGAACACCGCCGGACACGGGGCCCTCCGGGGGTTCGGCGGCTACGTCGGCGAGGTCGTCGGCGGCCCCCTCGCGGCCCGGCGACGCGGCATCCCGCCGGGCGGCGCGTGTGCCGACCGCCAACCCGTTGATGGCACGGGTCCCGGGCGGCCGCCCCGCGGCGGGGTCCCCGGCACCCGGCCGCGCTCCGGCGGCGCGTAGGGCAACGGCCGATCCGATGGCCGGTCGCCCGGCCGCCGACCGCACGACGGCGGATCCCGGGCCGACCGATGGCGTGTCCGTGGGCCCGGCGGGGGCCGGCGGCGCGGCAAGCCGCCCCGGGGCGGCCGGTGCCGCGCGGGCGGGCCGGGCCGTGGCCGTCGAGCCGCTGATCAGCCGCACTCCCGCCGGTCGCCCGGCGGCAGACCCCGCACCCGCCGCCGGCGCCTCGGCGAGCCTCGCGGAGGGCGAGGCGGTCGGTCCGCTCCGGGAGCGGGGCGGCCGGGGGCGGCACCGTAAGCCGCGGCCCCGGCGGGCGCTGTTCGCCGTGGGTGGGCTCGCGCTGGCCGCGGGGGCGTTGAGTCTGGCGCGGATGGCACCGGAGTCGGTGGTCGGCGGCGGGAGCGGGAACACGGAGGCCGAGCCGAGGCCCGGGGTCGCCACGGACGAGGCGCTCGACGCCGCGCCGACCGTCTGGGCCGTGCCCTCCGCGCATCCGGCGTCCCCGGGCCCGACCGGCGCGCAGGGCGGGGCGAGCGCGACCCCGACCTCGGGCGTGAGCCCGGCGCCCACGGCACCGTCGACGGCCGCCTCGCCCTCAGCGACGGCGACGATCCCGTCCGCCCGGGCGAGCGCCCCCGTGGGGAGCGTGCCGGACACGACCGGCATCCCGACCGCGCCCGTCGTCGTACCGTCGCAGCCACACACGCAGCCGACACCGGCCCCGAGTCCCACCACCCACACCCCGGCGCCCACCCAGAACCCGCCGGGTCTGTGCGTGCCGATCGTCGGCATCTGTGTGAACGATCTGGCGGGCCCCGCCGGAGGCCATTGAGGGAAACAGGGTCTACTGAAGGTCTATTGAGGGAATCAGGGCCTACGGCTGGTCGCCGTTTCGGCGGGCCAGCAGCCACGGTTCGACCACGCCGAGGCCGCGGACGGGGCGCTGCCACATCGGCTGGAGGGCGAAGCGGTAGACGGGCGGCTCCTCGCCCTCCTTCTCCGCGGCGGCCGCGGCCTCGGCGGCCTCCGCCTCGGAGGCGGGCGCGTCCGCGGTGCGGATCAGTTCCTCCGCGAAGGCGCCGTCCACCAGGACGGCATCCCGTGGCGCTATCGACGTGAGCCGCGAGGCGAGGTTCACCGTCGTACCGAAGACGTCGCCCATGCGGGTCGTCACGGTGCCGAAGGCGATGCCGACGCGCAGCTCCGGCATCGTCTCGTCGTTGGCCATCGTCTCGATGAGGCGCAGGGCGATCTCGGCGGCGATCCCGGCGTCGTCCGCGGCGTACAGCACCTCGTCACCGAGGGTCTTGATGAGGCGCCCCCCGTGTGCGGCCACCAGGTCGGCGGCGGTGGTCTCGAAGGCCTCGACGAGTTCGCCGAGTTCCTCCTCCTCCATCCGGCGCGTCAGCCGCGTGAAGCCGACGAGGTCCGCGAAACCGACGGCGAGGCGGCGGTCGACCATCTCCTCGTCGTCGCCGGCCTGGACGACTCGGCCGGTCGCGGCGGCGAGCTGGCGCCGCCAGACGTAGACGATGAACTCCTCCAGCTCGGGCAGGAGCAGCTCGATCAGGGGGTACGTGACCTCGGTGCGCGTCATGCCCGGCTCGGGGGGCTCGGTCAGGCCCTCCAGGAAGGAGTCGATCTGCCATTCGGCCAGGCGGGCCGTGGTCTGCCCGGTGGAGCGGGCGACCTGGACCGCCATCGCCTCGCTCAGCAGGCCCGCCTCGACGAGACCGGCGAGACGCCGCAGCGCCAGCACGTCGGCCTCGGTCAGCGCCTTGGCCTGGCCGATGTCGGCGAAGCCCATGGCCCGCCAGAAACGCGAGGCCAGTTCCATGGAGACGCCTGCGCTGCGGGCGGCCTGGAAAGGGGTGTAGCGGCGCTCGGCGCCGAGGATGAGCGTTTCGAGGCGCAGCGCGAGGGGGTCCTCGCCGGAGTCGACGGACTCCTCGTCCATCCGGTTCTGCGCGTCCAAGCGGCTCTGTCCGTCCATCCGCCCGGTCGTCTCACCGGTCAGCCCGGCGGTCCTGTCGCCGGCCATGTCACCGTTCGTGTCGACGCGCGCGGGCGCCGGGTCGGTGACCGGCCCGGCGGTACGCCCCGGCTCACCGTCGGGGGCGGGGTGTGCACCCGTGCCGGAGCCCGTGTCGTCGACGGTCACGCCTGCTGCCCTTCCGATCTGCCGTGGTCAGGTATCGACCGCGCTCAACTCTACGGCAGGTGTGCGCTGGCTCACTCCTGACTCGTACGCCCGGTCGGAGCTCGGCACCACGATCGGTTCCGGGCCCCACCGCTGAGTACGGTCCACCGACCTCCTCGGCTCACGCCGGCCGCAGATGAACGATGTCCCCCGCTCCCACCGGCTGCTGTACACCCTCCTCCGTGGCCAGGACCAGACGGCCGTCCCCGTCGACCGCCACCGCCTCCCCGGTGATCGACGTGCCGCCGGGCAGTTCCGCACGCACCACCCTTCCGAGGGTCGCGCATCCCGCGGCATACGTCTCCTGGAGACCGGAGGCGGCGGGGTCGCCACCCGCGTCCCGCCACTTCTCGTACCACTGCTCCAGGGAGCGCAGGACGGCCCGCAGCACGGTGTCACGGTCCGTGGTCGTGGCGCCCGCGAGGGCGAGGGAGCCCGCGCCGGGCACGGGGAGTTCGTCCTCGCGCAGGGTGACGTTGATTCCGATGCCGACGACGACCGCGTCGTTCCCGGCGCGCTCGGCGAGGATGCCGCCCGTCTTGCGCTCCTCGCCGCCCACCGTGACCAGCAGGTCGTTGGGCCACTTGAGCGCCGTGTCGACACCCGCCACCTTGGACAGGGCCGTGGCCACCGCGACCCCGGTGAGCAGCGGGAGCCAGCCCCAGCGCTCGACGGGAACCCCGGTGGGCCTCAGCAGCACGGAGAAGAACAGGCCCGAGCGGGCCGGTGCCGTCCACTGGCGGTCCAGGCGGCCCCGCCCGGCGTTCTGCTCCTCGGCGACGAGGACGATGCCCTCGTCGGCCTTCTCGTCCGTGGCGAGGGCCACGAGGTCGGAGTTGGTGGACCCGGTGCGCGGCGTGACCCGGACATCACCCCAGAGCCCGCCCTCGCGCACCAGAGCCCGGCGCAGGGCGGTCCCGTTCAGCGGTGGACGGTCCAGGTCGGACCACCGGTTGTCGTTCGCGTCTGAAGCATCTCGCGGCGTCATGCAACCCACCCTAGGTGTGGTAAACGCCGCACTGCCGAACGGTATCGACACCACTACCCTACGAGTCAGTAGCAACCCCCTGAGCACATCACCCTCATATTCGCACTGAGCAGGCAGGGAGCCGCATCCCGATGTCCGAGCCGGAAGAGCTGCACCACCCCGACATCCACACGACCGCGGGCAAACTCGCGGACCTGCGGCGCCGCGTCCAGGAAGCGACGCACGCCGGCTCGGCACGCGCTGTCGAAAAGCAGCACGCCAAGGGCAAGTTGACGGCCCGTGAGCGGATCGAGCTGCTGATCGACGAGGGCTCGTTCGTCGAGCTGGACGAGTTCGCACAGCACCGCTCGACCGACTTCGGCATGGAGAACAACCGGCCCTACGGCGACGGTGTCGTCACCGGCTACGGCATGGTCGACGGCCGTCCCGTCGCCGTCTTCTCCCAGGACTTCACCGTCTTCGGCGGCGCCCTGGGCGAGGTCTTCGGCCAGAAGATCATGAAGGTGATGGACTTCGCGCTGAAGACCGGCTGTCCGGTCATCGGCATCAACGACTCCGGTGGCGCCCGCATCCAGGAGGGCGTCAGCGCGCTCGGCATGTACGGCGAGATCTTCCGCCGCAACACCCACGCCTCCGGCGTCATCCCGCAGATCTCGCTCGTCGTCGGCCCCTGCGCGGGCGGTGCGGTGTACTCCCCCGCGATCACCGACTTCACGGTCATGGTCGACCAGACCTCGCACATGTTCATCACGGGGCCGGACGTCATCAAGACGGTGACGGGCGAGGACGTCGGCTTCGAGGAGCTCGGCGGCGCGCGCACCCACAACGCGGTGTCGGGTGTGGCCCACCACATGGCGGGCGACGAGAAGGACGCCATCGAGTACGTCAAGCAGCTGCTGTCGTACCTGCCGTCCAACAACCTCAGCGAGCCCCCGGTCTTCCCCGAGGAGGCGGACCTCGCCCTCACGGACGAGGACCGCGAGCTGGACGTGATCGTCCCGGACAGCGCGAACCAGCCGTACGACATGCACACGGTGATCGAACACATCCTGGACGACGCCGAGTTCTTCGAGACCCAGGCGCTTTTCGCGCCGAACATCCTCACCGGCTTCGGACGGGTCGAGGGCCACCCGGTGGGCATCGTCGCCAACCAGCCGATGCAGTTCGCCGGCTGTCTGGACATCGACGCGTCCGAGAAGGCGGCCCGCTTCGTGCGCACCTGCGACGCCTTCAACGTCCCCGTCATCACCTTCGTGGACGTCCCCGGCTTCCTCCCGGGCGTCGACCAGGAGCACACGGGCATCATCCGCCGCGGCGCCAAGCTGATCTACGCGTACGCCGAGGCGACCGTCCCGCTCATCACGGTCATCACCCGCAAGGCCTTCGGCGGCGCCTACGACGTCATGGGCTCCAAGCACCTGGGCGCGGACCTCAACCTCGCCTGGCCGACCGCCCAGATCGCGGTGATGGGCGCGCAGGGCGCGGTGAACATCCTGCACCGCCGCACCATCGCCACCGCCGAGGACCAGGACGCCACCCGGGCCCGCCTGATCCAGGAGTACGAGGACACCCTCCTCAACCCCTACACCGCGGCCGAGCGCGGCTACATCGACGCGGTGATCATGCCGTCCGACACCCGCTCCCACGTCGTACGGGGCCTGCGTCAGCTGCGTACGAAGCGGGAATCACTCCCTCCGAAGAAGCACGGCAACATCCCGCTCTAGAACCCCGGACCCTTGGGAGCAGACATGACGATCAAGGTCGTACGGGGCAATCCGACCCCGGAGGAGCTGGCCGCCGCTCTGGCGGTGGTCAGAGCGCGCGCCGCGGCGGCCACCACGCCACCCGGCGCGCCCGGCACCCGGGACTCCTGGTCGGACCCGTCCCGCATAGCCGCCCAGCACCTGCCCCAGCCGGGCCCCACGGCCTGGACGCGCACGTACTGGCCTGCCTAGAAGCACCCCGCCACCTCCTCGGCCATCACCTCGTACCCGGCGTCATTGGGGTGCAGGTGATCGCCGAAGTCGTACATACCCCGTAGCCGATCCGGATCCCCCGGATCGGCCAACACCCCGTTGAGGTCCACCACCGCGTCCCACTCCCCCGCCCCGAGAATCCACCCGTTCACCTCACGGCTCACCTTCGCCGCCCGCTCCCCCCAGTGATCGGACCCCCCGAAGGGGAGCAGCGTCGCCCCGATCGCCCGCAGCCCCCGCCCACGCGCCTGCCGTATCAACTCCCGGTATCCGTCGATGAGTTCAGCGGCCTCCACCACCGGCGCGGGCTTGTACGTCGGCTGTTCGTCCGTCTCGCTGAACCCGATGTCGTTGAGCCCCAGCAGCACGACGACCGCCTCGACCCCGGACTGGTCGAGAACGTCCCGCCCGAACCGCCGGACGCCCTTCTCCCCGTACCAGGCGGAGTCGTTCAGCAGCAGGTTCCCGCCGATGCCCGCGCCCAGAACGGGCCGCCCCGTGCGCTCGGCGAGCGCGTCCGACCAGCGGCGGTTCGCGCCCGGCGTCGAGCCGAACCCGTCCACGATGGAGTCCCCGAAGAGCACGACACCGTCCGTACGGCCGCCCGCGTCGACCTCGACGGCCGACAGGAAGTACCAGGACGCGCTCGTCTCGCCGAATCCGTCGCCGTCGAGGTCGTCGAGGCGGTCACCCTCGCCCCGGTGGCTCGTCGCGAAGGCCTGGGCGTGGAAGGTCGCGGGCCCGGTGACGGCGTCGAGGTGCAGGGTGACGGTCACGGACTCCAGGGCCTCCACCACGAGTTCGGCGGGGTCGCTGGCGACCTGTCCGCGCGCCGGGATCTCGACGCCCCCGGCCCCCTCGAAGGTGAGCCGCCGCAGCGAGCCGGGCTCGACACCGGCTCCCGCGCCCGCACGGGCCACGGTGGCCCCGGCGATCCGCAGCGGCGAGGCGCCGTACGCGTTCGACAGCCGTATACGAACCCGGCCGCCGCCCGCCCCGACGCGGACGACCTGACGCAGGGACTGACACCAGAAGCCCTCCTGGGACCAGTTGGGGGTGAAGCCCACGGCGGGGAGCTGGGGCGATGCGGTCCAGGCGGTGGTGAACACGGCGACTACCTCTCCAAAAGGGACCAGAGTTCCTTTAGTGAATGCCATGACCGTAGCAGGCGGACGCGCGCTAAAGGAACCCTGGACCCGTTTAATCGGGTCGAGGGCAAGTTGAGTACGCGTACTCAGGCGGTCGGCGCCCTCGCCGCCGCACGATCGGAGGCATGCTGTGGTCCGACCCGGAGAACGAGCCGCCCAAGGAACTGCGCGACATGCAGGAGATGTTGCGGCGACTCGGCCTTCTCATGGCGTTGGCCATGCTGCTCGCGATGATCGTCCTCGGAGTGATGTGATCGGCGCGAGGTGATCGGCGCGAGGTGATCGGCGCGAGGTGATCGGCGCGAGGTGATCGGCGCGAGGTGATCGGCGCGAGGTGATCG
>NZ_JAGXJM010000012.1:285729-287392 GCF_019091445.1 Streptomyces sp. GbtcB7
GCGCGGTGCGATCGGCGCGAGGTGAGACAGGGCGACGGGGGACGACACGCCCACGCCGATACCCTGACCGCATGACTGATCAGCCGCGCCGCCGCCTCGTGCTCGCCTCGCAGTCCCCCGCCCGGCTCGGCCTGCTGCGCCAGGCCGGACTCGACCCCGAGGTCATCGTGAGCGGCGTCGACGAGGACGCCGTCTCCGCCCCGACCCCCGCCGAACTCGCGCTCGCCCTGGCCGAGGCCAAGGCCTCCGTCGTGGCCGCCCGGACCGAGGTCCAGGGCGCCCTGGTGATCGGCTGCGACTCGGTCCTCGACCTGGACGGCGAGGCGCTGGGCAAGCCCGCGGACGCCGAGGAGGCCACCGCACGCTGGAAGGCGATGCGCGGCCGGGCCGGCACCCTCCAGACGGGGCACTGCGTCTACGACACGACAGCCAAGCGCTACGCGTCGGGGACCGCGTCAACGGTGGTCCGCTTCGGCGAGCCGACCGACGCCGAGATCGCCGAGTACGTCGCCTCGGGCGAGCCGCTCCACGTCGCCGGGGCCTTCACGCTCGACGGCCGCTCGGCCCCCTTCATCGAGGGCATCGACGGCGACCACGGCAACGTCATCGGCATCTCCCTGCCGCTGGTGCGCCGCCTGCTGGCCGAACTGGGCGTGGGCATCACGGAGTTGTGGACCCCACAGGAGAAGTGATCAGGACGCGCTCGGCGTCGGGGGTGCCGTGACCGGGGATCCCCCGGTACCGCCGCTCATACCCCCGTTCGTTCCGCCGTTCGTGCCTCCGTTGCCGTCCTCGCCGCCCGCGCCGTCGCCCGGCGCGGCATCGGCGGGACCCGCGCCGCGGTCGAAGGCCAACAGGGTGAACACGATCAGCCCGAGCGCCACCATCATGAACACGAACGCGCCCCAGCCCACCAGACCCACCGTGAACGCGCCGAGCAGACCGTGCACCACTGCGGCACTGATCAGCAGGATGCGGCCGAAGAGGCCAGGGGCGCGGTCGCGCACCGCGATGAGCAGCGCGGCGACGCCGCACAGCGCGAAGTAGAGGCCGAAGACCAGCCCCCCGACCTTGGACGAGACGGACATCACGTCCGAGTCGAGACCCGCCAGGGACATGTCCTGGCGGTCGACGACCACGCCGAGGAACCAGTTCAGCAGCGCGATGCCGATCGCCTCCACGAAGAGCACGATCGCCGCCACCCACGCCACCGGTCTACGCACCACCGGTCCCCACCCACTTCCGAGTGCTGTTACCCCAAGTATGTTCGAGACCTCCCGAACGCTACTAACGGGTAAACGCCGGGACAAGGGTTCGGCCGCGGGCAAAGAATCGTTGGGCCATTCGTAGGGACTCCACAAAGAAACGCTGTGCGTCGCAGCACGGCCTCACAGAGACCTTGGCCACACAGGAGGGCTAGGGTTCAGCCAAGGATTCCTGCGTACCGCGGTGTGACAAGGGATCTCGCGGGTCGAGCGAGCCTCGAATCACGCTCCGTGTGGGCAAGCTCACCATTGGGGACGGGTCGAAAGGTCGTGTCGGCAGTCCCTAAACTCGGCTTGTTTCAAGGAGGGAGCCATCGTGCGCAAGGTGCTCATCGCCAACCGTGGCGAAATCGCTGTCCGCGTGGCCCGGGCGTGCCGGGATGCCGGGATCGCGAGCG
>NZ_JAGXJM010000120.1:0-1154 GCF_019091445.1 Streptomyces sp. GbtcB7
CGCGCAAGCGGATCACGTCCGGCAATCTCGCCGAACTGATCGACCAGCAGCACGTCGTGGGCGTCACCACCAACCCGTCGATCTTCCAGAAGGCGATCAGCAGCGGCGACGGCTACGAGCAGCAGCTCGCCGATCTCGCCGCCCGCAAGGTCACCGTCGACGAGGCCATCCGCATGATCACGACGGCGGACGTCCGTGACGCCGCCGACATCCTGCGCCCGGTCTTCGACGCGACGCAGGGCCAGGACGGCCGGGTCTCCATCGAGGTCGACCCGCGGCTGGCCCACAACACCGCCGCGACCATCGCCGAGGCCAAGCAGCTGGCCTGGCTGGTGGACCGCCCGAACACGCTCATCAAGATCCCGGCGACCAAGGCGGGCCTGCCCGCGATCACCGAGGTCATCGGCAGGGGCATCAGCGTCAACGTCACGCTGATCTTCTCGCTGGAGCGCTACCGCGAGGTCATGGACGCCTACCTGGCGGGTCTGGAGAAGGCGAAGGCCGCGGGTCTGGACCTCTCCAAGATCCACTCGGTGGCGTCCTTCTTCGTGTCCCGCGTGGACACCGAGATCGACAAGCGGCTCGACGCCCTGGGCACCCCCGAGGCCAAGGCCGCCCGCGGCAAGGCGGCTCTCGCCAACGCCCGGCTCGCCTACCAGGCGTACGAGGAGGTCTTCTCCTCCGACCGCTGGGCCGCCCTCGACAAGGCGCAGGCCAACAAGCAGCGCCCGCTGTGGGCGTCGACCGGCGTCAAGGACCCGGCGTACAAGGACACCCTGTACGTCGACGATCTGGTGGCGCCGAACACGGTGAACACCATGCCGCAGGCCACCCTGCAGGCCACCGAGGACCACGGCGACATCACCGGCAACACCATCGCCGGTACGTACGAGCAGTCCCGCGCCGAGCTCGACGCGGTCGAGAAGCTCGGGATCGCGTACGACGACGTGGTCCAGCTCCTGGAGGACGAGGGCGTCGAGAAGTTCGCGGCGTCCTGGAACGACCTGCTCAAGTCCACAGAGGCAGAGCTCAAGCGCCTCGCCCCTTCGGAGGGCTGAAACCTTGTCAAGCAGCAACCCGCTGCGTGACCCCGCAGACCGACGGCTCCCGCGTATCGCGGGGCCGTCGGGCCTGGTCATCTTCGGCGTCACGGG
>NZ_JAGXJM010000121.1:0-984 GCF_019091445.1 Streptomyces sp. GbtcB7
CTGCGGGATGCGCTGCGGGACATGCTGGGTAAGCCGTTCGGATCGGCGAACGTCGTGTTCGTTCCCACGGCGTCAGTCGCCGAGCCCGGGGACCACGGGTGGTTCGTCGCGGACATGAACCGGCTGCACGGCCTCGGCTGGCGGGAGTTCGACGTCCTGGAGCTGAACGGCCTGCCCCGCCAGATGGTGCTCGACCGGCTGCTCCACGCCGACGTCATCTATGTCGAGGGCGGCAGCCACTACCACCTCGCGCGCAGCATCACCGGCAACGGCCTGGCCGACGGCTTCCTGGAGGCGCTGGAGAACCGGGTCTATGTGGGGGTCAGCGCCGGATCAATGATCTTCAGCCGTAATCTCACCGGACACTCCGCCGACGTCATCGGGGACACCACGGACCTCCACGTGCTCGGCGCGACGACCGTGGAGCCGCCGTTCGGCCTCTTCGACTGGTATCTCAAGCCCCACCTGTACTCGCCGGATTTCCCCGAGCGGGACGACGCCTGGGCTGATCGCATCGCTGCGCGGGCGGACTTCCCGATCTACTTCATCGATGACGAGACGGCCGTTCGCGTCAGGGACGGCAAGGTGGATGTCATTTCTGAAGGCCGGTGGCGGTTCCATCCGTGACTCAACGCGTGGTGGGGAGCCCCGGACAGGGCAGTGCCGCGCCCAGGGGTCGCGCTGATGCGGAACTGCCGGGGCGAGCACCTGCGTCAGGCGGCCTGCGCGAGGTAGCACGGGCCGACGTCACGCCGTTCGGCAGGCCGGGTCCTGCGGCGGGTCAAACGCCTCGTCATCAAGGTGACAGCCGCCCACGCGATCAACGATTCGCTCATCTCAGGGAGCCGTTCATCGTCGCGGCAGTGCCGGCGGGCCCTCATGATCCACAACCATGATCGTTCAACCACCCAGCGGCGGGGAAGGACGACGAAGCCCTTCGCGTCCGGCGGCCGACGCACCGTTTGGATCGTGATGTCGAGGTAG
>NZ_JAGXJM010000122.1:0-893 GCF_019091445.1 Streptomyces sp. GbtcB7
CTTACTGGCCCTAACAAAGCCGCTGTACGTGTCGGTGGGTGATCAGGCAGACGGCGAGACCGAGGAAAGCTTCGTGGATGTCGTCACGCCGTTCCCAGCGGATGCGCAGGCGGCGGAAGCCGTGCAGCCAGGAGATTGTGCGCTCGACGACGTAGCGGAAGATGCCCAGGCCGGAGCCGTGTGGCTGGCCTCGTTTCGCGATCACGGGGCGGATCCCGCGTTGCCAGAGCAGGCGGCGGTACTTGTCATGGTCGTAGCCGCGGTCGGCCAGCAGCGCGTCGGGCCGTCGGCGAGGTCTGCCGACCAGGCCGGCGACCGCCGGGATCTTGTCGAGCAGGGGCAGGAGCTGGGTGACATCGTTGCGATTTCCGCCGGTCAGCGTTACCGCGAGCGGGATGCCCTGCCCGTCGACGATGAGGTGGTGCTTGCTGCCCGGCCGTGCGCGGTCGACGGGGCTGGGACCGCTTTGGGGCCCCGCCGAGCAGCCCGGACGTGGGAGGAGTCGATCACCGCCCGCGACCAGTCCAGCTGGTTCCTCGACCGCAGTTCCTTCAGCAGCACCACGTGTAACTGGTCCCAGACGCCGGCCTCGTTCCAGGCGGCCAGCCGTCGCCAGCAGGTCATTCCCGAGCCGAAGCCCAACTCCTGCGGCAGGTACTCCCACTGGATGCCGGTGTGCAGCACGAAACAGGATCCCGCACAGTGCCTGCCGGTCCGGCACTCGAGGTCTGCCTTCCACCAGCTTCGGTCCCGGCGCGGGCAGCAACGGCTCGATGAGCGACCACAGTTCATCCGACACGATCCACGGCCTCGACTGACGTTTCCCCACGACCAGACCAACGAGCAGACAAGCCAACAGTCGCATGATCAACAGCTTTTGTTAGAGCCAGTTA
>NZ_JAGXJM010000123.1:0-871 GCF_019091445.1 Streptomyces sp. GbtcB7
CCAGGCCCATGCCGGCCAGCTTCGCCTTGACCTCGTCGATGGACTTCGCACCGAAGTTGCGGATGTCCAGGAGGTCGGCCTCGGAGCGGGCGACGAGCTCACCCACGGAGTGGATGCCCTCACGCTTGAGGCAGTTGTAGGAACGAACGGTGAGCTCGAGCTCCTCGATCGGCAGCGCGAGGTCCGCGGCGAGGGCGGCGTCCGTGGGGGACGGGCCCATGTCGATGCCCTCGGCGTCGATGTTGAGCTCGCGCGCCAGACCGAACAGCTCGACCAGGGTCTTACCGGCCGACGCCATGGCGTCACGGGGACGCATGGCCTGCTTGGTCTCGACGTCGACGATCAGCTTGTCGAAGTCGGTGCGCTGCTCGACACGGGTCGCCTCGACCTTGTACGTGACCTTCAGCACCGGCGAGTAGATCGAGTCGACCGGGATGCGCCCGATCTCCTGACCGACCTGCTTGTTCTGAACGGCGGAGACGTAGCCGCGACCGCGCTCGACGGTCAGCTCCATCTCCAGCTTGCCCTTGCCGTTGAGCGTGGCGAGGACGAGGTCGGGGTTGTGCACCTCGACACCGGCCGGGGGCGCGATGTCGGCGGCGGTGACCAGACCCGGGCCCTGCTTGCGCAGGTACATCACGACCGGCTCGTCGTGCTCCGAGGAGACGACCAGCTGCTTGATGTTGAGGATCAGGTCGGTGACGTCCTCCTTGACGCCCGGCACGGTGGTGAACTCGTGCAGAACGCCGTCGATGCGGATGGACGTGACCGCCGCACCCGGAATCGAGGAGAGGAGCGTGCGACGCAGGGAGTTGCCGAGGGTGTAGCCGAAGCCCGGCTCCAGCGGCTCGATCACGAACCGGGAGCGGAA
>NZ_JAGXJM010000124.1:0-817 GCF_019091445.1 Streptomyces sp. GbtcB7
GAGCGCGCCGAGGACCAGGGCTTCGAGTTGCCGTGCGCCCTGGCCCAGGGGCCCCATGGTGCGCTTGGCGCGGCCCATGGCGATGGCGCCCCCGTTGACGTTGAGCTTCTCGTCCGCGATACCCAAGTCCTTCTGGTACTTGAGGACCACGGCGGCGAACGCCTCGTTGAGTTCGAACAGATCGATGTCGTCCACGGTCAGACCGGTGTGCGCGAGAAGCTTCTCGGTCGCCGGTGTGGGGCCCGTGAGCATGATGGTCGAGTCCGCGCCGGAGGTGGCGGTGGCTACGATCCTGCCCCTCGGAGTGAGCCCGAGATCACGGCCCGCCTGCTCGCTGCCAAGGAGTACGAGCGCGGAACCGTCCACGATTCCGGAGGAGTTGCCCGGCCCGTGCACATGGTTGATCCTCTCCAGCCAGTGGTACTTCTGCAGGGCCACCGCGTCGAACCCGCCCACCTCTCCCATCTGTTCGAAGGACAGCGGCAGTCGGCCCAGGCTCTCCACGGTCGACCCCGCGCGCATGTGCTCGTCATGGTCGAGTACGACGAGTCCGTTCTGATCGGTCACCGGGATGACGGACTGCGCGAACCAGTTGTTCCGCCAGGCTTCGGCGGCCCGTTCCTGGGACCTCGCGGCATAGGTGTCGACATCCTCGCGGGAGAAACCCTCGACGGTCGCGATCAGATCGGCGGCGATGCCCTGCGGCACGAAGTACGTGTCGTAGTTGGTGGCCGGGTCGTTGAACCAGGCGCCGCCGTCCGAAGTGATCGGCACCCGGGACATAGACTCCACTCCGCCGGCGATCACCCATTCGTCC
>NZ_JAGXJM010000125.1:0-773 GCF_019091445.1 Streptomyces sp. GbtcB7
ACGAGGTCGCGTACGCCGCGGTGGTCGGGTTCGGCGGGGTAGGCGGGGTCCAGGAGCCACCAGTCGGGGCCGTGGGTCTCGGACCATTCGGCGCCCTGGGCGAATTCCTGTCCCATGAAGAGGAGTTGTTTGCCGGGGTGGGCCCACATGAAGCCGAGGTAGGCGCGGGTGGTGGCGCGTTGTTGCCACCAGTCGCCGGGCATTTTCGACACGAGTGAGCGTTTGCCGTGGACGACCTCGTCGTGGGAGATGGGCAGGACGTAGTTCTCGCTGTAGGCGTACACCATCGAGAACGTCATCTCGTTGTGGTGGTACTTGCGGTGCACGGGGTCATGGGCGATGTACTCGAGCGAGTCGTGCATCCACCCCATGTTCCATTTCAGACCGAATCCCAGCCCACCGTCCGAGGTCGACCGCGTGACGCCGTCCCAGGCGGTGGACTCCTCGGCGATCGTCATGACGCCGGGTGCGCGGCGGTAGACGGTGGCGTTCATCTCCTGGAGGAAGGCGACGGCGTCGAGGTTCTCCCGGCCGCCGTGTTCGTTGGGGGTCCACTGTCCTGGTTCGCGTGAGTAGTCGAGGTAGAGCATCGAGGCGACGGCGTCGACGCGCAGGCCGTCGATGTGGAACTCCTCGCACCAGTACACGGCGTTGGCGACGAGGAAGTTGCGTACCTCGCGGCGGCCGTAGTCGAATTCGAGGGTGCCCCAGTCGGGGTGGGCGGCCCGCTGTGGGTCCGCGTGTTCGTAGAGGGGGCGTCCGTCGAATTCGGC
>NZ_JAGXJM010000126.1:0-737 GCF_019091445.1 Streptomyces sp. GbtcB7
TGTCATGCCGGCGACCATACCCATCTTGAAACGGTCGGTGCAAGATGTGTAGGCTGACCAACCATGGCGGGCCGCAAGCAATTCGACGTGGACGAGGCGCTACGACGCGCGATGCACGTCTTCTGGCGCTGGGGCTATTCGGAGGCCTCGATCGGCCGCCTGACCGAGGGCACGGGCCTGGGCCGGAGCTCGCTCTACGGCACCTTCGGCGACAAGAGCACCCTCTTCCGGAAAAGCCTCCAACGGTACGCGCGGACCTACCACCCGCTGTACGACCAGGCACTGTCCGGCCCCCACCCGAGCCCGAGCGCCGTTGTGGCCGCCTACCTGCAGGTCACCCTGAATCGCATCGCCGACCCGACGGTCCCGGATGGCTGCCTGCTCACGGTGTCGGCAACGCAGTTCCCGGCCCTCGACGCGGAGGGCCGGATGATGGTCCGCGCCATGATCGACGGTTTGCGGGCGATGCTGGAGCAGGCGTTGCTGGCGGCGGGGGCCGATGATCAGGAGGCGGCAGAACTGGCGTTGTGCACGCTGGCAACGAACAAATCCCTGGCGGTGCTGAGTCGCGCCGGCTTCTCGAGCGAAGACCTGGCAACCGTCGCCGCAGCCGCCGCCCGTATCCCCGGGAGACGACATCCACTACCTTGAGTAGTGCGATGGGCACCCAGGGCTCCGGCAAAGTCGTCAGGCGTGGTGGCGGTTGGCGGCGGCGATGTAGGTGACGCCGGTGATGC
>NZ_JAGXJM010000127.1:0-732 GCF_019091445.1 Streptomyces sp. GbtcB7
GGCTGCCTTCAGTGCCGGCCCCAGTGCACTCGAACCGGAAGGTTCGGGGTGATGGGTGGTTGGTCGTTGTTTGAGAACTGCACAGTGGACGCGAGCATCTGTGGCCAAGTTTTTAAGGGCGCACGGTGGATGCCTTGGCACCAGGAACCGATGAAGGACGTGGGAGGCCACGATAGTCCCCGGGGAGTCGTCAACCAGGCTTTGATCCGGGGGTTTCCGAATGGGGAAACCCGGCAGTCGTCATGGGCTGTCACCCATACCTGAACACATAGGGTATGTGGAGGGAACGCGGGGAAGTGAAACATCTCAGTACCCGCAGGAAGAGAAAACAACCGTGATTCCGGGAGTAGTGGCGAGCGAAACTGGATGAGGCCAAACCATATGCGTGTGAGACCCGGCAGGGGTTGCGTATGTGGGGTTGTGGGATTTCTCTTTCACGGTCTGCCGGCCGTGAGACGAGTCAGAAACCGTTGATGTAGGCGAAGGACATGCGAAAGGTCCGGCGTAGAGGGTAAGACCCCCGTAGTCGAAACGTCAACGGCTCGTTTGAGAAACACCCAAGTAGCACGGGGCCCGAGAAATCCCGTGTGAATCTGGCGGGACCACCCGCTAAGCCTAAATATTCCCTGGTGACCGATAGCGGATAGTACCGTGAGGGAATGGTGAAAAGTACCGCGGGAGCGGAGTGAAATAGTACCTGAAACCGTGTGCCTACAAGCCGTGGGAGCGTCG
>NZ_JAGXJM010000128.1:0-667 GCF_019091445.1 Streptomyces sp. GbtcB7
ATCGCCGCTCCCTGCGCTCGTCAGAATCGCGCTCGCGACAACCTCGAAGAGGTGGTCGGCGCGTGGCGCGAGCGAGGGTTGATCGCCGAGCCAAGCGAGCGCCGCTACCAGCGCGAACAGATCGGTGCCATCAATGTCGGTCCGCGCTGCGCCCGCGGCCTGGGCACGGGCGAGGAGCCGCGCACCGGCCGCGCGCAAGGTGACGCACGAAGCGTGGAGTGCGGACTCGGTGTCCTCGATGGCGGCTGCCATCAGCACGGTCACGCCCCGATACTCAGTTGTCCACGCGACGCAGTCGCGTAGCCACGAAACGAGAGCATCTTCGGGCGAGCTCAACGTTTCGAGCTCGGCTGCCTGTGCCGCCAGCTCGTCGAAGCTCGTGCGGAGCAGGGCATCGAGCAGTGCCTCGCGCGTCGGGAAGTGACGCAGCAGTGTCGCGAGCCCGACGTCGGCCCTGCGCGCGATGTCGCGCAGTGATACGTCGACACCCTGCTCGGTGATGGCGGTGCCCGCGACTGTGAGCACGTGGTCGCGGTTCTTCCTGGCGTCGGCCCGCATCTGTCCCTCTTGACTATCCGGATCAGTGGTCCATATATTCGGATCACTGGTCCAGTTATGTGGATCGCTGATCCGAATAAGCTTATCCCGCAGCGCGGGCAGGAGAAAA
>NZ_JAGXJM010000129.1:0-642 GCF_019091445.1 Streptomyces sp. GbtcB7
TCGGGCGGCGCGTTCGTGCGCGGCTCGGGCATCCGCGAGCGCAAACGTGCTGTCGATCGCGACGCGGACCGTGCCCGCGTCGAGCAGGCGTCCCAGTTCGGCGAGTTGCGTACCGTTCGAGCGGACCTGGGCGCTCGAGACCGTGACGCCCAGCTTCGCGGTCTCTTCTTCGTCGAAGTCCCCGGGAAGTACGGGGAACTGGACGCCGCCGCGCTTGAGCGTGCGCAGGAAGCGTTTGCTGTCGGGGCCGCCGACGGTGTCGAGAACGAGGTCGACGTCGTGCACCACTTCCTCGGGACGACCCTTGGTGTAGTCGATGAACTGGTCGGCACCAAGTTCGCTCAGGAACGATTCATGCGCGCCCGATGCCACCGCGATGACACGTGCGCCCTTCCATTTCGCCAGCTGTAGTGCGAAGTGCCCCACGCCGCCGGCGGCGCCGTTGATGAGCACCCTCGTGTCGGCGTCGAGTGCCGTCGGGCGATGCTGCGCCGCCTGGAAAGGCGAGGGGTGATCGTGTCCGAGTTCGATCAGGAACTGCCACGCCGTCAGCCCGGCCATGGGCGCCCCGGCGGCGTGCACGTGATCGATGCCGGCCGGCTTGCGTGCGAGGTCCGACGCGGGCGCGGCCACGTACTCGGC
>NZ_JAGXJM010000013.1:0-277051 GCF_019091445.1 Streptomyces sp. GbtcB7
AGTAGGACGCCGCCGAACTAATTGTAGGGAGAACCCCCGTACCGGGAAATCGGTACGGGGGTTTTCTGCGTTCGGGGGTCTAGTGTTTTGTCATGCGCTATGACTTGGTGATCTTCGACAATGACGGCGTCCTCGTGGACAGTGAGCCGATCTCCAACACGATCCTGGCCGCCTATCTGACCGAACTCGGGCATCCGACCTCGTGCGAGGAGTCCATCCGCGACTACATGGGGTCTGCCATGCACCGCATCCACGAGCTCGTCCAGGAGCGGAGCGGGCAGCGGCTGCCGGAGGACTTCGACGACGTCTTTCACGGGCGGGTGTTCGCCGCCTTCGAGCGGGAGCTGCAACCCGTTCCCGGCGCCGTGCAGTTGTTGGAGAAGCTGGCCGCGGACGAGGTCCCGTACTGCGTGGCCTCCTCCGGGAGCCATGAGCGGATCCGGGTGGGGCATCGGAAGACCGGGCTCGACCGATGGTTCGACGAGGGGCGTGTCTTCAGTTCGCAGGATGTGGGGCGGGGCAAGCCGGCCCCCGATCTGTTTCTTTACGCGGCCGAGCGGATGGGCGTGGCGCCGGAGCGCTGTGTCGTCGTGGAGGACAGTCCGCTCGGGGTGCGGGCGGCGAACGCCGCGGGGATGGACGTGTACGGGTTCACCGCCATGACGCCGGCCGCCAAGCTCACCGGTGCCACTCAACTCTTCTCCGAGCTGGGCGAGTTGGCTGACCTGCTCGTATGACGGCATCCATGGCGCGGCACTGACATTTGTCACGCCGAGCTCCGGACGATCGTTTCTGTTGGCGAGTGGGGTCCGACCGCGAAGCTGAGTACATCGGAACGGGACGTACACAGCGACGACGGAGGGACCCGATCATGAGCATCACGGCCATCGAGACCAGCACTGGAGCGACCACCGTCGAGGCACCGGCCGCCACGAGCGCCGATGCCGCCGCCAGGCCCAGCTTCCTGCCGCTGATTCTCGACGTGGCGGTGCCCGTCGGGTCGTACTACCTCCTCAAGAACGGGTTCGGCATGAGCACCATGGCGGCCCTCGGCTGGAGCAGCGTGGTGCCGGCGGTGCGGACCGTGTGGGGCGCGGTGAAGGAGCGCAAGGCCAACGCCCTGGCCGGGCTCATTCTGTTCGTCAACGTCGTCGGGCTGGCGCTCAGCCTCGTCGCCGGTGACCCGCGGCTGATGCTGGCCAAGGACAGCGGGGTCAGCAGCGCGGTCGGCATCGGCATCCTGGTGTCCGTGAAGCTCGGCAGGCCGATGATGACGGCGGGCATGAAGCCGTTCCTCATCAAGGGCGACGCGGCGAAGAGCGCCGCGTGGGACCGACTGGCGGCCGGCTCCCCGCGGTTCCGGAAGGCCGAGCGGACCTTCTCCCTGGTCTGGGGCGTGGCGCTGCTCGGGGAGTGCGTCGCGCGGGTCGTGGGCGCGTACACCCTGCCGGTCGACACGATGGTCTGGCTGGGCACGGTCGTGATGGTCGGTGCGATCGCGGTGGCCATCCTGGTCGGTGGGCAGCTGGCGGTCGTTCCGATGGAGAAGCTGCTGGAGAACGAGGTCGCCGGGACCGTCCAGCCGAAGAGTTGAGCAAAATTCATCTTCGGCTGGATCTACCCACCGGTATGCCTGGGCCCTACGCTCGCCGCCATGACAGATGTGCTGCGGCGCGGTAGGGCCTCTTTGGCGTTCAGCTTCTTCGCTCAGGGCGCCACCTTTGCCCTGCT
Organism: Streptomyces sp. GbtcB7; assembly: GCF_019091445.1. Lineage (NCBI taxonomy): Bacteria > Bacillati > Actinomycetota > Actinomycetes > Kitasatosporales > Streptomycetaceae > Streptomyces > Streptomyces sp. GbtcB7. The sequence goes on from NZ_JAGXJM010000013.1 coordinate 1,732, forward strand.
CGTGACGCGCATTCCGGCCATCCAGGACCGGTACGGCGTCTCCGACGCGCTGTTGCCCGCGTTCCTGGCCGCCGTGCCGATCCTCGCCGGGGTCGGCAGCGTGACGACCGAACAGCTGGTGAAGCGAATACGGCCCAGTCGGCTGCTGCGCTGGTCCCAGCCCGTCGTGCTCCTGGCGCTGCTCGGGGTCGGGTCTGGGGACCGGCTGGTCGAACTGGCGGTCGCGCTCGGCGCCTTCGGGCTCGCGGTCGGCGCGCTCGACGCGTCCATGAACATGCTCGGGGTGAGTCTCCAGCGGACGTACGGGCGCAGCATCATGCTCGGTTTCCACGCCACGTACAGCCTGGGCGGGATCGTGGGCGCCTCGCTGGCGTGGGTGGGGGCGCACTGGCATCTCTCGCTCTTCGTGTCCTATCTGCCGGTGGTGCTGGTGCTGCTGCCGGCGGCGTTCGTGGGGAGTCGGTGGTACGTCGACGGGGACGCCGCCCCTGGTCTTGAGGCCGATGCCGGTGGCAAGAGTGGGGCCCTGGTCTTCAGGCTGCTGTTGCCGTTGTGTCTGGTGATGACGTTCGCGTACATCGGGGACTCGACGGTTTCAAACTGGAGTGCGAAGTATCTGCAGGATGTGCTGGGCAGTTCGGAGCAGTTGGCGACCGTTCCCTACAACGTCTACATGGTGATGACGCTGGTGGGGCGGGCCGTCGGGGACTTCGGGGTGCGGCGGTTCGGGGCGGTGGCCGTCGTACGGCTGGGGGCGGTCGTGGCGGCGCTGGGGTTCGCGGTGGTGGCGGTGGCGCCGGGGGCGTGGGTCGGGATGCTCGGGTTCACGTTGCTGGGGCTGGGGTTGTGTGTGCTGGTGCCGCAGACGTTCGCGGCGGCCGGACGGTTGTTTCCCGGGGCTTCGGACGCTGCCATCGCACGGCTGAACATCTTCAATTACGTCGGGTTCTTGATCGGTTCTCCGTTGGTGGGGGCGCTGGGCGACGCCTGGAACTACCGGGGCGCCATGCTTGTACCGATGGTGTTGGTCTTGGCGACCTTGGGGTACGCCCGCTCGTTCGCGCCCGAACCGGACCGATACGGTGACGGACATGAGCGGCCGCGCACAGCTGATGTGGGACGAGGCAGTAACGGGCTATGACTTCGGCCCGGACCATCCGATGGATCCGGTCCGGCTGGCGCTGACCCGGCGACTGGTCGATGCCTTCGGGCTCGATCGGGAGGTGGATGTCGTCGCGGCGAAGCCGGCCGGGGAGTCGACGCTGCGGCTCGTGCATCGTGAGGACTATGTCGAGGCGGTCAAGGCCGCGTCGGTGGATCCGGGGGCCGCGGATGCCTCGTACGGGCTCGGGACCATGGATGATCCCGCCTTCGCGGGAATGCACGAGGTGTCGGCGATGATCGCCGGGCAGTCGGTCGGGGCGGCGGAGGCGGTGTGGCACGGGGACGCGCTGCACGCGGTGAACTTCGCGGGTGGGCTGCACCATGCGATGCCGGGTGGGGCGTCCGGGTTCTGCATCTACAACGACGCCTCGCTCGCGATCGCGCGGCTGCTGGAGCTGGGGGCCGAGCGGGTCGCGTACGTGGATGTCGATGTGCATCACGGGGACGGGGTGCAGGCGGCGTTCTGGGAGGACCCCCGGGTTCTGACGATCTCGCTGCACGAGCATCCGCGGACACTGTTCCCGCAGACCGGGTGGCCGGAGGAGACGGGGGGCTCCTCGGCGGAGGGCTCCGCCGTCAATGTCGCGCTGCCGGCCGGGACCGGGGACGCGGGGTGGCTGCGGGCGTTCCACTCCGTGGTGCCTGAGCTCGTCGCCGAGTTCCGGCCGCAGGTACTGGTCACCCAGCACGGTGCCGACACCCACTTCGAGGACCCGCTCGCTCATCTGGCCGTCTCGCTCGACGCGCAGCGGGCCGTGCAGGTCGCCTGTCACGACCTGGCGCACGAGTACGCCGACGGGCGGTGGGTCGCGTTGGGCGGGGGCGGGTACGCGGTCGTGGACGTCGTGCCGCGGTCGTGGACGCATCTGGTCGCCGTCGCGGCGGGGCGGCCCATCGATCCCGAGACGGTGATTCCCGAGAGCTGGCGGCAGGAGGTCTTCGCTCGTACGCGGCAGTTGGCGCCCGTGCGGATGACGGACGGGCGGTGGCCCGTGTCCTGGAAGGGGTGGGAGTCCGGGTATGACCCGGCCGACCGTCTCGACCAGGCGATTGTCGCGACGCGCCGCGCGGTGTTCCCCCTACGAGGCCTTCTGCCCTGACCCTTCTTCGCCCCCGCCGCCCCTACCCGACCCATCCCCAGGGGCTCCGCCCCTTCGACCCCGACGGGGCTGCGCCCCTGCACCCCGGCTGCGCCCCCGGACCCCCGGAGGGGCTGCGCCTCTTCGACCCCGGCGGGGCTGCGCCCCTGCACCCCCTGGGAGCTGCGCCCCCGGACCCCCGGAGGGGCTCCGCCCCTGCACCCCCTGCGGGGCTCCGCCCCCGGATCTCTGGCGAGGCTGCGTCCCTGGACCCCCTGGGGGCTGCGCCCTTTCGACCTCGGCGGGGCTGCGCCCCTACACCCCCTGTGGGCTGCGCCACACCCCCTGAGGGCTGCGCCCCGGATCCCCGAGGCCTGCCCGCGGATCCCCTGCGGGGCTGCACCCCCGCACCCCCGAGGCCGGCCCCCGGCCGGGCTCCGTCCCGGACCCCCGCGGCGGCCGTGTTCCCGTACCCCGTCTGGGGCTGCGTCCTGGGTGTCCTGGTGCGTTCGGCCTTCTTTCCGTCTGGGGCTCTGTCGGGGGATAGGGGCCAGAGTGTGCATTACGCCAACTGTGGGGCGTTTTCGGGAAATTCGGGGTGAAGGGGGGGTATGTGCGTCAGCATCGCTGTCGTGTTGAGCACCGGAGCATTACGTGCGCACCTGCTGGCGGCCCGGTTGGCCGGGCCCGTTGCCACCTCGCGTGAGGAGAGTCTGCGGAGCTATCGGCTCTTCGCGGCCCGCGATCCCCGGGTGCTGCTCGGGCTCGATCCCGAGTGGACGTGGGAGCAGCGGGACCTGATCGAGTTGATGGCCGACAAGTGTGGAGTTTCGGCCGATCCGGCGCACACGAGTGGGCATGATGTGATCGACCCTGAGCGGACTCTGGTCGCGCTCGATTCCTTCGCGGCGCGACTCGGAACGGCGGCCCGCAGGCGCGAGCCGGTACTCCTCGGGACCGGTCACCCGCACCGTCTGCTCGGTTTCTACGCCGCCCTTGCGGACGCCCTGTCGGCGGCGGGATGTACCGTCCTCACCCCCGCGCAGGGTAGCTCTGTCGACATAACGACCCGGTTCGGCCTACGCACGTACAACCTTGACTACGTACAAGGTGTCGCGCTGGTACGCGAACCCGGCGCGCAAGCCCCCGGTGGTGCGACCGGCGCACATACCCACTCACCGCTGCCGGTTCGGACCGTTCTGGCGGCCGCCGCGGAGGGTGGCGGGCCGCTCCCGGAACTCGTCATCGGGGACCACGGCTGGGTCTGCGGAGCAGGTCAGCTGGGGTTCGAGGCCATGGGGCTGGCCGATACGGACGATCCTGCGCTCTTCGTCGGAGAGGCAGAGGGGCGGGTGTCCGTCGTCGTTCCGCTTGATGACGCTGTGCGGTCTGATTACTACCGACCGCTTACTCGCTATGTACTCAATCGAGCGTGTCTGTCACAGTAGGCGGCCGATGCCATCTCCTCTTCCCCACTCGCATCACCCGCCCCTACATTGGGGAGTGAGCACGCAACGACGAAGAGTCACCGGAAGGGGAAGCCGGTGGCCGTCGAGTGCGGAAGGTTCAGGTGTGTCATGGCTGCAGCTGGCGAGAGGCCTCTGAACGAGGTTCAGTTCCTTACCGTGGCGGAAGTCGCCTCGGTGATGCGAGTGTCGAAGATGACCGTGTACCGCTTGGTGCACAGCGGTCATCTGCCGGCGATCCGGGTGGGGAGGTCCTTCCGGGTGCCGGAGCAAGCGGTTCACGAGTACCTCCGCGAGAGCTATGTGGGGGTGGAGACAGCCTGACGGTTGCTTCGAGGGGTTCCCGAGAGACCCTTGTGGTCGCCTCGGGAATCCACTCGGATCCCCTCGATTACGACCTCAGCGCTCGGACGGGTAGGCTGGCCCCTCATAGGTCGTATGGGCCCATGCAGCCCAGCACCGAGTAAAGAGAAGTGAGCGAGGGTAGTCGTGGGCTCTGTTATCAAGAAGCGGCGCAAGCGGATGGCCAAGAAGAAGCACCGCAAGCTGCTCAAGCGCACTCGCGTTCAGCGTCGCAACAAGAAGTAAGACCGTGCCCCGCATCGCGGGGCTCGTCCTTGCGCTTGTGCGAGCGCTGCGAACGGCGCGCTCTGTGGCCCCCCACCGGCCGGTGGGGGGCCACAGCCGTTTTCCGGCCAGGCTCTCGGCGTACCGGCCTCCGTCGTCGCGGCGGCTTTCGCCCAGAGCGGGTACTTTCCGTGGGGAGCGGGCGCGCGTCTCCTGCGCCAGGGCCCCGGAGGGCGATGCTGTGCATACGCCCATGTGCCGTGTGGCTTGGTCTGATCGTACGTTCGTGGCTGTCGTCACTTCGTGCATCGGGTGGTCATCACAGCGCAACATCAACCCGCTAGGTTGGCGGCACACGGGGAACACGGCAGGGTACGAGCAGAGCTACGTCGGCTCACGTCCAGAACGGGAAGAGAGGCGCTGATCTTGGGGAAGGTCGTGCTCGTCACCGGAGTGGCCCGTCAGCTGGGAGGCCGGTTCGTACGACGGATCCAGCGTGACCCTCAGGTGGACCGGGTGATCGCCGTGGACGCGGTGCTGCCCGAGCACCATCTGGGCGAGGCCGAGTTCGTCCAGGCCGACATCCGCCAGCCCACGATCGCCCGCGTGCTCGCCGAGCACTCCGTCGACACGGTCGTCCACATGGACGTGACGGGCATCGCGCTGGGTGGCGGCAGCCGGACGACGGTCAAGGAGACCAACGTCATCGGCACCATGCAGCTGCTGGGCGCCTGCCAGAAGTCCCCGTCGGTCAAGCGGCTCGTCGTGAAGTCCAGTACGAACGTCTACGGGTCCGCGCCGCGAGATCCGGCCGTGTTCACCGAGACCACCCCGCCCAAGTCGCTGCCCAGCGGCGGCTTCGCGAAGGACACGGTGGAGGTCGAGGGGTATGTGCGTGGCTTCGCGCGGCGGCGGCCCGACGTCGCCGTGTGCGTGCTGCGGTTCGCGAACATCCTCGGGCCGAGCGCTGACTCGCCGCTCGCCTCGTACTTCGCGCTGCCGGTGCTGCCGACCGTCTTCGGCTACGACCCGCGGCTGCAGTTCGTGCACGAGGACGATGTGATCGAGGTCCTGCGGATCGCCTCGCACGACCCACAGCGCGGCACGCTCAACAGCGGCACCTTCAACATCGCCGGAGACGGTGTCCTGTTGCTCTCGCAGTGCGCTCGACGCCTGGGCCGCCCCACGGTGCCTCTGCTGCTGCCGGCGCTCAGCTGGGCGGGCACGGCGGTGCGTACCCTGGGCGTGACGGACTTCTCGCCGGAGCAGCTGCGGCTGCTCACCCACGGCAGGGTCGTGTCGACTAACCAGATGCGCGAGACGCTGGGCTACAAACCGAGATACTCGACCGCGGAGACCTTCGCGGACTTCGCACGCAGCCGGGGGCCCGGACTCCTGCCCCCCGAGGCCCTCGCGGGGGCCGTCGACCGGATCGCCGCGCTGCGTTTCGTGGGCGGCGGCCACCCCCCGACACTGAGCGCCAACTGAGGAGCGCATCGACGATGGCGGACGCCAAGGTCATTCCGTTCGACGACGACCGGTCGCGCGGGGGTGCTGTGCAGCGCCCGCCGCGGCGGCGGGCCGCGGGGAGCCGGCGCAAGGGCGATCCCGTGGTGGTACGTGAGGTCCAGCCCCTGCCTGGCCGGGCCTTCCCGCAGGATGATGTTCCTGTGACGCGTGAGGAACAGCCGCCTCAGCCGTCGACGCCGAACAACGCGCCGTCGACGTCACAGGCGCGGGTGAGCGGCGGGCTGGAACGGCGCGTCGCCGGTGGTCTCGCCTTCCTGCGCCGGCGCCTCACCGGTGACTACGAGATCGACGACTTCGGGTACGACCAGGAGCTCACCGAGCAGGTCCTGATGTCCCTGATCCGGCCGCTGTACGAGAAGTACTTCCGGGTCGAGGTGAAGGGCATCGAGAACATCCCGACCGACGGCGGCGCGCTGATCGTCGCCAACCACTCGGGCACCCTCCCGCTGGACGGCCTGATGATGCAGGTCGCCGTCCACGACAACCACCCCGAGAGCCGCCATCTGCGCCTTCTCGCGGCCGACCTGGTCTTCATGCTGCCGGTGGTCAACGAGCTGGCCCGCAAGGCCGGGCACACCCTGGCCTGCGCCGAGGACGCCGAACGGCTCCTGGAGCGCGGTGAGCTGGTCGGTGTGATGCCGGAGGGCTTCAAGGGCATCGGCAAGCCGTTCGGGGAGCGCTACAAGCTCCAGCGCTTCGGCCGGGGCGGGTTCGTGTCGACGGCTCTGCGGCAGGGCGCCCCGATCATTCCGTGCTCGATCGTCGGCGCGGAGGAGATCTACCCGATGATCGGCAACGCGAAGACGTTGGCGCGGCTGCTGGGTTTCCCGTACTTCCCGATCACGCCGACCTTCCCGTGGCTGGGTCCGCTGGGCGCCGTCCCGCTTCCCACGAAGTGGACGATCCAGTTCGGCGAGCCGATCCCCACGGACGGCTATCCGCCGGAGGCCGCCGAGGACCCGATGCTGATGTTCAACCTGACGGACCAGGTTAGGGAGCAGATCCAGCACACGTTGTACAAGCTGCTGGTGCAGCGCCGGTCGGTCTTCTTCTGACGGATGTTCCGCCGGACGTTCCACCGGCGACGGACGTACGTGGCTGGGGGCGCCCTTCCTGAGAAGGGCGCCCCCAGCCACGTAGCGGAGTTACCTGCTGTCCTCGCCGTTGATGCCCAGGCCCGGCAGGAGACCGGGCAGCAGCGGCGGCAGGGTGACGTCCGGCGCGCCGCTCGTCGGGCTGGACTTGCCGGCCGACGGGGACGAGCTGGTGGTGTCCTTGGGCGGGTCCAGGAGACCGCCCGTGGTGCCGCCGAGCAGACCCTCGCCGGTACTGCTGGAGCTGGACGGCTTCGGCTTGCCGCTGCTGTGGCTGCCGGTGGTGGAGCCGCTGCTGGCGCTGGGCGCCGGACGGTCCGTGCCGGACGACGAGCCGGGGGCGTCCGAACTGGCACCCCGGTGACGGCCCGTGCCCTCCTTCGCCGGGGCTCCCGGGAGCAGCGGGTCGACCTCCTCGTCTATGGCGGCGAACACCGACGAGACCTGCTGACTGACGTCGCCGAGCTGGACGGGCAGTCGGTCGCGCAGTGCGCCCCAGGCCTCGCGGTGCGACTGGGCGAAGGCGGACAGGGCCTGGATGGGGCCCAGCGAACCGTCCCGCTCGTACGCCTCGTACAGCAGGCGGTGGCCCTCGGAGGCGTCGTGCTGCATGCCGGACAGGGCGCGGCGGATCTCGCCCAGTGACTCGTGGTCGAGGTGGCCCGAGCGGCCACGCTCCATCAGCCGGCGTGCCTCGCTCAGGCGTGTGGACGCCTGGTCGAGGTAGAGCTCGCCGCGGTCGCTGTCGCCGTGGGCCAGGCCGAGTTTGATGTCCTCCATGCCTCGTTTGAGCCCGTAGAGCGAGTCACCGGGCAGGGCGTCGGAGCTGGCGGCCGCCACGCCGCCGAAGGCTCCCGCGGCCACGCCCACGGTGAGCCCGCCCGCGGCCAGGCCCTTGGACAAACGCGAACGCGGTCGCAGCTTCCCCAGTCCGGTCGCCCGGTGTGCGCCCCGTGCCCGGTGCGAGCGCTGCTCGGGCACGGAACGGTCCGGACCTTCGCCCCCCGCGGCGGTGCCTTCCAGCAGCATGGCCTCCATCGCTGCCACGAGCTGTGCTCGCTGCACGACCTTGACCTCGGGGTCCAGCTCCGGTTTGGGCAGCTCGCCGAGACCGGTGGTGAGGGCCAACAGCAGGCCCTGCTCGGTCTGTTCCGACGCAGCCTGGGACGGTGCCGATCCATCGGGCTGCTCGGCCGCCGTGCCCTGGTCGGACTGCTCCTCCAGGGCCAGGGCGAAGGCGTTCGCCCGCCGGTGTGCCGATACGTTCGCGATCACTGGCGGCACCTCCTCTCGTCAAGACGGTCGACTCCCCAGGGGGTCCTGAGGGTTGCACGCCCCGAGCGCATCCACACGATCGAGTGATCGGCGATGGCCGGGTCGTGACCACAGGGAGCCTGTATCCCGCACAACGAGCGTCGCGGCACTTGGGTTACGGACGACGGATGATCGGACCGCGAAGTCAACGGACTTTCACGGAAGGTGAGTTGAGCGTCACTGAGTGTGTGGGATCGCTGGGGCGTTCGTACGGGCCGGTGTTCGTACGGGTTTCAGCGGGCGTCGTCCGGGAGGAGCCGTGCCAGGGTGCGGACGGCTCGGTACTGGAGGGTCTTGATCGCGCCCTCGTTCTTGCCCATCACCCGGGCGGTCTCGGCGACCGAGAGCCCTTGCAGGAAGCGCAGGGTGACGCACTCCTGCTGCTGAGGATTGAGCCGTCGTACGGCGTCGAGCAGGGCCGCGTTCGACAGTGACTCCAGGACGGAGTCCTCGGGGCTTCGCTCGACCTCGTTCGCGTCGAGCATTTCGCCGGTGGTCACTTCGAGTCGGAATCGGCTCGATTTGAAGTGGTCCGCGACCAGGTTGCGGGCGATGGTGACCAGCCAGGCGCCGAAGTCGCGGCCCTGCCAGGTGAACGTTCCGATGCGGCGCAGGGCGCGCAGGAACGTCTCACTGGTGAGGTCCTCGGCGGTCGCCTTGCCGCCGACGCGGTAGTAGATGTAGCGGTACACGGTGTCGCTGTACTGGTCGTAGAGGCGGCCGAAGGCGTCGGCCTCGCCGGCCTGGGCGCGCTCGACGAGATCCATCATCCGGGCGCTGTCGCTGTCTGCGGCCGGGCGGCGTGCGGTGGGCGTGGCGGCCGAGCCCGAGCGGCCTCGTCTGCCGACCGCCGCGCTGCCCTCGGCCAGGGCGTAGCAAGGGCCGAGGGGCGCGGGGACGGCGGCGAGGGCGGGGACGGCGTACGCGGTGGGGACGAAGCCGCGCAAGCGGTCCAGGACCGTTGCGCGCAGCGTAGCCAGGCCCGAGGCGTCAACCCCGACGTGTGAGTACACGGGACTCCCAGAGGCAGAGCTTCCATCACGTGCAGTGCGGGACCGTTCACCCGTCGTAGCGACGGAGGGGTACCGGTTTGCGTCTGAGGAGAATAACGCTTCGTACAGGCAGCGCTACACCGAGTTGCTCAAATCATCGATTACGTCGCTTCTGTAACCGATTGACGCCTGATCAAGTGCCGGACAGTGACCGATTGTTGATCGGATGGGTTCGGGTTCCGTCTGGGTGTGGGGCGTGTTGTGGCCGTGTGGGGGTGGGGTGACTGGGCGGGGGGCCGCGGGGGTAGGACAGGGGATTGGCCGACTCCCGGCGGGGTGCGCTGGGCCGCTTTCCTCGCCCCCGCCGCCCCTACCCGTCCCATCCCGTCCCCGGGGGCTCCGCCCCCAGACCCCCGGGTGGGTTTTTGTCTGCGGGTGGGTGGGGGCTTGGCGCGCAGTTCCCCGCGCCCCTGGGGGGCGGGGCTGCGCCCCAGCCCCCGTAGGCCCGAACGGCCTCGTCCTCACACGCCGGACGGGCTGGAGGTTTTTAGGGGCGCGGGGAACTGCGCGACCAGCCCCCACCGGCCGGCGGCCGAAGAACGTCGGGCGGGCGGGGGATCCGGGGCGTAGCCCCGCCTTGGGGGCGCGGGGAACTGCGCGCCGAGCCCCCACCGGCCGGTGGTCGAAAGACTGCAGACGGCCGGGGGTGGGGCGTAGCCCGGGGGGTCAGCGGCGGCGGCGGTGGAGGGCGATGGCGGCGGCTGTGCCGCCGGCCACGGCGCCGACTCCGGCCGCGGCGGGGATGCCGACCTTCGCGGCCTTGCGGGCCGTGCGGTAGTCGCGCAGACGCCACTCGAACGTACGAGCGTGTTTGCGGAGTTTCGTGTCCGGGTTGATCGCGTAGGGGTGGCCGACCAGGGACAGCATGGGGATGTCGTTGTGCGAGTCGCTGTAGGCGGCGCAGCGGGACAGGTCCAGGCCCTCCGCGGTGGCCAGCGCGCGCACCGCCTCCGCCTTCGCCGGGCCGTGCAGGGGCTCGCCCACGAGCTTGCCCGTGTAGACGCCGTCCACTGACTCCGCGACCGTGCCCAGCGCACCGGTCAGACCCAGCCGGCGGGCGATCACCGTGGCGATCTCCACGGGGGCCGCCGTGACCAGCCAGACCTTCTGGCCCGCGTCCAGGTGGGCCTGGGCGAGGGCGCGCGTACCGGGCCAGATGCGTTCGGCCATGTACTCGTCGTAGATCTCCTCGCCGATCGACATCAGCTCCGCGACCCGGTGGCCCTTGACGATCGAGAGTGCCGAGTCACGGGCGTCCTGCATGTGTTCCGGGTCCTCGACGCCGGCCAGCCTGAACCACGCCTGCTGCCAGGCGAATCGGGCGAGGTCGCGGGTCTCGAAGAACTTCCGTTTGTACAGGCCCCGGCCGAAGTGGAAGAGGGCGGCGCCTTGCATCACGGTGTTGTCGAGGTCGAAGAAGGCCGCGGCCTTCTCGTCGCCGAGGACCGGGAACTCCGGTTCCCGGTCGGGCGCGTCGGCGTCGGGCGCGGCGTCGTGGGCTAGGTCCTCCAGTTCCTGGGAGGACTTGCGCGCTGCCTCCGCCGAGGCCTCGCCTGCCAACACGCTCCGCGCGGTGGCGGAGCGCCTACGGGGAGTGAGCCATCCGAGAGCGGCCATGTCGTGAGCATAGCCAGTTTGTTCGGAGCTTCCGGAGTCGAGAGGATGCGAGGCTGTGAACTCTCCGCGACCGAGCCGTTAAAGAAGACGTCCGACCGGCGCCTCCGGGCCGCGCGGGTGGCGGGAGAATGACCCGTATGAGTTCCATGTTCCGGCGCGGTGGGCGCCGTACGACGCGGAAGGCACCCTCGGAGCGGCTGGTCACGCTCATCAGGAAGCCTGGTTGTCATCTGTGTGATGACGCACAAGAAGTGGTGGAGAAGGTGTGTGGGGATCTCGGGGTCCCCTGGGAACACAAGGACATCACCGAGGATGAAGAGCTTCACCGTGCCTACTGGGAGCAGATCCCCGTGGTGCTGGTGGACGGGGCGCAGCACACCTTCTGGCGTGTGGACGAGGCGCGGCTGCGCAAAGCCCTCGCTCCGTAGCGGCGCGGCGTGGCGCGGTGACGCGTGGTGTTCCGTCCGGATTGTGCCGTGATCGGGTCCGGACCCCGTCCTGACCGGTGAGTCCAACGGGTCCGGAAAGTCGCCTAGGATCGACGGCGATTGGTCTCGGGGGCGGGGTTCGTTGAGGAGAGTGTGCGGTTTTGCCCCCTTCAGGAGCGGAACGAAGCGGTGCGCGCGCCGGTTCCATACAGGCGCGCCGGGCGTGCGTGACCCCCGTCACGTTGCCCGGGCAAATCGGACACCATCTTTGTGCACGCGTTCACAAAGACATAGCCTGCATTCGACGGGGCGGTCTAGGTACGTGTGACCGCCTGCAGCCCCGCGCTACCCGCAGGAGCACCGTGGCAACTGGCCGAACTCACCGACCGGCGACCCGCAGCCGAGGGATTCCCGAGGCCACCGTCGCCCGGCTTCCGCTGTACCTCCGAGCCCTCACCGCACTGTCGGAGCGCTCGGTACCCACGGTCTCCTCCGAGGAGCTCGCGGCCGCGGCGGGGGTCAACTCCGCGAAGCTGCGCAAGGACTTCTCCTACCTCGGCTCCTACGGGACGCGTGGTGTGGGGTACGACGTCGAGTATCTCGTGTACCAGATCTCCCGTGAGCTGGGCCTGACCCAGGACTGGCCAGTAGTGATCGTCGGTATCGGTAACCTCGGCGCCGCGCTGGCCAACTACGGCGGGTTCGCCTCCCGTGGTTTCCGGGTCGCCGCGCTGATCGACGCCGATCAGGAGATGGCCGGAAAGCAGGTCGCCGGGATCGCCGTGCAGCACAGCGACGGCCTCGAGAAGATCATCGACGAGAACGGCGTCTCCATCGGCGTCATCACCACCCCTCCGGGCGTGGCCCAGCAGGTCTGCGACCGCCTCGTCGCGGCCGGAGTCACCTCCATCCTCAACTTCGCGCCGACCGTCCTGTCCGTCCCGGACGGCGTCGACGTGCGCAAGGTCGACCTCTCCATCGAGCTGCAGATCCTCGCCTTCCACGAGCAGCGCAAGGCCGGCGAGGAGGCCGAGGCCCAGGCCGGTGCCGCCGCCGTGGCCCAGGCCGCCCAGGGGGACAACGGCAAAGGTCCTGACGGGGACGTCCCCGCCGTGATGCCGGCATGAGTCTCCTCGTCGTCGGGCTGAGCCACCGCAGCGCCCCGGTCAGCGTCCTGGAGCGGGCCACGCTGAACGCGGACGCCCAGATCAAGCTGCTGCAGGACACGGTCGCCGCCGAACCGGCCGCCGAGGCCACGCTGCTCGCCACCTGCAACCGCATCGAGCTGTACGCCGACGTGGACAAGTTCCACGCGGGCGTCGCCGAGCTGTCCACGCTGCTCGCCCAGCACAGCGGGGTCGGCCTCGACGAGCTCACCCCCCACCTCTACGTGCACTACGAGGACCGGGCCGTCCACCACCTCTTCTCGGTGGCCTGCGGGCTCGACTCGATGGTCGTGGGCGAGGGCCAGATCCTCGGCCAGATCAAGGACGCGCTCGCCACCGCGCAGGAGACGCACACCGCGGGCCGGCTGCTGAACGACCTGCTCCAGCAGTCGCTGCGGGTCGGCAAGCGCGCGCACTCCGAGACCGGCATCGACCGCGCCGGGCAGTCCCTCGTCACCTTCGGCCTCCAGCAGCTGTCGGCCGGCACCGCCGTCGACGCCTGGGCCAAGGGCAAGAAGGCCCTCGTCATCGGCGCGGGCTCGATGTCCTCGCTGGCCGCGGCGACACTCGCGCGCGCGGGAGTCTCCGAGATCGTCATCGCCAACCGCACCCCGGACCGCGCGGAGCGGCTCGTTCAGATCCTCAACGAGAACGAGGGCGGCGACACGGACGTGCTGGCCCGCGCGGTACCGATGGATTCGGTGCCGGTCGAGCTGACACGTGCCGACATCGCCATCTCGTGCACCGGCGCCACCGGGCTCGTCCTGACGGCCGAGTCGGTCGCGGCAGCCGTGGAGGGACGTACGGGAGAGTCCGTGGCCACGGCCGAGCCCGCGGCGAAGCCCGCCGTGCGCGGTGCCGGCTCCGCTCGTACGGCGTCGTCCGCGGTCGTGGGCGACCAGGCGCAGCTTGCTCCCACCAGTCTCGGCACCGACGAGGACTGTCCGCTCGACCTGTCCGCCGTGCAGGGCACGGCCGGCTTCTCCGTGCTCGGCGAGGCCGCCGTCGCCGGAATGGCCGCCGCCGAGCTGGAGCAGCACGCGGCCTGGGTGGACAAGGGCGACGTCGCGGCCCGTGCCCCGCGCGGGGCGGCCGTACTCGACCCGGAGGCCGACGCCGACGCCATCGCCGCGCTCGTCCTGGCCGTCGCCACCGTCGGCCGGGTGCCCGAGCGCCGCAGGCCCGAGCCGGTCGCCGAGGCCCCCCGGCCCGCGCCCGTGCTCGCGCTGCTGGACCTCGCCATGCCCCGTGACATCGACGCGGCCGTGCACCGGCTGCTCGGCGTGCGGCTCGTCGACATCGAGTCGCTGGCCGAGGCGTCCGCGGACGCGCCGATGGCGGCGGACGTGGACCAGGTGCGGAGGATCGTTTCCGACGAGGTGGCCGCCTTCAGCGCCGCCCAGCGGGCCGCCCACATCACCCCCACCGTCGTGGCGCTGCGCACCATGGCCGCCGACCTCGTCGCGAGCGAGATCGCGCGGCTCGACGGGCGGCTGCCGGACCTCGACGACAAGGAGCGGGGCGAGATCACGCAGACCGTGCGGCGCGTCGTCGACAAGCTGCTGCACGCGCCGACCGTACGGGTCAAGCAACTCGCCGCCGAACCCGGCGGCGCCGGGTACGCGGACGCGCTGCGAACCCTGTTCGACCTGGACCCCGAGACGGTCGCCTCCGTCTCGCGGGCCGAGAACAACAACGAGAACGCCAAGAACCGAGGGCGAGCATGAGTGAGCCACGTGAGCCACGTGCGCCGCAGGGGCAGGCTGGAGCGCCCCAAGGGCGACCAGATGAGAAGGCGGCACTGAGGCTGGGGACCAGGCGCAGCAAGCTCGCCATGGCCCAGTCCGGGCTGGTGGCGCAGGCCGTGAGCCAGGTGACCGGCAGGCCCGTCGAGCTCGTGGAGATCACGACGTACGGCGACACCTCCCGTGAGCACCTCGCCCAGATCGGCGGCACGGGCGTCTTCGTGACCGCGCTGCGCGAGGCGCTGCTGCTCGGCGAGATCGACTTCGCCGTGCACTCCCTGAAGGACCTGCCGACCGGGCAGCCCGACGAGCTCGCGCTGGCCGCCGTGCCGCTGCGCGAGGACCCGCGCGACGTGCTCGTCGCCCGCGACGGGCTGCGCTTCGAGGAGCTTCCGGACGGCGCGCGCGTCGGCACCGGTTCGCCGCGCCGGATGGCCCAGCTGAACGCGTACGCCCGTAACCACGGGATGACGATCGAGACGGTCCCGATCCGTGGGAACGTCGACACGCGGATCGGATACGTACGCAGCGGGGAGCTCGACGCCGTCGTGCTCGCCGCCGCCGGCCTGGGCCGCCTCGGGCGGACCGAGGACGTGACGGACTTCCTGTCCGTCGACACCGTTTTGCCCGCCCCCGGCCAGGGGGCACTGGCGATCGAGTGTGCCGCGGACAACGCGGATCTCGTCGCCGCGCTCGGCGAACTCGACGACCCGTTCACCCGGGCCGCCGTGACCGCCGAGCGGTCCCTGCTCGCCGCCCTGGAGGCCGGCTGCAGCGCACCCGTGGGTGCTCTCGCCGACCTTTTGGCCGACGGGCAGATTGTCAAGGAGATGCGCCTGCGCGGCGTCGTCGGCACGACCGACGGCACGACGCTGGTGCAGCTGTCCACCACCGGTCCCGTGCCCGAGACACATGACCAAGCAATGGCGCTCGGCCGTGAACTCGCCGCCGAGATGCTTGCCAAGGGCGCGGCCGGTCTGATGGGGGAGCGAGCACATTGAGCCCCACCACCCTTCCCGCCGGTCCCGAACACGGGCACGTCACCTTCCTCGGTGCCGGACCCGGAGATCCGGGACTACTGACACTGCGCGCCGTCGAGGCGCTGGCGAACGCGGATGTTCTCGTCGCCGAGTACGAGGTACTCGACATGGTCCGCGTCCATGCCAGACAAGGCGTCGCCGTACTGAGTACGAATACGGACGGGGGGACGCCTTTGGGCACGTCTTCCAGTACGTATCCGGGCACAGGCACGCCTCAACTAGCGGTTGTTGACGCCGTGTCAACGACCGCTGGTGACCCCGCGTTGAGGGACGCTGCCAATCTTGTCATGGAGGCCGCGCGGGGCGGCAAGCGGGTCGTGCGTGCGGTGTCCGGTGACCCCGGGCTCGACACGTACGCCGCCGAGGAGATGCTGGCATGCGCCGCCGCGGGCGTGCCGTTCGAGGTCGTGCCGGGTGTCGCCGCGGCCGTGGGCGTGCCCGCGTACGCCGGTGTGCCGCTGCGTGACGCGCAGGGCGCCGACGTGCGGTTCGTCGACGGGCGTACGGCCTCCGACCGGTGCTGGACCGAGGTCGGGGCGTCGGACGGGACGGTCGTCGTCTCGTCGACGCTGGACTCCGTGGCCGCCGCCGCGGGCGAGCTGGTCGCGGCCGGTCGCAAGCCGGACACGCCGATGACGGTGACGATCGCCGGTACGACGACGCGTCAGCGGACCTGGTCGGCCACTCTCGGGACGATCGCCCAGACCCTGAAGCAGGCGAAGGTGCTGCCGTCCCCGGACGGTGGGCGCCCGGTGATAGCCGTGGTCGGTGAGCGTTCCGCCGCGGCTCAGCGTGAGCAGCTCTCGTGGTTCGAGTCCAAGCCGCTGTTCGGCTGGAAGGTGCTCGTCCCGCGGACGAAGGAGCAGGCGGCCTCGCTCTCCGACCAACTGCGGTCCTACGGAGCCGTGCCGCACGAGGTGCCGACGATCGCCGTCGAGCCGCCGCGGACGCCGCAGCAGATGGAGCGCGCGGTCAAGGGCCTGGTGACGGGCCGCTATGAGTGGATCGCCTTCACCTCCGTGAACGCGGTCAAGGCCGTGCGGGAGAAGTTCGAGGAGTACGGGCTCGACGCGCGGGCCTTCGCCGGGATCAAGGTCGCGGCGGTGGGCGAGCAGACGACGAAGGCGCTGGTCGCCTTCGGCGTGAAGCCGGATCTGGTGCCGAGCGGTGAGCAGTCGGCCGCGGGTCTTCTGGAGGACTGGCCGCCGTACGACCCGGTGTTCGACCCGATCGACCGGGTGTTCCTGCCGCGGGCCGACATCGCCACCGAGACGCTGGTCGCGGGGCTCATCGACCTGGGCTGGGAGGTCGACGACGTCACGGCCTACCGGACCGTACGGGCCTCGCCGCCGCCGGCGGAGACGCGGGAGGCGATCAAGGGGGGCGGTTTCGACGCCGTGCTCTTCACGTCGTCCTCGACCGTACGCAATCTCGTGGGCATCGCGGGCAAGCCGCACAACGTGACGGTGATCGCCTGTATCGGTCCGGCCACCGCCAAGACGGCGGAGGAACACGGGCTGCGGGTCGATGTGATGGCTCCGGAGCCGTCCGTGCACAAGCTGGCCGAGGCGTTGGCGGACTTCGGTCTCCGGCGCCGGGCCGCCGCCGCGGAGGCGGGGGATCCGGTTACTCGGCCGAGTGAGCGTCGGCCGGGGGCGCGGAGGCGTCGTACGACGTAGGCGTGCGACATAGGTGTGCGTAGGGGGTATGGGGGCTCTGCCCCTCATACCCCCGCGTGCTTTTCGGCTGCGGGTGGTGGGGGCTGGGCGCGCAGTTCCCCGCGCCCCTGGGGCCGGGGCTGCCCCCCATGCCCCATGTGCCCCATGCCCCATCGTCCGTCAGTCGAACGAATCGGGTACCGGCACGGTGTCGGCAAGGGGGGTCGTGGGGCGGGCGTAGCGTAGAGGGCATGACGAAGTACGGATCCTTCCCCGGTACGCGGCCGCGGCGGCTGCGTACGACGCCGGTCATGCGGCGCATGGTCGCCGAGACCCGGCTGCACCCCGCCGACTTCATCCTCCCCGCGTTCGTGCGGGAGGGCGTGAGCGAGCCGGTTCCCATCGCGGCGATGCCCGGCGTCGTGCAGCACACGCGCGACAGCCTGAAGAAGGCCGCGCTGGAGGCCGTGGAGGCCGGGATCTCCGGGATCATGCTCTTCGGCGTGCCGGAGGACGCGAAGAAGGACGCCGTCGGAACCCCCGGGACCGACCCGGACGGGATTCTGCAGGTCGCCCTCCGTGACGTGCGCGCCGAGGTCGGCGACGAACTGCTCGTCATGTCCGATCTGTGTCTCGACGAGACCACCGACCACGGGCACTGCGGAGTGCTCGACGCGGAAGGCCGCGTCGACAACGACGCGACCCTGGAGCGGTACGCCGAGATGGCCCAGGTCCAGGCCGACGCCGGGGCCCACGTGGTGGGGCCCAGCGGGATGATGGACGGTCAGATCGGGGTCATCCGGGACGCCCTGGACCAGATCGGGCGCGAGGACGTCGCCATCCTCGCCTACACCGTGAAGTACTCCTCCGCCTTCTACGGGCCCTTCCGGGAGGCCGTGGCCTCCTCGCTGAAGGGCGACCGCAAGACGTACCAGCAGGACCCCGCCAATGTGCGGGAGTCCCTGCGGGAGTTGGCCCTCGATCTGGAGGAGGGGGCCGACATGGTGATGGTGAAGCCGGCGGGACCGTATCTGGACATCCTGGCGCGGGTCGCGGACGCCGTCGACGTGCCCGTGGCCGCCTACCAGATCTCCGGCGAGTACTCGATGATCGAGGCGGCGGCCGAGAAGGGCTGGATCGACCGCGACAAGGCGATCCTGGAGGCGCTGACCGGCATCAGGCGGGCCGGCGCCCAGAACATTCTTACCTACTGGGCCACCGAGGTCGCGCAGAAGCTCCGACAGGGCCCGGCAGCCGCTCAGTAGGCCAGCGCGTCGTCCAGGCTCTGCTGCCAGTACGTCACCGTGAGCTTGTCGTCCACGTACACGCCCTTCGCCGGGAGGGCCGGGGTCGCGCCGCTGCCCTTGGCGAAGCCGACGACGAGGGTCTTGGCCGTGTAGCCGTTACCGCCGCTGCCGTCGGCGGCCGAGAGCAGGATGCCCGCGTAGCCGGACTCGCCAGGGGCCAGCGTGACGACCGCCTGGGGGTGGGTCGACTCGGCGACCGGCGGGACCGACTGGGCCTCGCCGAAGCGGGCGATCGGGTACCCGGTCAGATCGCAGTTCTTCGCACCGGTGTTGGTGACGGTGAGGAGAAGGTGGTTGAGGGGGCGGGAGACCTCGGTCGCGGTGGTCTTGGTGTTGGCGCCGTTGCAGGCAGGGTTCCGCGTGGCCGAGGTGCCTGAGCCGTTCTTGCCGGAGGAGCCGGAGCCGCCGCTGGTGCCGGCCGTGGTGGTGCCCGGCGTGGTGGTGCTCTTGGGGGCGGCCGTCGAGCCCCCCGTCTCACCCGCCGGCTTCGCCCTCGTACCGCCGGCGGCCGTGGACCCGGTCGGCTGCGACGAGGAATGGGACGCGGCGGACGGACCCTCGTCACGTACGCCCTTTCCGTTGTCGCACGCCGTGAGGGCGAGCGCGGCGAGCGCGACCGTCGTGGCGGCGAGGAGGCGGGTGCGGGCGGTGCGTGCGGACATGGGTGATCCCCCTGTGGGTGTGGCTGGTCGGTAGCCGCTCGACCGGTCGAGGGGAGCGGCGTGCTTGGATGACCACAGCTTGTCGGTTGATCCGTCCCGGGCGCCACGGTTGCCGGGGGATACGGGACACCGGAACGTTCGTAGGGGGTCTGACCAGGGGGAATATCGTCCCCCTGGAACGCGGACCGGGACGCGGGGGATGGAGGAACGGTGGACGGGGACGAGTTCGCGGGGCTGCTGCGGGAGCTGAAGGAGCGGTCCGGACTCAGTTACGGGGTGCTCGCGAAGCGGCTGCACGTGAGTACGTCCACGCTGCATCGGTACGTCAACGGGGACGCCGTACCGACGGACTACGCACCCGTGGAGCGGCTCGCGCGTGTGTGCGGGGCGACTCCCGAGGAACTGGTGGAGCTGCATCGGCGGTGGGTGCGGGCGGATGTGCTGCGGGGACAGAAGGGGGTGCCCGCAGCGCCCGTGACGGATGTGGCGCCTGTGGAGTCCGTGATGGAGGCGGCGTCCGTGACGGGCGCGGTGTCCGTGACGCCGGTGGGGGCGGAGGGCTCCACGGGGGAGCCGGGTGTGGCTTCGGAGGTTGTCGGCGGGCCCTCGGGCGAGGCCCCGAGCGGGGGGCGGCGACGGCGTACGGTCCTCCTCGCCTCGGTCGCCGTCGTCGCGGTGCTCGCCTCCGCCGCGCTCGCGGTGCGGTTCGTGCCGGACGGCAAGGGTGACGGGAGCGGGGGGCGGGAGGTCGTGGGGGCCGCCGCGTCGTCCGGTCCCCGGGAGAGTTCGCGGGGGACGGCGTCGGCCGACGGCAAGCACCGGGAGCCGTCCGCCTCGGTCAGCGCCTCCGTCTCCGCCTCGCACGGTGGTGGGCCCGAGGCGTCCGTCTCGACGGCGGGTGGCGGTACGGGCCAGGACGTCGCCGACGGCGCCACCGCGCCCCTCGTGGCCGCCAACCCGTACAAGTGGGACGGCCCGTGCAGCCAGCACTACCTGGTGAACCGGGAGGCCGAGCGGGTGCCCCCGCCGCCGAACGAGTCGGACGCGCGCGGGTGGGTCACGGCGCTCGGCGGGGTCGCCGGTCAGGAGCAGATGCTCGCGCTGACCGTGCAGGGGACGGGGAAGGCCACCGTGGTCCTGGAGGGGCTGCACGTGCGGGTGGTGGGGAAGGACGCGCCGCTCGCCTGGAACGACTATGCGATGGGCGTCGGCTGCGGCGGCGGCGTGGAGACGAAGTCGTTCGCCGTGGATCTCGACGCGGGGCGGCCCGTGACCACGCCCAAGGCCGGGCAGCGGGACTTCCCCTACAAGGTCAGCGAGTCCGATCCCGAGGTCTTCTATGTCTTCGCGGACGCGCGGGCGCACGACGTGAGCTGGTACCTGGAGCTCGACTGGTCCAGCGGAGCGCGCAGCGGCACGGTGCGTATCGACGACAACGGGAAGCCGTTCCGGACGAGCGGGAATGTGGGGCGGCCCGCGTACGACTATCCGCTGGGCGGCAGCGAGTGGAAGACGGCCGCGACAGGTTAGCCAGGAGACGGGCACTATCAAGTCCCCCTGGGAGTTACGTTGTTGCCCGTTGAATGACGCGACTCTCCAGGGAGAGGCTTTATGCCCGGTGATGCTCTCAGCCAGGACCCCGCCGAGCTGAGAAGGAGGATCGACACCACCAAGGCGCACCCGGCGCGCGTCTACGACGTCTTCCTCGGGGGCAAGGACAACTACCCGGTCGACCGGTCCGCGGCCGCCGCGGCCATCGTGGCCAATCCGCGGGGGTACCTCGACGTACGGCACAACCGGGACTTCCTGCGCAGGGCGGTCACCACGCTGACCCAGGAAGCGGGTGTCCGCCAGTTCCTGGACATCGGTACCGGGTTGCCGACGCAGGAGAACGTCCACCAGATCGCGCAGCGGATCACTCCGGAGTCGCGGGTCGTGTACGTCGACAACGACCCCGTTGTGCTCGCTCACGCGCGTGCGTTGCTCACCAGCGGGCCCGAGGGGCAGACGGACTACATCGACGCGGACCTCGAGGAGCCCGCGCGGATACTCGAAGAGGCCGCGAAGACCCTCGACTTCGAGCAGCCGATCGCGCTCGTGCTGGTGGCGATCCTGCACTTCATCGAGGACGAGGCGGCCTATCCGATCGTGCGTGAGCTGGTGGCGGCGTTGCCTTCGGGCAGCCGGCTCGTGCTCAGCCACCTCACCGAGGATCTCAACGCGGAGAACATTCGGGCGGTTCAACGGACGTTCACCGAGCGGGGGTTCACGTTCGTGCTGCGGTCCAGGGCCGAGGTGGAGCGGTTCTTCACGGAGAACGGGCTCGAGGTGGAGGAGCCGGGTGTCGTGCCCGTGCACCGCTGGCGGCCCGACGGTGCGGCTCCGCTGCCCGAGAAGGTGGATCCCGCGTACTTCGCCAGCCTCGACGACATCGAGAAGATCCGCTATCGCGACATCAATGACGTGACGGACGCGGACATCAATGTGTACGGGGTGGCGGGCATCAAGCCCTGACTCCCGCCCCCGCCGCCCCTACCCGTCCCACCCTGGGGGCTCCGCCCCCAGACCCCCCGGGCGCGTTCGCTGCCTGCGGGCGGGTGGGGGCTGGGCGCGCAGTTCCCCGCGCCCCTACAAGACTTCGGCCGGCCTGCGTCTTCAGCGAGCGAAGTCCTTCGTGTCCGTATCGCGGAACTGGCCGGTGTAGGGCGCAGGTGTCTCCTTAGGGTGGCGAACCAGAGGTTGTGGGAGCCGTAGGAGAAGGAGTCGTCTTGTGACCGGTCTCGGGATCACCCAAGCCGTGCCGCCACTCGCCGCGCGGGCCACCGCGATCGGTGGGTCGCCGGTACGGGAGATCCTCGCGGTGACCGCGCGGCCGGAGGTGATCAACTTCGCGGGCGGGCTGCCGGCACCGGAGCTGTTCGACGCGGAGGGGATCGCCGCAGCGTTCCGTGACGTGTTCGCCCACGAGCCCGAGCGGGCGCTGCAGTACTCGACCACCGAGGGCGAGCCCGTCCTGCGGGCAGCCCTCGGTGAGCGGACCACCGCACGCGGGCTGCCGACGGACGCGGACGACGTACTTGTCACCACCGGATCGCAGCAGGCGCTCTCGCTGCTCGCCACCGCCCTGGTCGAGCCCGGCGACACCGTACTCGTCGAAAGCCCCTGTTATCTGGCGGCACTCCAGGCGTTCGCGTTCGCCGGGGCGCGGGTGGTCGCGGTGCCGGCGGACGGGGGCGGGATCGATCCGGACGCGCTCGAGGAGCTTGTCACTCGTGAGCGGCCCAAGCTGCTCTACACCGTGCCGACCTTCCAGAACCCGACCGGCCGGACCATGGCGGGTGAGCGCCGGGCCGCCGTCGCGTCCGTCGCCGCCCGGTGCGGGGTGTGGATCGTCGAGGACGACCCGTACGGTGAGCTCCGTTTCGAGGGCGAGCGGGTGCCGTGGATCGCCTCGTACGACGGTGCCCAGGACCGGACCGTGCTGCTCGGCTCCTTCTCCAAGGTCATGGCGCCCGGCCTCAGGCTCGGCTGGCTGCGGGCGCCCGCCGCGCTGCTGCGGGCGTGCGCCGTCGCCAAGCAGGCCGCCGATCTGCACACCCCGACCGTCAACCAGCTCGCCGCCGCGCGTTATCTCGCCGACCGGGACCTCGACGCCCATGTGGCACGGGTCGCGGGCGTGTACCGCGAGCGGCGCGACGCCATGCTGGCGGGTATCGCCGATGCCCTTCCGGCCGGGTCCACGTGGACCCGGCCGGAAGGCGGCATGTTCCTCTGGGCGCGGCTGCCGGAGTCGTACGACACCACGGCCCTGCTCCGGGGAGTGGTGGAGCAGGGAGTGGCGTACGTGCCGGGCGCGCCCTTCTACGCCGGGGAGCCCGACCCCGCGACGCTGCGGCTCTGCTTCGTCACTCAGACCCCGGACGAGATCGGCGAGGGGCTGCGGCGGTTGGCGAAGGGGCTTCGGTAGACAGGGGAGCCGGTCAGTCCCACCAGAAGGACCACACCCGCCTGCCGAGCACCTCGTCCGCCGCGTACGCGTGCAGCGTCTCGCTCTCGCCCTGCGTGATGTTGTCCGGGCAGAAGGCGAAGTGCTCGGCGGCCACCGCCTCGGCCTCGGCCGCCGTCGTGGGCGGGGCCGCCACCGACAGGACCAGCTGGTCGAAGGTGAGGGCCACGACCCGTATGCCGAAGCGGTCCTCCCAGGAGCGCAGGACCGCGCAGAGGCGGGCCACGTCGCCCTCGTAGTTCAACGGACCGGACCAGCCGATCGCCGCCGGGATGTCCGCGCTGCGGCGCGCCGGGACCAGGGCGAGGCGCGGCTCCTTCAGCCAGGAGCCGCCGCCCGCGAGGGAGTCGGCGACCTCGGTGGCCCGGTCGTCCGGGTCCGCCTCGGGCGCGGTGGCCGGTGCCAGGCCGGGCCACTGCACGCCGTGCGGCGCGATCGTCTCGGCGAACTCCTTCGCCTCACCGAAGAGTTCGGTGACCGCTTCCTTGCCGGGGTGGTCCGCGTCGGCTTCGAGCTCGTCCTCCGCGTACTCCTCCCAGTACCCCGCCAGTACCTCGTCGGCGTCGTGATCCCCCGGATACGACATCTCCTCGGGCATCAACTCCCATTCCTCCGGGCCGCCCTGGCCGCCGCCGACGTCTATGAGGAGGGGGAGCAGGCCGGCCGTGCGCGGGGCGGAACCCAGCGTGGCCCAGTCTCCGGGGGCGGCCGGCGCCTCGGTGTGCCACAGCAACGGCTCGTGCCAGGGGCCGTCGTCTGTCGTGTCGATCAGTTTCCCGGGCGGGAGTTCGAGGCCGAGCGCGCGCCCGCTCGGATCTGCCGCCAGCGAGGGCAGCGGGTTCGGAAGTGTCGCCATGCCGGTGACTTTAGGGCCCGCCACTGACAACGCGACTCGGGGTCCGCCCACGAGGTCCTGGACGGCCGGGCACACGTGCGCGACGTGCCACAGGTGGTTCGTGGCACGCCGCGCGAAGAGGGTCAGGCGCGGGTCGAGGGAGGCGCAGTCCGTACGCCGGGCTCGACCCGCCAGGGGTCAGCGGTGGCCGTGGCCCGGACCGCGACCGTGGTCGTCGCCGTGGCCACGACCGTCGTCACCGCGGCCGCGACCGTCGTCACCGTGACGACGACCGTCGCCACCGTGGTGCCTGGCGTCCCACGAGATGGTGTCGACCACGCGACGGTGGTCGTTGCGGAGCGTGGCGGTGTCCTCGCGGTCGTCCCAGACGAAGTTGCGGCGGTCCTGGTAGACGTCGCGGTAGGTGTCACGGCCGACGCCGGTGTGGACGCGTACGGTGGAGTGACCGTTCAGGCGCAGGTGGTGGAACGTGTAGACGCGGCCCTGACGGTTGGACAGCGTCCAGTCGTCCAGGTTCACGCTCTCGCGCCCGCTGTTGGTGATCTGCACCCACTCCTCGTTCAGCGAGCGGTTGGACCTGGAGCCGTGTCCCGGGGCGTCGTACTGGACCTTGCTGATCTCCACCCGCGAATCGCGCGGCCCGGATCCGTCGGCCGCCGCCGGCAGGGCGGCTGCCCCCACCAGCGCGGCGGCGGACAGAGCGGTGGCGGCCAGGCGACGGGCCGTGAAGGTCTGCGAAGCGGTCATGGGTGCCCCCTTGGGGTACTGGCGGGCCATGGCGACAGGATCGTGCCGGCGGCCCGCTGTTCGTGCACCCGGCCTGCTGGCCGGACACCGCATAGCTTGCCGACTGAAGTGCTCCGCTACGTCCCGGAATCGGGGGGCGTTGCCGATCAACGACATTGTCGTGATAGTCGCATGTAGTGCGCACGTTTTGTGAAGATGTGTCGGGTTGACGCCTCTTCGGGGGGTGTGGCCGCATCAGTGCTGGCCTGCGCCACTTCTTCGCCATGCCGCGCCACCCGTCCGCGACCTCCGCCGTCACCCGAAAGTGAGTAACAGTCCCGAGCAGGCAGCGGTACCCGCTCGGGTGATCGTGTGTACGCGCGTCCGGGTGCGGAAAAACGCCTGATCCCGCAGGCGCGTCAGCGGCCTACGGGATCAGGTACTACGGGGTCGTACGGGGTCGGGTACGCAGGGCTCGGCGCCCTACGGGAGATCAGAGACGCTCGGGCGTCCTGATGCCCAGCAGGGCCATGCCCTGGTGGAGCGTGCGGGCGGTGAGGTCGCACAGGAAGAGGCGGTTCTCCGCGACCTCCTGTGCGGGAGCCGGCTTGATGACCGGGCACTGGTCGTAGAACGTCGTGTAGAGCGACGCCAGTTGGTACAGGTACGCCGCCAGCTTGTGCGGGGCGTACTCGCCGGCGGCCTCGTCCAGCGTCTCCCCGAACCGGTCCAGGTGCAGACCCAACGCCCGCTCCGCCGGGGCCAGTTCGAGCTCCGGGTGGGCCAGCGGCGTACGGTCGCCGGCCTTGCCGAAGATCGACCGGATACGGGCGTACGCGTACTGGAGGTACACGGACGTGTCGCCGTTCAGCGAGACCATCTGGTCCAGGTCGAACTTGTAGTCCCGGACGGCGGAGGTGGAGAGGTCCGCGTACTTCACGGCGCCGATGCCGACGTACCGGCCGTTCTCCTCGATCTCCTGCTCGCTCAGGCCCACCTTCTCGGCCTTCTCCCGCACGACGGCGGTGGCGCGGTCGATCGCCTCGTCCAGGAGGTCGACCAGCCTGACCGTCTCGCCCTCACGCGTCTTGAACGGCTTGCCGTCCTTGCCCAGCACCGTGCCGAAGGCCAGCTGCTGCGCCTGCACGTCGTCGCCCAGCCAGCCCGCCCTGCGCGCGGTCTCGAAGACCATCTTGAAGTGCAGGGACTGACGGGCGTCGACCACGTAGACGAGGGTGTTCGCCTTGAGGTTGAAGACACGGTCCCTGATCGCCGAGAGGTCGGTCGCCGCGTAGCCGTAGCCGCCGTCCGACTTCTTCACGATCAGCGGGACCGGGTTGCCGTCCGGGCCCTTCACATCGTCGAAGAACACGCAGAGCGCGCCGTCGGACCGGACCGCCACACCCGACTCCTCCAGGAGGCGGCAGGTCTCGTCCAGCATGTCGTTGTAGCCCGACTCGCCGACCACGTCCGGGTCTCGGATCTCCATGTCCAGCTTGTCGAAGACCGAGTAGAAGTAGATCTTCGACTCGTCCACGAACTTCTGCCACATGGCGAGGGTCTCCGGCTCGCCCGCCTGGAGGTCGACCACCCGGCGCCGCGCCCGCGTCTTGAACTCCTCGTCGGAGTCGAAGAGCGTCCGCGCCGCCTTGTAGAGCCGGTTCAGGTTCGACATGGCCTCCTCGCCGGAGACCTCCGCCTCGCCCTTGTGGTCCAGCTCGTGCGGGTGCTCGATCAGGTACTGGATGAGCATGCCGAACTGGGTGCCCCAGTCGCCGATGTGATGGCGCCGGACCACGCTCTCGCCGGTGAACTCCAGGATCTGGACCACCGCGTCGCCGATGACCGCCGAACGCAGGTGACCGACGTGCATCTCCTTCGCCACGTTCGGCTGCGCGTAGTCGATGACCGTGGTGCCCGGGTTCTCGGCCGGCGGCACACCGAGGCGCTCGCCGTCCTCGTACCGCGCGGCCAGGTTCTCGGTGATGGCCTTGTCGGTGATCGTGATGTTCAGGAAGCCGGGCCCGGAGACCTCGATGTCCTTGATCACGTCACCCGACTCGACCCGCGCCACGACCTGCGTCGCCAGCTCTCTCGGGTTCGCCTTCGCCTTCTTCGCGAGGGCCAGGATCCCGTTGGCCTGGAAATCGGCCCGGTCGCTTCGTCGCAGCAGCGGGTCCGCGGAACCGGCCTCCGGCAGGGCTGCCGAGAGGGCGTCCGCGAGGCGCTGGTGGACGGAGGCGGTGAGGGACGTGACCGAGGCCATGGAGTGGCTGCCGTTCTGCTCGGGTTCCGGGAGTTTCTGAGTACAGGAAAGCCAGTATCCCATGCGGTGAAAAGCCGTTTTCGCGGTTCACGCCCGAGCTGGGAGAATGGTGGGGTCAGCCGTACTGGCGTATGAGAAAGAAGGACGTGCCGATCGTGGCTCAGAGCACCGAGACCACCGACTGGGTCTCCCGTTTCGCGGATGAGGTCATCGAGGAATCGGAGCGTCGGGCCCCGGGCAAACCGGTCGTTGTCGCGTCCGGCCTCTCCCCCTCAGGCCCGATCCACCTCGGCAACCTCCGCGAGGTCATGACCCCGCACCTGGTCGCCGACGAGATCCGCCGCCGCGGGCACACCGTGCGCCACCTGCTCTCCTGGGACGACTACGACCGCTACCGCAAGGTCCCGGTCGGCATCCCCGGCGTCGACGACTCCTGGGCCGAGCACATCGGCAAGCCGCTGACCTCCGTCCCCGCCCCCAAGGGCTCGGAGCACCCGAACTGGGCCGAGCACTTCAAGGCCGCCATGGTCGAGGCGCTGGCCGAGCTCGGCGTCGAGTACGACGGGATCAGCCAGACCGAGCAGTACACCTCCGGTGTCTACCGCGACCAGGTGCTGTTCGCGATGAAGCACCGCGGCGACATCGACGCGATCCTCGACCAGTACCGGACCAAGAAGGGCCCCGCGAAGAAGCAGCAGGGCCAGAAGCCGGTCGACGAGGCCGAGCTCGAAGCCGCCGAAGGCTCCGGCGCCGCCGCCGAGGACGACGGCAGCTCGGCCGCCGGGTACTACCCGTACAAGCCCTACTGCGGCCAGTGCGAGAAGGACCTCACCACCGTCACCTCGTACGACGACGAGACCACCGAGCTGGCGTACACCTGCTCCGCCTGCGGCTTCTCCGAGACCGTCCGGCTGAGCGAGTTCAACCGCGGCAAGCTGGTCTGGAAGGTCGACTGGCCCATGCGCTGGGCCTACGAAGGCGTCATCTTCGAGCCGAGCGGGGTCGACCACTCCTCTCCGGGGTCCTCCTTCCAGGTGGGCGGCCAGATCGTGGGCATCTTCGGCGGCAAGCAGCCGATCGGACCCATGTACGCGTTCGTCGGCATCTCCGGCATGGCCAAGATGTCCAGCAGCAAGGGCGGGGTGCCCACCCCGGCCGACGCGCTCCAGATCATGGAGCCGCAGCTGCTGCGCTGGCTGTACGCCCGCCGCCGTCCCAACCAGTCGTTCAAGATCGCCTTCGACCAGGAGATCCAGCGGCTGTACGACGAGTGGGACAAGCTCGCGGGCAAGGTCGCCGAAGGCTCGGTCCTCCCGGCCGACGCCGCCGCGTACGCGCGCGCGGTCGGCACCGCCGCCGGAGAGCTGCCCAGGACCCCGCGCCCGATGGCGTACCGCACCCTCGCCTCCGTCGCCGACATCACCGCCGGCGCCGAGGACCAGACCCTGCGGATCCTGAGCGAGCTCGACCCCGAGAACCCGCTCGCCTCCCTGGACGAGGCCCGGCCCCGGCTCGACAAGGCCGAGACCTGGATCAACACCCAGGTGCCGGCCGAGGAGCGCACCGTCGTGCGCGACGAGCCCGACGTCGACCTGCTCAAGTCGCTCGACGACCAGGGCCGCGAGTCGCTGCGGCTGCTCCTCGACGGGCTCGAGCAGAACTGGTCCCTGGACGGCCTCACCCACCTCGTCTACGGCGTCCCCAAGGTCCAGGCCGGCTTCCCCGCCGACGCCACCGCCAAGGAGCTCCCGCCGGAGATCAAGGTCGCCCAGCGCACGTTCTTCGCGCTGCTGTACCACCTGCTGGTCGGGCGTGACACCGGACCGCGCCTGCCCACGCTGCTGCTCGCGGTCGGACAGGACCGGGTACGCAAGCTGCTCGGCGCGTAGGGCCTTCGGCTGTACGAGGAAGGGGGCGCCCGGTGAACACCGGGCGCCCCCTTCTTGTGCACGCTGACGTGCCTACGCGATGTGGTCTTCCTGGAGTTCCGCCGTGTGGCGGTTGGTGAAGCGGTTGACCATGCGGTCGGCCTCGCGCTGCGGGAGCGTGGTGCCGTACGTCGCCTCCACGTCGCCCCTGAACTGGCCCGAGGTCGGATAGCTGCCGTCTATCGACTTCTTGAAGACCAGGTAGTAGTCCTCCTCGGTCGGCTCCGAGCCGCCGCCCGCACCCAGCTCACGGGTACGGCCCGGGCCGGACGGGATCGGGAAGGTACCGGTGTCCTCCGGAGAGGGCTCCGGAGCGGGGGCAGGCTGCTCCTCGTACCGCTGCTGCGGGAACGTCTGCTGCGGGAACGTCTGCTGCTCGAACCGCTGCTGTTCTTCGAACTGCTGCCGAGCCCGGAACTGCTGCTGCTCCTCGAACTGCTCGGCCTGCTGCTGCTCCTCGTACCACTGCCGGTACGCGACATCCGGGTCGTACGTCGGGTCGTAGTCGCCCTGATACGCGACGGACTGGGGGTTCCGCGCCTGAAGCCACTGACTCTGCGGCTCGGCGTAGTCCTCCGGCAGCTCGGGGGGCTCGTTCGCCTCGGCGGCGGGAAGCTGTTCCCGGACAGGCGCCGCGTTGCTCTGTACGACGGGTGCCGTCGGTTCCGGCTCGCGCGCCACCTCCAACTGCGGCGCCGGGGGCAGCAGGGCCGGCTCGATGCCCGCCGCCGCCAGGCCGGAGGGGGCGGTCTCGGCGAGCGGTACGCCGTAGCGGGCCAGGCGCAGCGGCATCATGGACTCCACCGGGGCCTTGCGGCGCCAGGCGCGCCCGAAGCGGGAGTGGAGGCGGGCCTGGTAGACGAGGCGGTCCTGCTCCAGCTTGATGACCTGCTCGTAGGAGCGCAGCTCCCACAGCTTCATCCGGCGCCAGAGGAGGAAGGTCGGGATGGGCGAGAGCAGCCAGCGGGTGAGGCGGACGCCCTCCATGTGCTTGTCGGCGGTGATGTCCGCGATCCGGCCGATCGCGTGCCGGGCCGCCTCGACGGAGACCACGAACAGGACCGGGATGACCGCGTGCATGCCGACGCCCAGCGGGTCCGGCCAGGCCGCCGCGCCGTTGAAGGCGATCGTCGCGACCGTCAGCAGCCACGCCGTCTGGCGCAGCAGCGGGAAGGGGATGCGGATCCAGGTCAGCAGGAGGTCCAGGGCGAGCAGGACGCAGATGCCCGCGTCGATGCCTATCGGGAAGACGTACGCGAAGTTCCCGAAGCCCTTCTTGAGGGCCAGCTCGCGCACGGCCGCGTAGGAACCCGCGAAGCCGATTCCCGCGATGACGAGCGCACCGGCGACGACCACACCGATGAGAATCCGGTGCATTCGTGTGAGCTGGATTGGCGCGGACACCCGTACTCCCCTCTCCTTGCGTGTTGTTGCGCGCAACAGGGTGGCACATGTGTACGGCGCACGGGCGGCCGGTATGGCAGGAGCCCGGCCCGCGAGGTGACCGGACTCCCTCAAATGCCCTGCTGGGCAGGCGAGTTGCGCGCCGACGCCCGTGAAATGTCAGTACTTCTCGAATGTCAGTTCTTCTTGGTGGCCGACGCCGAGGCCGAGGGCTTGGAGCTGGCCGACGCCGACGGGGAAGCCGACTTCGAGGGGCTCGCGGACTTGGAGGGGGAGGCCGACTGCGACGGGGCGGTGGTCGCCCGGCTGCCGTCCTGGTTCGCGGAGGCCACCGCGGCCACCGCCTCCTTGGCGGCCTTCTCCGCGGCCTTCGTCAGGTCGTCCGCGCTGGGGGCCTTGTCGCCGGCGAGACCGGCGCCGTTGTAGTCGAGCGTGATGACGACGTTCTCGACGCGCGTCACGACCGTCTGCTGCTTGAAGGAGCCTTCCTTCTTCTTCAGGCCGTAGCGCACCGCCGTCGACGCGTCGCCGATCCCGGAGACCGGCTCCGACCGGGCGCCCGTCGCGCCGGTCACCGTCTGCGCGTCCTTGACCTGCTTGTCGTAGTAGGTCTGCGCGAGCTGGTTGCCCTCACCGCGGGTCGCGTCCGAGTCGAAACGCAGCAGGGAGACGTTCAGCCAGCGGAACTGGGACCCCTTGACGCCCTTGTTGTCGAGACTGTTCCAGGAGCAGCTGCTGCGGTCCTTCGCGTCGTCCGACTTGCCCGACTTGGCGGACTTCAGGCCCTTCGGTACGAGTTCGCCCAGCGTCTTCTTCGAGAACACCGAGCAGGGGGCCGGCAGCGTCGCGTACGCGGCCGGCTTGACGGCGTCCGCGGAGGTGCTCGGGGACGCGGACGAGGTCGCGGCCGTGCCCTTCTGGGCGGCGTTGTCGGCGCTCGAACCCGATCCCGAGCCGGAGTCCGAGGAACAGCCGGCGGCGGCGAGCACCACCGGGACGGCGGCTGCGCTGACAAGGATGCGGGTGAGTCGCGGGGCTCGGCCTACTCGCTGTGCTGGTCGGTGCATGGTTCCTTCACTCGTGGCGCTCGTGGTGCGACCGCACGTGGCTGGTGCGGCCGGTCGGGTCCGAGGGGCCACGGTACGCGGTGAGGCAGCCATGCGTTTCCTGTTCGAGGGGTTCGCGTG
Organism: Streptomyces sp. GbtcB7; assembly: GCF_019091445.1. Taxonomy (NCBI): domain Bacteria; kingdom Bacillati; phylum Actinomycetota; class Actinomycetes; order Kitasatosporales; family Streptomycetaceae; genus Streptomyces; species Streptomyces sp. GbtcB7. The sequence goes on from NZ_JAGXJM010000013.1 coordinate 32,994, forward strand.
GGGTGCCCCCGCGCCCCGGCGGACCCGCTAGCCGTTGAACCGGTCGACGAGCTTCTGTGCCAGATTCCGGGCCTTGTCCTGCATTTCTTTGCTGTCCGGGGTGCCGGTGGAAGCGGTCGGCTGCTCGGCGTACTCGATCCTCACGATCACGTTGGACGTGCGGAACACCACAGTCACGGTGCGCTGCTGGGCCGTCGATGAGCCGGAGTTGAGTTTGTCGTTCAGGAACGCCTCGTCGCCCAGACCGCTGAGCTTGCGGGGCTGGAGGTCGGCGGGGGTCTCGCTCGGGCCGGCCGAGATCGAGGCGGAGGCGGAGGAGGTCGAGGAGGCGGACGTGGAGGCGGACGCGGAGGAGGTCGCCGAGGGGGTGGCGGTGGCGGAACCGGTGTCGGACGGCGTGGCCGAAGCGGAGGCCTCGGGGAGGTTCGCCGCGGTCTCCTCGGTCGCGTAGATGTCCTCGGCGCGGGAGTCGTCGCTCACCGCGTTGTCGTACGAGACCACGCGCTCGAAGTCGACGCTGAGATGGTCGGTGGCGTCCGTGGACTCCACCTTCCAGCCGCAGCCGACGCGGCGGTCGGTGTCGTAGGTGAGGGTGGCCTGGCCCTCGTACGCCGTGTCGCGCCGGTCCTGGTCGGTGATCTGCTTGATGCCGGGCAGCAGGGAGTCGAGGCTGTCGTGGCTCACCGCGGCGCAGGCCTCCGGGAGCGTGCGGTACTTGCCCGGCTGGGCGGCCGGGGTGTTCACGCTGAGGTCGCCCGGCTTGGGGTCGGCCGCCGTGCCGTTGCTTCCCGAACCTCCGGTGCAGCCGGCCAGCAGAGCCGCGAGGAGCGCGGCGATGCCGGGGACGTACGCCTTCCGCTGCACGGTCGGGCTCCTCTCGACGGCTCCCGGGGCCTGTGGCCGGGATGCTCTGTGGTGCTGTCCTGTGGTTATTCGGTTGCCGCGCGGGGGCGGCCCCTGCAGACAATGTGTATCGCACGCACAGCCGTGGACGCCGGTCCGTTGTCCTATACGTCGACCTTGGCGCGGGTTTTGCGTTCTATGACTTTTGTCGTTTGTCGGGGGAATGAGGATGTTATGTCGTACGTAGAGATACCGGGCGCCAAGGTGCCCATCCGCATGTGGACGGACCCGGCGTCGGTCGAGGACGTGGCCCTGCGCCAGCTCCAGAACGTGGCCACCCTCCCGTGGATCAAGGGCCTCGCCGTGATGCCGGACGTCCACTACGGCAAGGGCGCGACGGTCGGCTCGGTCATCGCCATGCGTGACGCGGTGTGTCCGGCGGCGGTGGGGGTCGACATCGGCTGCGGGATGTCTGCCGTCAAGACGTCGCTCACGGCCAATGATCTGCCGGGGGATCTTTCGCGGCTTCGGTCGAAGATCGAGGAGGCGATTCCGGTGGGGCGGGGGATGCATGACTCCCCGGTCGAGCCGGGGCGCTTCCATGGGCTGGCTACCGGTGGGTGGGATGACTTTTGGGGGCGGTTCGACGGGGTTGCGGAGGCGGTCAAGTTCCGTGAGGAGCGTGCGACCAAGCAGATGGGCACGCTCGGATCGGGAAATCATATGATCGAACTGTGTACCGATTCTGACGGGTCTGTGTGGCTCATGCTTCACTCCGGGTCGCGCAACATCGGCAAGGAACTGGCCGAGTACCACATCGGCGTCGCCCAGAAGCTCCCGCACAACCAGGGACTGGTCGACCGTGACCTCGCGGTCTTCGTGACGGACACTCCGCAGATGGCGGCGTACCAGAACGACCTTTACTGGGCGCAGGAGTACGCGAAGTACAACCGAACGATCATGATGGCGCTCCTCAGGGACGTGGTCCGCAAGGAGTTCAGGAAGGCGAGAGTGACCTTCGAGCCGGAGGTCAGTTGCCATCACAACTACGTTAGCCGCGAGCGCTACGAGGGCATGGACCTGCTTGTCACGCGCAAGGGGGCCATCAGTGCCCGAGCCGGTGAGTTCGGCATCATTCCGGGCTCGATGGGGACCAGCTCGTACATCGTGAAAGGACTCGGCAACGAGAAGGCTTTCAACTCGGCTTCGCACGGCGCGGGTCGGCGCATGAGCCGCAACGCGGCCAAGCGTCGCTTCACGACAAAGGATCTGGAAGAGCAGACGCGGGGTGTGGAGTGCCGTAAGGACTCGGGCATCGTGGATGAGATTCCGGGGGCGTACAAGAACATCGAGCAGGTGATGGAGCAGCAGCGCGATCTCGTCGAGGTCGTGGCCAAGCTGAAGCAGTTCATCTGTGTGAAGGGCTGACGCGCGAGGCCCCCGGGCAGGGAACCGGGGGCCTCGCTCAGCTGGTCATTTGTCGGCAGGCAGGGGGACCTTACCGGTTCGCAGGCGCCAGAGGCGGACGTAGCAGCTCTTTTTGGTTCGGCCGAGTTCCTTGGCTGCCGCGGCATCGTCGTTCAGTTGCAGCAGCACGCGGTCCTCCCACGCCATCCAGCGGCGACGGTCAGGTGCGACCCGCATGTTCGCCGGCCGGACCCACGCGCCCAGTGATTCGGCGGCAGTCTTCTTGCGTTGCAGGGACAGGCAGTCTTTGTAGTAGAGGTCAGCTACCAGCTCCTGGGCGTTCTCCTTCGTGTAGAGGATGTTGTAGATACCGTCTCGGGCGTTGCGCTTCAAGGTGCGCTCGGCTCCTGTGATCTTTCCTGCGTAGAAGCAGAGGTAGGTGCCGATTGCGGTGCTCGCCGTGGTCAGGGCAATGAAGGGCCAGCCCTGCTTGGTGTATCCGACAGAACCGTCCGCATCGATGACCCCGCGCAGGTAGTCGCGCCGCGAGAACTTCCCGCGCGGCGGGGCGATCGTCTTGGACTTGCGGCCGTAAGGCAGGCCGAGGTCGTTGAGCAGGGTCCTGGCTTCGAGCGAACACAGGTTCCAGGTCGCCGAGTGGTGAGTCTCGGCGAAGTTCGTGGATCGAGTGCGTTCGGTGATGCTGGTGTTGTACGGCGTCAGCCTCTGGAACTCGCGCAGGAGCTCGACGTCTCGGGCGTTGATCTCGACGGTAAGACGGCCTTTCTGGCCCGCCCCCTTCGCCAGATGTCCGTCCGCCTGCAAGAACCCGAACATGTACGCGTACTCGGGGACCCCGAGGTCCATGAACTGGTGGGCGCTAGGCTCGCGTTCAGCCACAGGGAAGTCCGCCTTCCTTCTTGGTCAGGCCCTCGGGCGGGATGGCAGTCCCGGCCGAGGGCCGTCGTGTTTGATGTTGTGGCGCGAGCCTAGGTCGGGAGTTCTGGTGTCGTATGGGTGATCTATGCGGTTCACCCTTGTGAGTTAGCGGAGGTGCTTCTCCAGGAGGGTCACCGCGTAGGGGGTGCCCAGGCCGCCGTCCTTGGCGGTCTGTTCGCCTACGACCGTGTAGCCGGCCGCTTGGTAGTACTCCCGCAGGCGGGGGTTGGTGGAGAGGCAGTCCAGGCGGGAGAGGGTGCGGCCGGAGGCGGCTATGCGGCGTTCCGCTTCCGCGAGCAGGTGGCGGCCGGTGCCGGGTGGGGCCACGCGGCGGTCGGTCATCAGGCGGTGGATGTAGGCGGCGGTGGGGGGTTGGGGGCCCCAGGCGGCCGGGTCGTCCCACCAGAGTTCCCAGGCGCCCGCCACCCGGTCGTCCAGGAGGGCCAGCCAGACTTCGCCCTCCGTGAGGCGGGTGCGGAAGTGGGGTTCGGTGAGTTGGCCCGGCTTCCACTGATCGATGCCTTGGGAGAGCTGCCAGTGGGCCGCCTCGTCGCGGAGGCGGACCAGGGTGGGGATGTCCGTCTCGGTCGCCCGGCGGAAGGTGAGGGGGGAGGGGGGTTCGAGGAGGTGTGTGCGGAGGGCCGAGGCGAAGGTGGGAGGCAGACCCAGGGTCTCGGTGACGTAGGACTCGACCGACCCGTAGCGGGACTTCAGGTCCGACAGGAATCTGGTCATGATCTCGGCGGGTGCCGTGCCGTAGGCCGGCCACACCAGTTCGCGGTCGGGGTTGTTGGTGTGCCAGTCCGCCACCAGGAGAGGCGTGGCACGTTCCGTGAGGGTGAAGTCGTCGGTGATCGTCTGCTCGGGGACGTCCAGGAGAGACAGGACCAGCGCCGCCACCAGGCCTGTGCGGTCCTTGCCCGAGGCGCAGTGGAAGACCAGGGGCGTGTCCGATTCGGCCGCTGCCCCGATCAGTTGCAGTGTCTCGCGGATTTCCTTCGTGCCGTCCTCGGTGACCTCCGCGTAGCGGGCCGCCAGGTAGGGGCCGGGGGCGACGGACGGGGGCAGTGCCGCCTGGTCGTAGGGGCGGTGTTCGATGCTCTGGTTGTGGTACGTGAGGGAGGGGTGCTCGGGGACGCGGCCCTTCGCGTCGATCTCCCAGGGGTAGCGGAGGTCCACGACCGTGCGGATGCCGAGGGAGAGGAAGAGATCCCAGTCCCGCGTCCCGGGGGTCAGTTTGCCGAGCGAGTCCGCGCGGTACAGGCGGGACCGGCGGACCGTACGGCCGTCCGCGGTGGTGTATCCGCCCAGGTCGCGAAAGTTGTGCAGACGGGCGAAGGGCAGGTGTTTGTTCGCATCGTGTCCGTTCACATCGCGGCAGCGTACGGCGGACGTACGGCTGCCGCGATCACTTCGCGTGGGATATCGCGTAGATCATGACGAAGGCCACGATGTGGATGCCGAAGAGGAAGTACGCGAGGTACCACCAGACGTAGCGCTGGTTCTTCTTCTCCGCGGCGAGGTGGCGGCGCTCCGCGGAGGGCGCGTCCGGCGTCTCGTCCGACGTCTCGTCCGGCGTCTCGATCGGTGTCCCTTCCGGCATCCCGTGCGGCATCACAGTTCCCGGTGGACCTTGGTGTTCGACGCCTGGGCGCGGGGGCGGACGACGAGGAGGTCGATGTTGACGTGGCTGGGGCGGGTGACGGCCCAGGTGATGGTGTCGGCGACGTCGTCGGCGGTCAGTGGCTCGGCCACGCCCGCGTAGACCTGGGCCGCCTTCTCCGCGTCGCCGCCGAAGCGGGTCAGCGCGAACTCGTCCGTCTTGACCATGCCGGGCGCGATCTCGATGACCCGGACCGGCGTTCCGACGATCTCCAGGCGGAGGGTCTCGGCGAGGACGTGTTCGGCGTGCTTGGCGGCGACATAGCCCGCGCCGCCCTCGTACGTGCCGTGCCCCGCCGTCGACGACAGCACGACGACCGTGCCGTCGCCGCTCGCGGTGAGCGCCGGGAGCAGGGCCTGGGTGATGTTCAGCGTGCCGATGACGTTCGTCTCGTACATCTGGCGCCACTCGGCCGGGTCGCCGGTCGCGACCGGGTCGGAGCCCAGCGCGCCGCCCGCGTTGTTGACCAGGACACCGATCGTCTTGAAGGCGCCGGCGAACTCGTCGACCGCCGCGCGGTCCGTGACGTCCAGCGCGTACGCGGTCGCCTGGTGACCCGTCGCGTTGATCTCCTCGGCCAGCGCCTCGATGCGGTCCTTGCGGCGGGCGGTCAGCACGACGCGGTAGCCGGCCGCGGCCAGCTGCCGGGCCGTCGCCGCGCCGATGCCGCTGCTCGCGCCGGTGACGACGGCGATACGGGAGGAGGCGGAGGGCACGGCGGACGTCATGGGCTGCTCCTAGGACGTGGCTGACTGGTGTACGTGGTGTGGTCGGTCCTCGTCAGGATAGGCAGGCGGTCGGCGTCCGCGTGCTCGTGGGCTCAGTTGCCGCCGCGCGGCGCGTACATGATCACGGCCATTCCGGCGAGGCAGATGAGGGCGCCGGTCACGTCCCAGCGGTCGGGGCGGTAGCCGTCCGCGACCATGCCCCAGACGAGGGAGCCGGCCACGAACACTCCGCCGTACGCGGCGAGGATGCGGCCGAACTCGGCATCCGGCTGGAGTGTCGCCACGAAGCCGTAGACGCCGAGCGCCATGACGCCCGCGCCGATCCAGAGCCAGCCGCGGTGCTCGCGCACGCCTTGCCAGACCAGCCAGGCGCCGCCGATCTCGAAGAGCGCGGCGACGACGAAGAGGGCGGCGGAGCGGACGACCAGCATGCCGTCACTCTCGCACGGGCCGTATCCGCCGCTTCCGTCACCTGTTGGACGGCGCCTGTCGGCGGTCTGGGGTGGCATACATCGGGTGATCACGTGAGCGTGAGTTGCGTGCGGGCCCCGAGCGAAGGAAGCGACGTCATGCGGATGATGGAGATGCGGATGCGATTGCGGAAGCGATCGGGGATGCGGTGGGGGAGGGGGAATGACGCGTGGGTGCGCGGCATGGGTGTGGTGGGTGTGGGGGCGGCCCTGGCGCTGGGCGGGGCGTCGTCCGTCGGCGCCCTCACTCCCGAGGCCGATCTCGCCTATCACGGCTCGGTGGCCATGGCGGCCGGGCTCGTCGACCTGCGGCTGACCCCGCAGAACCACGGCCCGAGCACCGTCGAGGACGCGACGGTCCGGCTGCGCTGGTCGGCCCCGCTCGCGGATGCGCAGCGGCTGCCGGGCGACTGCGCGCGTTCGGGCGAACGGGTGGTGGTGTGCCGTACGGGGCCGCTGACGGCGGACGTGCTGGGGGACGAGATCCGGCTGAAGGTACGGCTGCTGGGGGAGCCGTCGGAGGTGACGCTGGAGATCGACACGGTGTGGGGCGGCGGTGCGGTCGACCGCAATCACGGCAACGACGAGCAGCGGGTGCTGGCGCTGGACACCGGGGACTCGTACGTGTTCTAGGGCCCGGAGCAGGCAGCCGGAGCAGGCAGTAGGGGCGGACGAAGGGGCGTGCCATGTCAGGGAACGCGCGTGCGCGGCTGCTCGACGAGCTGTCCACCGTCTCGCGCCGCTACATGGCCTCGTACGCGCTCTTCAACCAGGCCCTCGCCGACCGTCTGAGGCTGCACCCCACGGACATGCAGTGCGTGAACCTGCTCAGCCTGGAGGGCGGGCCGGTGACGACCGGCCGGATCGCGGAGCTGACCGGTCTGACGACCGGTTCGGCGACGCGGCTGGTGGACCGGCTGGAGAAGGCGGGCTATGTCGTACGGCAGCGGGACGCCGTCGACCGGCGACGGGTGCTGGTGGCGACCGTGCCGGAGAAGGTCGCCGAGTTCGGGCGGGTGTGGGACCGGCTGGGCGGCGGCTGGTACGCGCTCTTCGACGAGCTGGCGGACGACGAACTCGCCCTGATCATCGGGCACATGCGCCGCACGGTGGACCTGAGCGCGGAGCAGATCGCCCGCCTGCGGGACGGGGACCTTCAGGAGACCGACGAGGATCGTCCGGAGCCTTCGGAGCCTGTGGACGAGGCGTCGCCGTCGTCGTCGTAACGCTCCCGCGCCTCGTTGACCTCCTCGATGTGCAGTTCCGCCCAGTCCTTCACGGCGGAGAGCAGTCCGGCGAGGCTGGTGCCGAGGGGGGTCAGTTCGTAGTCGACGCGGACGGGCACGGACGGCGTCACCGTGCGGACCAGGATGCCGTCGCGCTCCAGTGAACGCAGCGTCTGCGTCAGCATCTTGGGGCTGATCCCGGCGAGCTTGCGGCCCAGGTCGCTGTAGCGCATCGAGGCCCCGTCCGCCTGGGCGAGCGCGCTGACGACCAGGCTGACCCACTTGTCGCTGATGCGGTCGAGGAGCTGGTTGGTGGGGCAGCTGCGGATGAACGCGTCGTACTCGATCCGCGCCTGCGCGCGCCGCTGCGCCGCGGTCGTGGTCGCCATGACTCACCTCCGGGTGATGTACGCACCTTCAGGTGCCTACTTACCAAAAGAGAGTAACTCTTCCTAAGGTTGTTGCAACGGGACAGAAACCCGGATGAATCAGGTGAATCTACGCGCCAAGCGCGGGAAACAGGGAGAGCTGACATGCGGGCAGCGGTCGTGACGGAGTTCGGTGGGCCGGAAGCGGTGGAGATCGCGGAGGTCGCGGTGCCGGAGCCGGGTGCCCGGCAGATACGGATCAAGGTGGCGGCCGCCGCGCTCAATCCGGTCGACGCCGGGGTGCGCGCGGGCGGCTTCGGGGGCGCGGGGCGGCGGCTCGGACTGGGCTGGGACGTGGCCGGGACGGTGGACGCGGTGGGCGCGGACGCGGGTTGGAGGGTCGGCGACGAGGTGGTGGCGCTGTCGTACGGGGCGGTCAAGTCCCTCGGCACGCATGCCGATCACGTGGTCGTGGAGGCGGACGCGGTGGCCGGGGCGCCTCGCTCGGTGGACCCCGTCCACGCGGCCACCCTGCCCCTCAACGCCCTCACCGCGGACCGGGCCCTGGACCTGCTGGCCCTGGAGCCCGGGCAGAGCCTGGCGGTGACGGGTGCGGCGGGGGCGGTCGGCGGGTACGCCGTCCAACTCGCCGCCCACCGGGGTCTCGTGGTGACCGGGGTGGCCCGCGAGGGCGACGAGGAGCTCGTACGGTCGCTGGGGGCGGCCCACTTCGCGCCGGGTGGCGTGGAGGGCGTGGACGGGGTGCTGGACGCGGCGATTCTCGGCGCGGCGGCGTTGGAGTGGGTGCGGGACGGCGGGGTGTTCGTGGGCGTCATCCCGGGGGCGCATCCGGCGTCCGTACGGGGGGTGCGGACTGACTCGGTGGAGGTGCGCGCCGACGGGGCGCGCCTCGCGGAGCTGGTGGCGCTCGTCGACGAGGGGGTGCTCACGACCCGGGTCGCCGACACGTACGGGCTGGAGGAGGCGGGGAAGGCGCACGCGCGGCTGGCCGAGGGCGGGCTGCGGGGGCGGCTGGTCCTGATCCCCTGAGTCCGCGGGGTGCCCGAAGGGGCCATGGGGTGATCTCGGAGTCATGGGCGCTTCTGCCTGTCACCCGTTCGGCTCAACGTTGTCGGTGGTGAGGTCAGCTGTCGTCCGTGCCCGGGGCGGGCTGGCGAATGCCGCGTGCAGGAACTCGGTCACCCGCCTGAGCGCGGCCTCGCCTTCGTCGAGCATCGCGGCGAAAGCCTGGAACAGGTGCGGGACGCCCGGGGTGACCTCGAGTGTGACCGGGACGTCGTCCGCGGCCGCGCGCGCCGCGAGCCTGACCGCGTCGTCGAGCAGCAGCTCGTTCGACCCGGTCTGGATCAGCAGCGGCGGCAGGCCACGCAGGTTCGCGAACACCGGGCTGATCAGCGGATCCGCGGGGTCCGCGGCGCCTGTGTAGTCCTTGGCCCGGACCGCGATGGCATCGGGGGTGAACGACGGGTCGACGGCGATCCTGGTCGTCATGCTCGCGCCGCTCAGCGTCAGGTCCGCGTACGGCGAGAAGAGCACGCCGGCGGCCGGCATCGGCAGGTTCCGCTCATGCGCACGTACCAGCAGGGCCCCGGCGAGGCCGGCACCGGCTGACTCACCGACCACGGCGATCCGCGCCGGGTCGCCGCTTCCGGTCTCGCCGAGCAGGGCGCGGTAGGCGGCCAGGGCGTCGTCGGGCGCGGCCGGGAACGGGTGCTCGGGCGCGAGCCGGTAGTCGACCAGGATCACCCTCGTCCGGGTCCGGCGGGCGACGTTCGAGGCCAGACCTGCCGAGGTGCGCGCCGAACCGAACACGTAGAAGCCGCCGTGGAACCACAGCAGCGTGCCTTCCGGGGTGACGCCGTCGATGCCGATCTCCAGCACCGGGACCTCGCCCAGTCTGCCGGGGGTGAGCATCACGTCCTCGGGCAGCGGCCGGGAGGTGAGCATCCGGGTGAAGATCTCGCGCTGTTGCACATGGTCGCCGCCGATGTCGAGCGGGCCGTTGCGGAAGAGGGTGTCGAGCGCTTCGCGCTGCTCTTTACTCATGCCCTCAGCCTTCTCCATCCAGGGACTATGCGGCAATGCCATATGTTGCATACGGTGTATGCGTGCCACGTATAGATTCGGTGGACCTGAACCTGCTGGCGCCGCTGCACGCGCTGCTCGAGGAGCGGCACGTCTCCCGCGCGGCGGACCGGCTGCACATGAGCCAGCCCTCGATGAGCCGGGCTCTCCAGCGCCTGCGTGCCACCCTCGGCGACGAACTGCTCGTGCGCGGGCCCGGCGGATACCGGCTCACCCCTCGTGCCGAGCGGATCCAGGCCGAACTGGAGCACGCACTGCCCAGGCTCGAGCACGTCTTCTCCGGCGAGGCGTTCGACCCTGCGACAGCGGCGCGTTCGTTCCGCCTGGCCGGAACCGACTACACGGTCTCCGTGCTCAGCGGGGCGCTGCTCGCCCGAGTGTTCGAGCAGTCACCGGGCTCGACCGTGCTCTTCTCGCGCTGGCACCATGCCGTCTTCAGTGACGCCGAGCACGGCATGGTGGACCTGCTCGTCCACGGCGGTTCGGCCCCGCCGCCGCTGCGCTCGCAGGTGCTGTTCGAGGAGGACTACGCCTGCCTGGTCTCCAGCCACCATCCGCTCGCACAACGCCCTGCCGTGTCGCTGCGGGACTATCTGGAGTGCGCGCACATCGTGGTGGACGTCGCTGACGGACGGCAGGGGCACGTCGACCGGTGTCTCGAACTGCTGGGCAGCCCGAGGCGAGCGAGCGTGACCGTGCCCTACCACGCGGCGGCAGCCGCCGCGGTGCCGGGAACCTCGCTGATGGCGACTCTGCCGAGGAGCTTCGCGATCCGGCACGCGTCGCCGGGGACCACCACCGTCGTCCCGGCACCGAGCGAGATCGGCCCGATGAGCTGTGCGATGTCCTGGCATCCCCGCCTGGACGACGACGCCGCGCAACGCTGGCTCCGCGACACGATCACCACCACCACGCGGTGATGCCTGGGGGCGGGGCTGCGCCCCGGCCCACCCGCGAGCGGAGTCGGGTCAGTGGGTGGTGGTTGCGTAGGTGGTGGGGGGTACTCCTACCGTCGCTGTGAAGTCGCGGACGAGGTGGGCCTGGTCGGCGTAGCCGAGGTCGGCGGCGAGGGCGGCCCAGTCGACCGGGCCGGAGGCCTCCGCGCGGGACAGGGCCTCGTGGATCCGGTAGCGCAGGATGATCCACTTCGGGCCGACGCCGACGTACGCGGCGAAGAGCCGTTGCAGGGCCCGTACGGTCATCCCCTCGGCGCGTGCGAAGTCGCCGACGTGCCGGATGGCGCGGTCGCCCCGGATGCGGTCCACCAGGGCCATGGCGAGGTCGGCCTGGGGATCCGGGCGCGGACCGAGGCTCAGGAGGAACGCGTCGAGCGCGGCCACGCGTGCGTTCTCGTCGGCGGGGTCGAGGACGGAGGGGACCGTGGCGGCGTCCACCGTGGGAAACACCGTGTGGAGCGGGATTCGCTCGCCCGTGAGTGACGTCAGGGCCCGTCCCGGCGCGAACGGGCGGAAGCCCCCCGGGCGGAACTGGATCCCGCACACCCGTCCCCGGCCCTCCAGTTTCTGTGTGAACAGGTCGAGGCCGATGCCGGCCACCTCGCCGAAGTCGACGGCGTTCCGACCCGCGTACCTCTGGAAGACGACGTTCACGGACGGGTGCGGGACCACGTGGGAGGCGTACGGCTCGGGCAGGTCCCAGTCGATCAGCCAGTAGTGCTCCAGGTAAGGGCGGAGCGGCTCGGCCGGTTCGCGGCGACGGAAGCGGACGCGCGCGAAGAGCTCCGCTGCGTCGACGATGCCTCGGGTGTCACGGCGTGGGGCGGCCATGACGGGATCGTAGGGCGGGGCACTGACAGTCGGGGACAGAGGCAGAGGCAGAGGCAGAGGCGGAGGCGGAGGGCAGAGGCAGGGGCAGGGGCAGGGGCCGAGGAGTCGGGGGTGGGGGGGTGCGCGGAATAGCGACGGGGGGTGGATCGTTTGGGGGTATAGTTGAATCGTAAACAACCTGGAGGGTGAGCGACCATGCAGTTCGGAATCTTCAGCGTCGGCGATGTCACGGCGGACCCGACGACCGGCCGTACGCCGACCGAGGCCGAGCGGATCAAGGCCATGGTCGCCATCGCGCAGAAGGCGGAGGAGGTGGGCCTGGACGTGTTCGCGACGGGTGAGCACCACAACCCGCCGTTCGTGCCGTCGTCTCCCACCACGATGCTCGGCTATGTCGCGGCGCGGACCGAGCGGCTGATCCTCTCGACGTCGACCACGCTGATCACCACCAACGACCCGGTGAAGATCGCGGAGGACTTCGCGATGCTGCAGCACCTGGCCGACGGGCGGGTGGACCTGATGATGGGGCGCGGGAACACCGGGCCGGTGTATCCCTGGTTCGGGCAGGACATCCGCCAGGGCATCAACCTGGCCGTGGAGAACTACGCGCTGCTGCGCCGGCTGTGGCGCGAGGACGTGGTGACGTGGGAGGGCAAGTTCCGCACGCCGCTGCAGTCGTTCACCTCGACGCCGCGTCCGCTGGACGGGGTGCCGCCGTTCGTGTGGCACGGCTCGATCCGGTCGCCGGAGATAGCCGAGCAGGCCGCGTACTACGGTGACGGGTTCTTCCACAACAACATCTTCTGGCCGGCCGACCACACCCAGCGGATGGTCGAGCTGTACCGGGAGCGGTACGCGCACTACGGGCACGGCACGCCCGAGCAGGCGATCGTCGGTCTCGGCGGGCAGGTGTTCATGCGGAAGAACTCCCAGGACGCCGTGCGCGAGTTCCGGCCGTACTTCGACAACGCGCCGGTCTACGGGCACGGACCCTCCCTGGAGGAGTTCACCGACCAGACCCCGCTGACCGTCGGCTCCCCGCAGGAGGTCATCGAGAAGACCCTGGCCTTCCGCGAGTACGCCGGTGACTACCAGCGCCAGCTGTTCCTGGTGGACCACGCCGGGCTGCCGCTGAAGACGGTCCTCGAGCAGCTCGACCTGCTCGGCGAGGAGGTCGTCCCGGTGCTGCGCGAGGAGTTCGCCAAGGGGCGCCCGGCGGATGTGCCGGACGCGCCGACCCACCAGTCCCTGCTCAAGGCTCAGGAAGTGAGCGTCGTATGAAGCTCGTCGTCGTCTCGGCGGGGCTGAGCGTCCCCTCGTCGACCCGGCTGCTGGCCGACCGGCTGGCCGCCGCCACCGGCCGGTACACGTCCGTCGACGTCCAGGTCGTCGAACTGCGCGACCTGGCCGTGGAGATCGCCCACAACTTCACCAGCGGCTTTCCCGGGCGAGCCCTGTCCGCGGCCCTGGAGGCGGTGACGGAGGCGGACGGGCTGATCGTGGTCACACCGGTGTTCTCCGCCTCCTACAGCGGCCTGTTCAAGTCCTTCTTCGACGTACTGGACCAGGGCGCGCTCACCGGCAAGCCGGTCCTGATCGCCGCGACCGGCGGCTCCGCCCGCCACTCCCTCGTCCTCGAACACGCCCTGCGCCCCCTCTTCGCCTACCTGCGCGCCGTGGTCGTACCGACCGCGGTCTACGCGGCCTCGGAGGACTGGGGTGCGGAAGGCCTGGCCGAGCGGATCGACCGCGCGGCGGGCGAACTGGGGAGGCTCATGGAAGGCCTGGGCTCCGGGACCGGGGCCAGGGCCGGGGCTGTGCGAAGGGCCGATGCGGCGGACACGGCGGGTGCGGCGCACAAGGCGGACGCGTCGGTGGCCGTGGACACCGACACCGCCGCCGCCATCGCGCCGCGCGCGCTCGACGGGGCCCTCGCCTCCGCCGACAGGTTCACTGTCATCCCCTTCGAGCAGCAGCTCGCCGCGCTGCGGCCGTAGGGGGAGAAGGCCGTGAAGGCCGGAAGAGGGGGTGGGCCGCCACCGTCCTGCGCTTCCGGCCCACCCCCTCCGCACCGGCCGGACCCCTACCGGGGGATTCGCGGGTCCGCCCGTCCTGACATACGGGACAGACTGACCGGGCGAGGTAAGGGGCTCGCGGGAGGAGGGGTGAGAGGCGGGTAAGAAGCCCACCCTCACCACCGCCCACCAGGTGGTACCCGGCCAGCGGCTTGGCAGACTGGTGGGGTGCCCCAAAATGTGCTGCTCGCCGAGGACGACCGTGCCATCCGCCATGCCCTGGAAAGGGCACTGACACTGGAGGGCTACGCGGTGACGGCCGTCGCCGACGGCGTAGAGGCGCTGGCCCAGGCCCACCGCACGCCACCGGACGTCCTCGTCCTGGACGTGATGATGCCCGGTATCGACGGGCTGCAGGTGTGCCGCGTGCTGCGCGCGGAGGGGGACCGTACGCCGATCCTGATGCTCACCGCACTGGTCGAGACGGCCGACCGCATCGCGGGCCTGGACGCCGGGGCCGACGACTACGTGGTCAAGCCGTTCGACGTGGAGGAGGTCTTCGCCCGGCTGCGGGCCCTGCTCCGTCGGACCGTTCCGGTGAACGGCACCCCCGCCGACGTACCGGCGTCGTCGCCGTCGCTGTCCGCGTCGAAGGAGGCGTCGGGGCAGATCTCCGCGGCCGGGCTGCGCATGGACATCCAGGCGCGCCGCGCCTGGCGCGGACAGCGCGAGCTGGAACTCACCCGCACCGAGTTCGAGCTGCTCGAACTGCTCGTCCGCAACGCGGGCATCGTCCTCGACCACGCCACGATCTACGACCGCATCTGGGGCTACGACTTCGGTCCCGGCTCCAAGAACCTCGCCGTGTACGTGGGGTATCTGCGGCGCAAGCTCGACGAGCCGGGAGCGCCGGCGCTGATCCACACCGTCCGGGGCGTGGGGTATGTGCTGAGGGAGGACTGAGTGCCCCCCCGATGGCTCACGGGGCTGCGGCCCCGGCGGGTGTCCTCCTTGCGGGCCACCTTCACCCTGTCCTTCGCCGCCGTGGCCGCCGCGGTCACCGTCCTCGTCGGGTTCCTGAGTTACGACGCCGCCGCCCGGCTGGTGCGGGTGGACCAGCAGACCGTCTTCTCCGGGGTCGTGCAGGACCTGCGGGTCCAGGTGCGCGAGACGGCGTTGGACCCGGGTGATTTCTCGTCGTCCGACCCCGATCACGACGGGCCCCTGGACGACATCATCCGGCCCGCCCGTACGGATGTGCAGGTGCTCGGGCGCGGTGGGGTGATATCCGACCGCGGGAACCCCGCGCTGCCCGTGACCGCCACCGACCGGCGGACAGCCGCGTCCGCCACCGCGGGCAAGTGGGTGGAGCACGGGGAGGTCGACGTCGCCGGGGACCGCTACCGGGTGGCGACCGTCGCGCTCGGCGGCGGGCGGGGCGCGGTGCAGGTGGCCCAGCAGTTCAGCGACACGGAGGATCTGCTGCGGGAGCTGCAGCAGCGGACCGTGCTGCTGGTGGGGGCGGTGGTGATCGCGTCGGGGCTGTTCGGCTGGTGGCTGGCCCGGCGCATCACCCGGCGGTTGGTGCGGCTGGCCGGGGCCGCGGAGGACGTGGCGCGCACCGGGCGGCTCGGCATCCAGGTGCCGGTGGCGGGATACGACGAGGTGGCCCGCCTCGGCCGCTCCTTCGACCGGATGCTCGGCCGGCTCGCGCAGTCCGAGGAGGACCAGCGTCGGCTGGTCCAGGACGCGGGCCATGAACTCCGTACGCCGCTGACCTCGCTGCGTACGAACATCTCCATGCTGCGCCGCATCGACGAGCTGCCGC
Source organism: Streptomyces sp. GbtcB7 (assembly GCF_019091445.1). Classification (NCBI taxonomy): domain Bacteria; kingdom Bacillati; phylum Actinomycetota; class Actinomycetes; order Kitasatosporales; family Streptomycetaceae; genus Streptomyces; species Streptomyces sp. GbtcB7. The sequence goes on from NZ_JAGXJM010000013.1 coordinate 48,374, forward strand.
CCGACGCCCGCGAGGAGCTGGTCGCCGACCTGGCGCAGGAGTCCCGTGAGCTGACCGACCTCGTCAACGAGCTGGTGGCGCTCGCGGCCGGGCGGTCCGACACCGAGCCCGTGCAGCGGATCGACCTGGCCGATCTCGCCGAGGACGTGGCGATCGCCTCGCGGCGCCGCACCGGGCGGGACATCCTCATCAGGGTGGGCGGTGACACGACGGTCGACGGCCGTCCCACGGCGCTTCAGCGGGCGATATCCAACCTGGTGGAGAACGCGGCCAAGTTCGACCGCGAGGGCAAGGCGCCGATCGAGATCGCGGTCACCGGTCCGGTGCGCCCCGGCGCCGGGGTGGGCGGCGGTCTTCCGGGCAGCGTCCGGATCGAGGTCCTCGACCGGGGTCCGGGCGTGGTCGAGGGCGATCTCGTCCGGGTCTTCGACCGTTTCTACCGCGCCGCCGACGCCCGCAGCCTGCCCGGTTCCGGGCTCGGTCTGTCCATCGTCCGCGAGGTGGCCACCGGCCACGGCGGAGCGCCGTTCGCCTTCCGGCGGGAGGGGGGAGGCGCGGTCATCGGGTTCACGGTGAGCGCGGACTACCCGACGGAAGAGGACTGACTGACTGGCTGGCTGGCTGGCTGGCTGTCGGACGGACTGACTGTCGGACGGACTGTCGGACGGGCCGGGTTACGTCACCGTGGCTAACCGACGTGTACGCGCGGTCGGCGGGAGCGGTCGGGTTCGGCCTCGCGCAGGACCTCTCGGGTGACGGGGGCGACCTCGCCCTGGCCGAAGAGGAAGAAGCGCAGGAAGTTGGTGAAGGGGTTGCCCTCGGTCCACTCGAAGTAGATGTGCGGGGTGCAGCCGGTGCGGTCGCGCACGTACAGGAGCAGGGCGGCGAGGGCGTTGGGGATGGAGGAGGACTCCAGGGTCAGGACGCGGTAGCGGCCGTGGAGCACCTCGCCGCGTACGGTCAGGCCCGCCTCGAACTCCGAGGGGTCCAGGACGGTGACCTCGACGAAGACGAAGTCCTCCTGGGCCGGGAGGTCGTTGTCGGCGCGGATCTGCTCGATCTTCTCGCGGTACTCGGCCTTGTCGCGGTTGTCGGGTTCGTTGGCGATGAACCGGATCCGGCGGCTGGCTATGTCCCGTACGAACCGGTCCGCCATGTCGTCCAGGCTCACGCTGGTCACCCGCAGTTCGAAGGCGCGGGCCAGCCGGGAGAGCAGCGAGACGAGGATGATGCCGGCGATGAAGCAGGCGCCGATCTTGACGCCGTCGGGGCGTTCGATGACGTTCACGACGGTCGTGTAGAGGAAGACCGCGGAGATGACGGCGAAGGCGATGGTCCAGTTGCGCTGGCCGGCCTTGCGCGCGGCGATGGTCACGGCGATCGCGGCGGAGCTGATGAGGACGAGGACACCGGTGGCGTAGGCGCCGCCCTGCGCGTCGACGTCGGCATTGAAGATCCAGGTGACCAGGAACGCCACCAGGATGAAGACGATCACCATGGGGCGGACGGCGCGGGCCCAGTGCGGGGCCATGCCGTAGCGGGGGAGGTAGCGCGGCATGAGGTTGAGCAGTCCGGCCATGGCGGAGGCGCCCGCGAACCACAGGATGGCGATGGTCGACACGTCGTAGATCGTGCCGAAGGCGCTGCCGAGGTATTCGTGCGCGAGATAGGCGAGGGCGCGGCCGTTGGCCTGGCCGCCGGACTTGAACTCCTGCTCCGGGATGAGGAGCGTGGTGATGAAGCTGGTGAAGATGAGGAAGACGCTCATGATCACGGCGGCGGTGGTCAGCAGCTTCTTGGTGTCCCGGATGCGGCCGGCCGGCTTCTCGTCGGTGTCGGTGGCGTCGCCCTGGACGTGCGGCATGACGGCGACGCCGGTCTCGAAGCCGGAGAGGCCGAGGGCCAGTTTGGGGAAGACCAGGAGGGCGACCCCGACCATCGCGAAGACGTTTCCGTGTTCGGTGGTCAGGGCGCTGGTCCAGTCGGTGATCACATGCTCGGCCGTCGCCACGTGCCACAGGCCCACGACCACGACCACGGCGTTGAGGGCGAGATAGATCGCGACCAGGACGACGGCGACGCCGATCGCCTCCAGGAAGCCCTTGAGGAACACCGCGCCGAGCAGGGCCACCAGGATGAGCGTGATCAGCATCTGCTGGTCGTGCAGCGTGCTGGTGAGATGGGGGTTCTCGATCAGGTGGGTGGAGGCGTCGGCCGCCGACAGGGTGATGGTGATCAGGAAGTCGGTGGCGGCGAAGCCCAGCAGGGTCAGGACGAACAGTTTGCCCTGCCAGAACGACAGCAGCCGCTCCAGCATCGCGATCGAGCCCTCGCCGCGCGGGCTCTCCTCGGCCACCCGCCGGTAGACGGGCAGTGCGCCCGCCAGGGTGACGATGACGAGCACGATGGTCGCGACGGGCGAGAGGAGTCCGGCGGCCAGGGCCGCGATGCCGGGCTGGTAGCCCAGTGTCGAGAAGTAGTCGACGCCGGTCAGGCACATCACCCGCCACCAGCGCTGCCCCTGGTGCACGGGCTCCGGCAGGGCGTGCGGGCCCTGCGGGGTCTTGCCCATGTCGGACAGTCCCTCGAGCATCCACGCACGCAGCCGGCTCGTACCCGTCGTACCTCTGGTACGAGCGTGGTCGGTGGTGGCCATCGGGGTGCTCCTGACGTGCTGCCCGGCGTAGTGCCCATTGTGATCCGATTGTGGGCAATGGGGGATGAAACGGCAGGGCGGGTGGACATTACGGCGAACGGGGGACGGCGGTGCGGTCGCAGGGGCGGCAGCCCCCGGTCCGGCACCGCGGTCCGGCACTCCGGTCCGGCGCTCGGTCCGCCCCCGACGACGAGAATGCCGTGCTTTTCGCACACGTGGTCGGCCGACGGCGTCAAGGCCGCGTCAAAGTCGTCCGGTGCGACATCAGGGGCCCATCAAGGTCCGGTGTGTGTGAGGTGAAGCGGTCGCAGACTGGGCGCGGCACGGGGGACACGGACGAGCGTCCGTGGCGTGCCGATGGAGGGGCTCGTGGCTGTCACGGCCGGTACCACGCACAGTCCTGCGGCGCGAGCCGGGACCACGCACAGTCCGGCGCGAACCGGGACCGGCGGAGCGCCACCGCGCGTGGCGAGCGCCCCTTCCGGGGGTGGGCACCAGCCTCGGCCCAGGCGCGGGGGGCCGCGATCGAGACGCCCCCGACGCGCCGGGCGGCCCCGAAGTCCCAGGCTCCCTCTGCGCCTCGCACCCCGAAGAGCCGCCACCGCCCTGCACCGCCGTTTCTGGGCGACCCTGCCCGCGCGACTGCGGCTGCTGCGGACCGTCACCCTCCTGCTGACCGTCGCCCTCGCCCTGCTGCTCGGGCTGGCCGCACTCGCCGCCACCGGCACCTGGGACACCGTCGCGGGCCGCGACGCACCCCGCACCACCAGCGCCGCCGACCTGAACCTCGCCCTCAACGACATGGACGCGCAGGCCGCCAACCTCCTGCTGGCCGGCGGCGACGGCGGCAAGGGGCGCCTGGCGACGCCGTACGACAAGGCGGTCGGCTTCTACGGGGACGCGCGCCGCGCGATCGGCCACGACCTGCGCACCCTCGCCGTCGCCGCCCAGGGCGACCACACCGACGAGCACACCGTCGAGTCGCTCACCGACGACTTCGCCGAGTACCAGGAGCTGATCGGCCGCGCGCTGGAGAACGACGACCGCGCCGGCGGCAGACCGGCCGCGCTCGTCGACTACCGCGAGGCCACCGATCTCCTCCAGGCCCAGCTCCTGCCGAGCGCGAGGAAGCTGGTGGACTCCAACAACAGCGCCTTCGACCGGCAGTACGACCAGGCCCGTTCGGTCCTCGCGGCCCAGCTCGCCGCCGTCCTCGTGCTCGGCGCGCTGCTGGTCGCCGCCCTCGGCGTCCTCCAGTGGTACCTGGCCCGCCGCTTCCACCGGATCCTCAACCCCGGCGTGCTGGCCGCCACCGTCTGCGCGCTGCTCGCCGTGCTCCTCGGCGGCCAGGCGCTGTCCGCCTCCGCCGACCGGCTGCACGGCGCCCGCCGCGACGCCTTCGACTCCGTCGTCGCCCTCTCCCGCGCCCGCGCGATCGCCTACGACGCGAACGCCGACGAGAGCCGCTACCTGCTGGACCCCGAGCGCCGCGAACAGTACGCGCAGGCGTTCCTCGCCAAGTCGCAGCAGCTGTACGGGATGAAGGGCGCGACCCTCGACTCGTACGACTTCGGGCTCGCCACGACCTGGAAGGAGTACCGCGCCGACCACCACCCCCTCGACTTCGGCGGCGAGTTCGCGCGTGAGCTCGCCAACCTCACCTTCCCGGGCGAACGGGCCGCGGCGGAGCGGACGGTGGACGCGTACGCCGTCTACCAGCGCGACGACCGGAGGATCCGGGCCCTGGTCGCGCAGGGCAAGGAGGGCGAGGCCGTCGCGTTCTGCATGGGCTGGGAGCCGGACACGTCCAACGCCCACTTCGGGGCCTGGATGACGGCGCTGGACCAGGTGACGGACATCAACCGGCGGCACTTCACGGCGGCGGTCCGCGCGGGCCGCTTCGAGGCCACCGGACTGCTCCCGTGGACGTGCGGTCTGCTGCTCGGCGCGGGTGCGCTGATCCTGCTGGGGCTGCGACCGAGACTCGCCGAGTTCCGCTGAACCGGGCTCTGCTGAACCGGGGTCCGTTGAACCGGGGTCCGCTGAACGGGGATGCGCTGAGCGGGGGTGCGCCGAACCGAGTTCCGCCGAGGACACGTCATCGGTGCCGGGTGCCCGCCCGGGGCGCCGGCCTCTGCGGTTCCCCCCGCCGGAAGGACCCCGGCGCCCTGGCCGTGGGCCGGTCGGCGTGGGCCGAGGACGTCAGCTGCCACGGCACGCTCGTGACCATGACCCCCGGGGTGAACAGGAGCCGGTTCTTCAGCCACAGCGCCGACTGGTTGTGCAGGAGGTTCTCCCACCAGTGTCCGACGACGTACTCGGGGATGAAGACGGCGACGATGTCCCGCGGGCTCTCGCGGCGGATCGAGCGGACGTACTCCACGACCGGACGGGTCACCTCGCGGTACGGCGAGTCGATGATCTTCAGCGGGATGTCGATGCCGTACTCCTCCCAGCGCCTGAGCAGCGCCGCCGCCTCGTCACGGTCGACGGAGACCGTCAGGGCCTCCAGCCGGTCGGGGCGGAAGGCGCGTGCGTAGGCGAGGGCACGGAGGGTCGGCTTGTGCAGGGTGGAGACCAGCACGATCCCCAACACGCGGGAAGGGAGGGTGAGTTCGCCCTTCGGGTCGGCCACCGCCAGCTCCGCCGACGTGGCGTCGTAGTGGCGCCGGATGCCGCGCATCATCACCCACAGCACGATCGCCGCGAGTACGGCGAGCCACGCGCCCTCCGTGAACTTGGTGGCCAGCACGATCACCAGGACCAGGCCGGTGACGACCGAGCCGAGTGCGTTGATCACCCGGGCCGTGTGGTGGCGGCGCCGCGACGCCGGGTCGCGTTCCGTGCGCAGCTCGCTGTTCCAGTGCCGGACCATGCCCAGCTGGGAGAGCGTGAAGGCGGTGAACACGCCCAGGATGTAGAGGTGGATGAGGCTGGTGACGTTCGCCTTGAAGCCCCACAGCAGCAGAGCCGCGACGACCGCGAGCGCCAGGATGCCGTTGGAGAACGCGAGCCGGTCGCCCCGGTTGTGCAACTGGTGGGGGAGATAACGGTGCTGGGCCAGGATGGACGCGAGCAGGGGAAAGCCGTTGAAGGCCGTGTTCGCCGCCAGGATCAGGACCAGCGCGGTCGCCGTCTGGATGACGTAGAAGCCGACGCTGTGCTCGCCGCCGAAGACCGCCGCCGCGATCTGCGCGATCACCGTGCGCTGGGTGTACGAGGCGCAGTCGCCGGTGAGTCCCGTCAGCCGGCACGCGTCGTCCGTGATGTGCACCTTGGTGATCAGTGCCAGCGCGGTGACGCCCACGAACATGAGGATCGCGAGGGCGCCCATCGCGGTCAGGGTCTCGGCCGCGTTCCTCGACTTGGGCTTGCGGAAGGCCGGTACGCCGTTGGAGATGGCCTCCACCCCGGTCAGCGCCGTACAGCCGGAGGAGAACGCGCGCAGCACCAGCATCAGCAGGGCGAGACCCGTCAGGTTCGCGTCCGAGGGGGCCGACGTGACGCCGTATCCGGCGCTCTCGGCGACCGGCGCGTCCCCGAGGGCGTAGCGGATCAGGCCCGTGACCACCATGACGAGGACACCGCTGATGAAGAGGTACGTCGGTGCGGCGAAGGCGCGTCCCGACTCCCGGACGCCCCGCAGGTTCATCGCCGTCAGAACCGCCACGAAGCCGATCGCCATCAGGACGCGGTGGTCGGCGAGGCGTGGGACGGCGGAGATGATGTTGTCGACGCCGGAGGCGACCGAGACGGCCACCGTCATGACGTAGTCGACGAGGAGCGAGGCGGCGACGACCAGTCCGGCGGTCGGGCCGAGGTTCGTCGACACCACCTCGTACGAGCCGCCGCCGCTCGGGTAGGCGTGCACCACCTGGCGGTACGACAGCACCACGACCGTCATCAGCGCCACGACCGCGGCCGCGATCCACGGGGTGAAGTGCAGGTAGGCAAGGCCGCCCAGGGTGAGGACCAGCAGGATCTCCTGGGTCGCGTACGCCACCGAGGACAGCGGGTCCGAGGCGAAGATCGGCAGGGCGAGCCGCTTGGGCAGCAGCGTCTCGTGCAGCTCTTCGCTGCGCATGGCCCGGCCGATCACCAGCCGCTTGAGGATCCCCGTGACGTTGAACACGGGCGGAGGGTAAGCCGGGGGAGGGGCCGGGAGGGGGCCCGACACTCACTCCGGGCCGCTGCTGACTCAGAGGTCGCGCGGACAGGGGTGGTGGAGGGCCTCCTCCGACGCGGCGCGGACGTCACTCGGTGTGCAGGACCCGGGCGATGGTCTGCCGGGCCGCCGCGCGCGCCGGTATCACCGCGCCCAGCGCGGCGATCGCCACCCCGGCCAGCGCCTGCAACGCCATCGAACCCGGGTGCCACACGTCCAGCATCCGGTCCGGGAAGGCGAGGTGGGCGCTGCGCTCGGTCATCCGAACCACCACGCGGTACGCGGCGACTCCCAGCGGCAGCCCCAGGAGCCCGCCGAGCAGACCGAGGCCGGCCATGGACACCACCATCATCACCGTGACCTGCCGTGGCGTCATGCCGATGGATTTCAGCATCCCGAGGTCGCGCCGACGTTCCCGGGCGCTCAGCACGACCGTGTTGAACACCCCCATCGCCGCGACCACCGACAGCATCAGAGTCAGCACGGTCGCGGAACTGATCACCGTCACGGCCCCGGCGTTCACCGAGGTCTTCGCGTCCGGGTGGAGCCCGGGGTCGACGGCCCGAACGGCCTTCATATAGGCGCCGACATCGGATCCGGGGGTGAGTCGCACCCAGTACTGGTTGGCCCGCGCGCCCGGTGTCAGGGCGGTTACGGTCGCCCAGTCCGCGCGCATCCAGTCCGACGGCCCGGACATGACCTCGCCGACCAGGGTCACGCGTTCCTGTCGGCCGTTCGCCGAGGCCAGGACGAAGGAGTCGCAAACTCGCCGGAGCCCTCACCCTCAGCGAGGCCACCGTGAAGACCCACGTCGCCCGGATCTTCGCCAAGCTCGCGCTCCGCGACCGCGCACAGGCCGTCGTCCTCGCCTACGAGACGGGCCTGGTCGCCCCCGGCGGCTCCGCCGCCGGTTGACCCCGGTCCTCACTCCAGCCCGGACACCTTGAAGACCGTCAGTGCCGTCTCGCGGTCGATCCGCTCCGAGACGCGGTGCAGCGCGGTCTCCCCGCACGAGAGCGTGGAGCGCAGGGCGGACAGGCGGGCGTCCTCGTCGAGGCGGCGCCACAGGGGCGGATTGGCGACCAGGACCCGGGGGTCGATCTCGACGCGCGCGCCGAACGTGTCCCGCAGCACGAGCCGCTGGCCGACTCCGTCCAGGCAGCGCACCGACACCAGGTGGTCGGTGCGCACCAGCCGCGCGCGCAGCAGTCCGCGCGAGACCAGCCAGCCCTCGCCCGCGGAGACCCGGGTGGGGTACAGCACGAGAAACAGCAGCACCGCGAGCGCGGCCCACAGGGTGGCGCGCGGCGCGGAGAGGGTGCCGACTCCCCAGTCGATGAGGAGGAGAAGGGCGAGGAGCACGGCCGCGCAGCGGATCGAGCTGCGTACGTCCTGGGCCCAGAGGTGGTCGCGCGCCACTTCCGCGGAGGGTGGGGCGGGTGCGTCGACCGCGGTGCGCGCGTTGTTGCGGCGGTTGCGGCGTTCCATACGACCGACGGTAGAGACCGGGGAGGCCGGAGGCAGCATGCCTTGACGGGTCTCTGATGACTTGGGCGTCAAGGATGCGACAAGAGGCTGCGGCCTGCCGCTACGCGGTCCGGGCGGCCCGGCCTCCCGCGGCCCATCGCCCGAGCACCGGCTCCGCGAGGGCGCGGGCCGGGAGGCACAGGGTCTGGCCGTGGCGGGCGAAGAGTTCGTCGCGGGAGGTGAAGTGACCGAGGTCGAGGCGGAGGTGGTCGGACAGGTCACAGACGGCTCCCGGGCCGCCGTCGCAGCTCGCGGCGGCGTGGCCGTCCCAGTCGACCGCCGTACGGGCCACGGCGTCGAAGAGGGTCTCGCCACCCTTGTTGGTGAAGCCGCCGGAGGCCGCGCTCATCTCGTCTGGGCTTCCGAACAGCTCGGCGATCGGTACCCAGTCGCCGTCCAGCAGGAACTCGGGCCACGCGAGCAGGACCCGTTCCGGGACCAGCGGCTTGAGCCGGGGGAACCGTGGATACCAGAAGACTCCGTCGACGAGCAGCCCCCGCACGCGCGTGGGTACGGCGATGGCCCGCGCGACGGCCTCCAGCACCGCCATCCGCTGACTGCACGAGCCCCGCGCGAGCATCAGCGTCCGCGAGGTGCTCCGCAGGTCGTCCACGGAGTACACCGGGCGCACCTCACGCGCGATGATCCCGTGGGCCACGCGGAGTGAGTCGCGGGCGGTGCCTTCGGTGGGGATCCGCTCGACGAGGGCGGTGACGTTCGGGTGGGTCCAGTCGAGGATCGGGGTGGGGCGCGTGGAGCCGGGTACGGGTTCGGTCCCCGGGGCGATCGGGTCGCCTCCCGCACGTCGGCACGGCATCAGCAAACGACTCGTCATGGCCCGCCCCTTTCCCCCGTTTTCTCTCTCAGGCTACGCCTCGACGCTTCACGGCTTCCAGCAGGGCGTGGAGGGCGGTGGCTATCTCCAACAGTCCGTGTCCTCGTCCCCTCCGGAGAACGACGACTTCTGCCAGCGGAGGGTTTCAGACATAGGAGGCCTTTCACAGTTCCTGAGCAATACGGCGGATGAGGTCGAGGGAAGCGTCCTGCGGGAGGGCGGTACTGTCCACGCGTTCAAGGCGGGTTCGGTAACGGTGCAGTTGGGCGCTGGCGTCGATGAACTCGGCCCCGTGGGTGGCGTCGATCTGCACGGTGTCCAACTGCGGGACCGCTCCGCCAACGTACTGCATGGGAAATCCCGCTCCCGCGAAACCGTCGGCAGCGAACGGGATCACGCGAATCGTGACGTTCGACCTGTCGGAGGCCTGGAGAAGATGTTCGAGTTGGGCGCCGGCAACCTTCGGACCGCCGACGCGCATGCGTAGCGCGGCCTCGTGGATGATCGCGTCATACGGCATCCCGGATTCGAGTCGTTCCCGGCGCCGCATCCGGAACGAGACGCGAGCCTCATGCTCGTTCTCTGGACGGTCTGGTCCAACGAAGACCGAGGCTGCGCGGACGTGCTCCTCGGTCTGAAGGACCCCGGGGATGTGTACGACCTGAAACGCGCGGACGTATGAAGCGTGGTGCTCCAACTCGGCGAGGTCGAGGGCCCTGGGACGAATGACGCCGCGGTACTCGTCCCACCAGCCCTTGCCCCGATCGTTCGCCATCTTGACCTTCGTCATCTGGATGCGTGAAGGGGCTCGACCGGTTTCGGTTGTTCAGGGCCGGTAGACCATCCCCGGCTGGGGCTTGGCGGGGGCGAGCAGCTGCGACACCGTGACGATGGTGTAGCCGCGCTGCTTGAGCGCCTTGATGATTCCCGGGACGGCGGGAACGGTCCCCTTGTGCAGGTCGTGCAGCAGGATGATGCCGTCGCGGTGGGTCTGGTCGAGCACCCGCTTGGTGATCAGGGCCGAGTCGGTCGTCTCGTAGTCCTTGGCCGTGACGCTCCACAGCACCTGCGCCAGCCCCAAGTCCCGGCAGATCTTGGCCACCTTGCGGTTGGTGCGGCCCTCCGGCGGACGCATCAGGATGGGCCTGGTGCCGGTGATCTTCTCGATGGCGTCCTGTGTCCGGGTCAGCTCCTGACGGGCGTCGTCCGTGTTGATATCCGTCAAAACCTCGTGATACCACGTGTGATTGCCGATTTCGTGCCCCTCATCCGAGATGCGACGCAGGATCTCGGGGTACTTCGCGATGTGGCCCTTGCCCTGCACGAAGAACGTCGCGTGCAAATCATCCTGCTTCAGGATGTCCAGCAGCTTGGGGGTCGTCAGGCTGGGGCCGCCGTCGAAGGTGAGGGCCACGCACTTCGCCTTACGGCAGTCGACGTTCCCGGTCACCGATCCCGATGCCTTGCCCCGGGCGGCGCGCGGGGACGTGTGGTCGTACGTCGTGACCGTGAGGGCCAGAGTCAGCACGACGGCCAGGACGACGGTCACGGTTGCCGCGAGGGCGATGAGTATGCGTGGCCGTCGTATTCGCGCGTACCGCGGCATGGGGGACCTTTTCGTGGATCGGGTGATTGCGGACGCCGGCCATCGGTGATTGCCGACGTTGCTTAGTGATGGCTTTTTCGGCCCTCAGGTTCCTTCGTGCGGGAGTTTTCCTGGTTGCCCCGTGGAGCGGGAGTCCGGCGAAGCCAGGAACACGCCCTGGTCGGCCCCGGGACAGCCCACGGAGTCGGCCCTGGGTCAGCCCATGCCGTGCGCGTCCGGCCGCGCCATGCCAGGGTGATGCGGGCCGTGGTGGTGCTCGACGCCGACCACTTCCAGCAGGGCGTCCAGGTCATGGGCGGCCGCGGCGGTCGACATGACCGTGAGGGCGAGGCACGCCGCGGTGGCGAGGGCCAGGCCCGGGCGGCGGGCCAGAGGCGGGGCCAGCAGAGCGGCGACCCGGCGGGGGACCGGGCCCGCGCCGGCGAGCGGTCCGCGTCGGCCGAGGACGCCGCGGAAGCCGAGGCTGGAGAGGCGAGGAGCGGGGGCGCCGTGGGCGGCCAGGGCCGCCTTGCCGACCGCGCGGGCGACTCGGCGGCGGTCGCCGGTGGTGCGGGCGGCCTGTTCGTCGGCCCAGCGTTCCACGGTGTAGGTGACGGCGGTGGCGAAGGGCCGCAGGAGGGGGTTGGCGGCGGCGCCCAGGCCGGCCAGGGCCACGAACAGGTAGTGGTGGGCGGCGAGATGGGCGCGCTCGTGGGCGAGCAGGATGTCGTGCTCGGCCTTGTCCAGGGTGCGCAGCATGCCGGTGGAGACGACGACCCGCCCCGGCAGCCCCGGCAGCGCGTACGCGTCCGGCGCCTCGTCCTCGACGATGACGAGCCCGTCCGGCGTGGGCATGCAGGCGGCGTCCCAGATGGCGGAGGCGATGGAGCGGGCCCGGCGCCACAGCATCCGCGCCGCGGTCAGCAGCGCGCCGCCGAGCAGGAGGCCGGCGAGGAGCGCGACCGGCGGTTCGGCGGGGTCGTTGATCTGCGCGGTGCGGGCCGACCAGTGGCCGAGGTCGGCGAGGAACGGGACGCCTATCAGACCGGTGATCGCCAGTAGTCCCAGCGAGACGGTGGTCGCCACGCCCAGGATCAGCGCGGAGGCGGTGAGCAGCCAGGTGGCCAGGCGCGGTTCGCAGCGTTCGGAGAGCGGGCGGGCGCCGAGGGGCGCGATCACGGACAGCAGCAGCGGCAGATAGACGGCGATACGCATCCGGGCGGGCTCCTTGTCCTACCGGTCGGGGTCCGCGTCGGGTCCCAGCAGGTGGCGCAGCAGGTCCGCGTCGGTGTCGGACAGGCTGTCGGCGAAGCGGGCGAGCACCGCCTCGCGGTCGGGGCGCTCCTCGAGCACGGTGCGCATCCGGCGGGCGGCGAACCCGGGGTCGTCGGTCACGGGCGCGTAGGCGTACGCCCGTCCACGCCGGGTGCGGGTGAGCAGCTGCTTGGTGTGCATGCGGGTGAGGATCGTGACCACGCTGCTGTACGTCAGCTCGCCCCCGAGCCGTTCGGCGACCTCGCCCGGGGTGAGCGCGGCCTCGGCCTGCTGGAGCACGCCGAGGATCTCGGACTCCCGCTCGCCGTTGGCCCGCTTGGAGCCCCGAGCCTGTGAATCGCGTGAATCGCGGCCCATGGGTTTGTCGTTCACCCGTCCATCTTCTACAGTCGTGTAAAACTTGAGCTTCTACGGCGGTGTAAATGCTGCCGTGGTCCGAGTCTGCCATGTGTCGCCGTGCGCCCGTGCCCCGGGGGACACGTGCTCGCCCCGTTCACCGCAGAGATGGATCCCATGAGTGTTATCAGCGTCGGCCAGGCCGTCGTACTGGGAGTCGTCGAGGGAGTGACCGAGTTCCTCCCCGTCTCCTCCACCGGCCACCTCAAGATCACCGAGGGGCTGATGAACATCCCGGTCGACGACACGGCCGTGGTCGGCTTCACCGCCGTCATCCAGGTCGGCGCGATCGCCGCCGTGCTCGTGTACTTCTTCAAGGACATCGTGCGGATCGTCTCGGCCTGGGGCCGGGGGCTGCGCGACCGCGAGGAGCGGCAGCACCACGACTACAAGTTCGCCTGGTGGGTCATCTACGCCACCATCCCGATCGTGATCGTGGGCCTCGCGGCCAAGCCGCTCATCGACGGGGCGCTCGGCTCCCTGTGGGTGGTCGCCGTCTCGCTCATCGTCGGCAGTGGCGCGATGTGGGCGGCGGACCAGATGGGGCGCCACAAGCGCGGCGAGGACGACACCACCTTCAAGGACGCGATGCTGGTGGGCTGTTCACAGATCCTCGCCTTGCTCTTCCCGGGCTTCTCGCGCTCCGGCGCCACGATGTCCACCGCGCTCGTCCTCGACCTGGACCGGGTCGCCGCCACCCGGCTCTCCTTCTTCCTCGGCATCCCCGCCCTCACCGGCGCCGGTCTGTACGAGCTGAAGGACGCCGTCGGCGCGGGGGTGGGCGCCGCGCCGCTGGCCGTCGGCACCGCAGTCTCCTTCGTCGTCGCCTACGCGTCGATCGCCTGGCTGCTGAAGTTCGTCGCCAAGCACTCCTTCAACGCCTTCGTGATCTACAGGATTGTCGTCGGCGTGCTGCTGCTCGGGCTGCTGGGTGCGGGAGCGCTCAACGCCTGAACGCTGAGCGCCCGAGTGCTCAACACCTGAGTGCTCAAAACCTGAGCGCTCAACACCTCACCGCCGAGTCGGCCCGCATCGCCGACGCCGGTGGCCGCGGCCTCGGTCGCCCCCTGTGTTTGTTTCCTTCGCCTTTGTTCCGGCGAGTCGGTGACGTCCCCCGTCATGCCCTCACCACTCTGGAGGCTGATCCGCTGTGCCCCACTCCGACAGTCCCACCCGCATCACCGTCATCTCCGCGAGCATGGGGGCCGGGCACGACGGCGCCGCCACCGAACTCACCCGCCACCTCACGGCGGCGGGCTTCCTCGTCGACCGGCACGACTTCCTCGACCTGCTGCCCGCCCGCATCGGAAAGGTGCTCTCCGGCGCCTACCTCCGGCTGCTGACCTGGGCCCCCGCGGGCTACCAGCGCATCTACGCCGCCACCGAGCACGAACGACGCCCCAACCTCGCCGTACGGGCCCTGCTGCGCGGCGCCGAACGCCGCACCCTCGCCACCGTCACCCCCGACACCCGCGCGGTCGTCTCGACCTACCCCGGAGCGAGCCAGGTCCTCGGCGCCCTGCGGCTGCGCGGCCGGCTCGCGATACCGGCCCTGACCTACCTCACCGACTTCTCCGTCCACTCCCTGTGGGTGGCGCCCGGCATCGACGCCCACCTCGCCGCCCACGCGATACCCGCCGCCCAGGCGCACGAGCAGGGCGCGGCGGGCGTCACCGTGACCGGCCCGATGACCGATCCGCGCTTCACCCCCGCCGACGAGGACGAACGGCGTGCCGCCCGTAGCCGTTTCGGCCTTCCCCCGGACACACCGCTCGCCCTGCTGGTCGCGGGCTCGTGGGGGGTCGGGCCCGTCCGGGAGGCCGCCGCGGAGATCCTCGGCACCGGGGTCGCGCTGCCGGTCGTGGTCTGCGGACGCAATCACGCGCTGGCCCAACGGCTGCGCGCGGACGGCATCGCCCACGTGCACGGCTGGGTGGACGACATGCCCGGCCTGATGCACGCGTGCGACGTCCTCGTCCAGAACGCGGGCGGGCTCACCTCGCTGGAGGCGCTCGCGGGCGGACTCCCGGTCGTCAGCTACCGCTGCATACCCGGGCACGGCCAGACCAACGCCGCCGCGCTCGACGAGGCGGGCCTCGCCCCCTGGATCCGCGAGCCGGACCGGTTGGCGCCGACCTTGACCGAACTCCTCCACGGCCCGCGCGGCCGGGCGCAGCGCGAGGCGGGCCTGGCCCTGTTCACCGCGGCCCCCGGCCCCGTACCGGCCGTCAAGGCGATGGCCCGCGGCCCGCTGTCCACCACCACCGTTCCGTCCCGGCGCCGCCCGCTCGCCGCGCGGCCCGCCGTTGCCTTCGACGTGTCCGGACTCCCGACGGGCGTACCGGCCGACGCGGGGGCCGGCGTACCGTCCGACGCGCTGCGCCTCCCCGTTGCCGCGCGGTTCGCCGCCAGGTCACGGCAGGCGCGGCGCCGTACGGTCCTCATGGTCGCCGCCGTCGCCGCCACCCTCTCCCTCGGTATCGGCGCCCCGCTCGCCTACGCCTACGGGGAGTCCCCCGGCCACCACTTCGGTGCGCTCACCCACTACCTGGAGGACGACGACCGATGAGGCCAGGCCCGGACCAGTTGGCCCGTACCGTTCGGCGGGCCGGGGCTATCGCCCTGCCCGCGCTCGCCGCCGCGCACGCCGCTCCGGTGATCTCCACCTTCGGCCCGCTGCGCAACCGGGCCATGCCCCGCCTCGCCGGCCGCGGCCGCCCCGACCATGTCGCCCTCACCTTCGACGACGGGCCCGACCACCTCTCCACCCCGCACTTCCTGCGGCTGCTGGACGCCCGGGGCATCCGGGCGACCTTCTTCCTGCTGGGCTCGATGCTGGCCCGCTCGCCCGGCCTGGCCAAGGAGATGGCCGCCGCCGGGCACGAGATCGGCATCCACGGCTGGCACCACCGCCCCCTGCTGCTGCGCGGCCCGCGCGCCACGTACGACGACCTCGCCCGGGCCCGCGACGCCGTCGCCGAGGTCACCGGCCGCCCGCCCACGCTGTTCCGGCCGCCGTACGGGGTGATGAACACCGCCGCCCACCTCACCTGCCGCCGCCTCGGGCTGACCCCGACGCTGTGGACGGCCTGGGGCGAGGACTGGCGCAAACGGGCCACCCCGGACTCCGTCCACCGCACCGTCACCCGCGATCTGTCCGGCGGCGGCACCATCCTGCTCCACGACTCCGACTGCACCTCGGCCCCGGACTCCTGGCGCACCACCCTCGCCGCCCTGCCCCGCGTCCTCGACACCTGCGAGACGCACGGCTGGCGCGTCGGGCCGCTGCGCGAGCACGGAGTCCCGGGCCTCTGACACGTCACCGGCCGTGAGGTCAGACGAGGTGGGCGAAGACCACCAGGTTCTCGGTGTAGTCCTTCGCCGAATGGTCGTAGTCGCCGGCACAGGTGATCAGCCGGACCTCGGCGTCACGGGTGTCGGCGTACACACGCTGGTCGGGGAAGTCGTCCTTCGCGAACGTGTCGGCGTTGTCGACCACGAAGGTGGCCTTGCGCCCGTCGGCCCTCTCCACGGTGAACCGGTCGCCCATCTCCAGCTCCCTGAGGTCGGCGAAGACGGCCGCGGAGGTGGTCGTGTCGACATGACCGGCGATGATCGCGGTGCCCCGCTCACCGGGGGACACGCCCTTGGCGTACCAGCCGACCAGGTTCGTGTCGTCGGCGGTCGGAGGCTGGAGCTTGCCCGCGGCGTCGACGGTCAGTTCGGTGAACGGGGCGTCCACGTCGATCTTCGGGATGAGCAGCCGCGTCGGCTCGGACCGCGGCAGATGCTTGCCCGGCGGCCGGGCCGAGGACGACGGTGCGAGCGCCGCCGCGCCATGGGGCTTGGCCGAGGGGTCAGAGGGGTCGGAGGGCCTGCCATGGCCGCCGAACAGGCTCAGCGCCAGGACCAGGATTCCGACGCACCACACGAACATCGGCACGCCGGGCCGCGCGCCCTGGAGCGGCGTCACGGCCTGGGGCTCGACAGGGGAGGACAACCGGGATGCCATCGGGCACCACCTCACTGGAACACGTACGGGACAACTCACTGGACTACGGCCGCGGGGCCGACGCGGCACGGGGGCAACCAGCCGGGCCGCCACGCTGTGCGCAGGAGGCGGCCCGGGCTGCTATGTCGTCAGGCATGGATCAGGACAGGCCGTCCGCCGCACGCTTGCGGCGCACCACGTAGGCACCCGCACCGGCGAGAGCCAGGACCGCCAGGCCACCGGCCGTCCTGCCCGGCGTGGCGAGCGCACCGCCACCCGTGTGCATGCCGCCGCGGGGCTTGTCGCGCTCCGAGTCCGAGTCGTCCTTGCCGCGGTCGGAACCCGAGTCGTCGTTGCCCTTGTTGCCCTTGTCGCCCTTGTCCTTGTACGTCTCCGGGTCGAACTTCTCGTCGTCCTTGTTCCAGTCGTCACTGCGCACGGCGCTGAGGGCGCCGCCGCCGGTGTGGATGCCGCCGCGGGGCCCGCCGCGGTCGGAGCCGGAGTCGTCGCCCTTGCCGTGGTCGGAGCCGCCCTTCTTGCCGTGTTCGGAGCCGGAGTCGTCGCTCTTGCCACCGTCGGAGTCCGAGTCGCCCTTGCCACGGTCGGAGCCGGAGTCGTCTCTGTTCGAGTCCTCGCCGCGCACGGCGCTGAGGGCGCCGCCGCCGGTGTGGATGCCGCCGCGGGGCCCGCCGCGGTCGGAGCCGGAGTCGTCGCCCTTGCCGTGGTCGGAGCCGCCCTTCTTGCCGTGTTCGGAGCCGGAGTCGTCGCTCTTGCCACGGTCCGAGCCCGAATCGCTCTTGCCACGGTCCGAGCCCGAATCGTTGTTTCCACGATCGGAACCCGAGTCGTCACCGCGCACGGTGGTCAGTGCTCCGCCGCCCGTGTGCACCCCCCCGTTCGGCCTGTCGTGCTGCTTGCTGTAGGAAGAGTCATCGTGGCCCCCGTCACCCGCCGTGGCGGCGAGGGCGCCTGGTGCGCCGATCGCGAGGGCGGCTGTGGCCGTCGCGGTGGCGAGGAGCATGCGGGCAGATCGCATCTTCGGAGTCCTTCCGTCGCAGCCAGGCAGCTGACACTGCGTCAGCTCGTGAGAACCCGACCCCGACGTGATCCACCGTCAATCCGCCGGGCTCCGCGCACCACTCGAGCCGCTCACCTGGCGCACCCCCGAGGTCACGCCCACTCAGGCCCATTGGGCCAACCGATGACTCGTCAGACTGCACTGACCTGCTGTTTCGTCAGGGGTGAGCGGCCGTGCCCCCGCCCGCACCGCGCCTCGGGTACTACCCGATCGGCGGCAACACGACTGCGCGTCCCGCACCTTCGGTCCGCGGCGGCCCTGGCGCGTCCTTGCCCCGCCACACCGCACCACGCCGGTCACACTGACTCAAACACCCTCACCCCCCCCCCGCGAGGTCCCCATGGCGTACGGACTGGCCCGCCGCGAACTGCGGCCGAGAGTCCCGCTGCGGCACGGGGAGGGCGACAAGTACCACCTGACCAGCGTCGAGGGGCTCGCCGCGCTCTCCCTGGACGCGCTGAGCTCGGTGGCGTACGGCCCCGAGGCGATCGTGCTCGTACTGATCGCCGCCGGGACGGGCGCGCTGTCCGCCACGCTCCCCGTGACGCTCGTCATCGCCGGACTGCTGGCGGTGCTCGTCGTGTCGTACGGACAGGTGATCGCCGTGCATCCGGACGGCGGCGGCGCGTACGCGGTGGGGAAGAAGGATCTCGGACCGACCGTCAGCCTGCTCGCGGCGGCCAGCCTGGTCGTGGACTACGTGCTGACCGTGACGGTCAGTCTGGCGGCGGGCGCGGCCAGCCTCGCCTCCGCGTTCCCGGTGCTCGGCTCGCACCTGCTCGCGGTCTGCCTGATCGGGCTCGCCCTGCTCACGGCCGTGAACCTGCGCGGTGTGGCCGAGAGCGCGCGGGTGCTGATGCTGCCCACCGTGCTGTTCATCGTGAGCATCCTCGGCATCGTCGTGCTCGGCCTGGCGCGAGGCCACCCCGTGGCGTTCGTCGGCACCGCCCAGCCCGTCCACGCCACCGAGGCACTGAGCGTCCTGCTGCTCCTCAAGGCGTTCTCCTCCGGCTGCTCCGCGCTCACCGGAGTCGAGGCCATCGCCAACGGCGTGCCCTCCTTCCGCGAGCCGCGCGTCAAACGCGCCCAGCACACGGAGCTGATGCTCGGCGCACTCCTCGGCCTGATGCTCATCGGCATGGCCCTGCTGATCCGCCGCGACCATGTCGCCCCGCGCGGCGGCGTGACCGTACTCGCGCAGCTGACGGCGGGCGCGTACGGGACGGGATGGCCGTACTACGCGACCAATCTCATCGTCACCCTGGCCCTCGCCTTCGCCGCGAACACCAGCTTCGGCGGTCTGCCCGTCCTGATGAGCCTGCTCGCCAAGGACCACCGGCTGCCGCACCTCTTCGGGCTGCGCACGGAACGGCCGGTGTACCGCTGGGGCGTGGTGACCCTCGCCCTGCTCGCGGCCGTTCTCCTGATCGCCGTGAACGCCGACACCCACCGCATGATCCCGCTCTTCGCGATCGGCGTCTTCATCGGCTTCACCATCAGTCAGATCGGACTCGTGCGGCACTGGGCGGGGCAGCGTCCGCACGGCTGGCTGCGGCGCGCGGTCCTCAACGGGGTCGGCGCGGTACTGACCGCCGTGGCGGGCGTCGTCCTGCTCACCACCAAGTTCCTGGAAGGAGCCTGGGTGGTGGTCGTCGCCATCCCGCTGCTGATGCTGCTGTTCGACCGCATCCAGCGTTACTACACGACCGTCGGCCGGGAACTCGGACTCGGCGAGGTCCCGCCGCCCGTGCGCGTCGGCGACTCCCTCGTCATCGTGCCGGTCGGCGAGGTCAGCCGACTCACCCAGCACGCGCTGTCCGCCGCCCGCGCCCTCGGCCACGAGGTGGTCGCCGTCGCCGTGCACGCCGACCCGGCCAAGGTCCGTGCTCTCAGGGAGAGTTGGGACCGCTGGAACCCGGGCGTACGCCTGGACGTCGTCGACAGCCCGCAGCGCTCGCTCGTGGAACCGATCGTCGACTACGTCCGCAGGGCGGAGGAGGGAGGACGGCAGATCGCCGTCCTCATCCCCGAAGTGGAGCCCCTCCACCGCCGCTATCAGATCCTGCAGAACCAGCGCGGTCTGCTCCTCGCCGCCGCGCTGCGGGCCCGTACGGACGTGGTCGTCTGCGTGGTGCCCTACCGGCTCAGCCTCTGAACCGGCCACCGGGCCAGGGCCTGATCCCGGGCCAGGGCCTGATCCCTAAGAGGGGCCCTACAGCTCTACAGCCCGATGTCCCGGCGGTTCATGTCGTCCAGTGATTCACGGCGTACGAGTGTGCGTGCGGTGCCGTCGGAGACGGCGACCACGGGTGGGCGGCCGATGAGGTTGTAGCCGGAGGCCATGGACAGGTGGTAGGCGCCGGCTGCGGGGACGGCGAGGAGGTCGCCGGGGTGGATGTCGCCGGGGAGGGCTGCTTCGTCGGCGAGGATGTCGCCGGCTTCGCAGTGTCGGCCGACGACGGTGACGAGGCGGGGTGGTGCGGAGGTGGGGCGGCCGATGAGCCGGGGTGCGTAGCGCACTCCGTACAGGGCGGGTCTGGGGTTGTCGCTCATGCCGCCGTCGACGGCGACGAAGGTGTGGGTGCCGATGCGTTTGACGGCCAGGACCCGATAGACGGCGATGCCGGCGGGGCCGACGATGGCGCGGCCGGGTTCGAGGGTGAGGCGGGGTAGGGGCAGTTGGGCGCGGGCGCAGCCGTCCTCCAGTTCGGCGCGGACCCGTCCGGCCAGGACGGAGATGTTCAGGTGTTCTTCGCCGGGGCGGTAGGCGATGGCGTGGCCGCCGCCGATGTTCAGCTGGGGGAGGGCGATGCCGTGCTGGTCGCGGATGCGGGCCATCAGCCCGACCATGCGGCGTACCGCTGCGACGTAGGGTTTCACGGTGGTGACCTGGGAGCCGATGTGGCAGTGCAGGCCGACGAGTTCGAGGTGCGGCTGGTCGAGTATCCGGGTGACGGCGTGCTGTGCGGAGCCGTCGGTGAGGGAGAGGCCGAACTTCTGGTCGTCGGTGCCGGTGCGTATTTTGGCGTGTCCGCCGGCGACGATGCCGGGTACCACGCGGACCATGACGGGCTGGCGGGTGCCGGCGGGTGTGAGGGCGGCGAGGCGGGTGATCTCGGAGGTGCTGTCCACGACGATGCGGCCGACGCCGAGGCGCAGGGCGGTGCTCAGGTCTTCGGGGCTTTTGGCGTTGCCGTGCAGGACGATTTTCTCGGGCGGGAAGCCGGTGGTGACGGCGAGTGCGAGTTCTCCGGCGGAGCAGACGTCCAGGCCGAGGCCTTCTTCCTGGACCCAGTGGGCCATGGCCCGGCACAGGAATGCTTTGGCGGCGTAGACGATGTCGGCGTCGGGGAACGCGGTGCGGTAGGCACGGCAGCGCTCGCGGACTTCCTGTTCGTCGAGGAGGTAGAGGGGGGTGCCGAAGCGGTCGGCGGCCTCGGTGAGGGAGACACCGCCGACGGAGACGTCCCCGTGGGGTTCGGGGCGGGCGGAGCGGGGCCAGACGGACAGGCCTTCGGCGTCGCCGAGGATCCGGGAAAGGGCCTGGGTGTCCGACGGTATGGACGAGGGGAGGGAAACGGTCATGATGGGCGTCTCCTCAGCCGATCAGCAGGTTCAGGCACGCGACGACGGCGGCGGCGCCGGTCACCCGCAGGGCGCCGACGTGCTGGGGATGCCAGCGGCGCCAGGAGTTCTCGCGTTCACGGGCCGTGGCCGCGGTGCGGTCGGCCGAGGGGGCGGAGAACGGCGGGTCGACGGTGAGGGCGGTGACGCCCAGGGGAGCGGCGAGGGCGCGCAGCGCGGGTTCGGAGAGCCGTACGCAGGCCTGGTCCGTGCCGAGCGTGGCGGTGAGCTTGGCCGCCGAGGTGAAGCCGACGGCCGTACGGCCGCCCAGGGGGGTGCGGAAGAACCGGGCCGTGCAGCCCGTGGGCCCCGACCGGACAGGAACGAAGAGAAGTCCGGCCGGGAAGCGTTCGGAAGGCTCGGGATCCTCGGAGCGATCGACTGGAGACATGGTGTTGCTCCTCGCGGAAGAGATGGGCGCCGACCGGTTCGGCCGTGCGCCTCTGTGAGGCTATGCCCGCCGGGCCGGGGACGGGGCCGCTCGCTGACGGAGGCTTGACGCGCTGCCCCGGACCCGTAACGCGCCCCTGACGTGGGCGGCTGGGGGTGTTGTTCGGGTCACCCGGGACCCGGGGTGACCCGGGCGACACCCCCGGGGTCGCTCAGGACCTGTCCTCGGTCAGCTCCCGCGCGTCGAGCGGCAGCCCCAGCCGGATACGGCGGTGCACCGAGGCGAGCTCGCGGGACAGGGGCGAGGGCGGCAGGGCCAGCACCGGGCAGACGGCGTGCGCGAGGCAGTACCGGGCGACGGACGGGAACAGCCACCGGTGCAGTGTTCCTCGACACCCCGGGCCTACCACCAGCAGGTCGTCGGCCCGGTCGGCGGTCTCGACCAGCGCCCGCCCCGGTGTGCCCCGTACGACAAGGCCCTGGTGCGGGACCCCGGGCCCCGCGTCGCCGAAGGCGGTGTCCAGCGCGCCGAGCAGCCGTCGGCCCGCGTCCAGCCGGAGCGTGGCCATCGGCAGTGGACTGAGCGCACTGCGGTGGGCGAAGTCACCGCCGGGCGGCTCCCAGGCGATCACGACCAGCAGTTCGGCCCCGCCGCGCCGGGCCTCCGCGGCGGCCCGTCGCAGGGCCGCCAGGCTCCCCGGCGAACCGCTCACTCCCGCGACCACGCGCGGTCCCCGCTCTTCCTCGCTCATCGCTCGCGCACTCCTCGATGTCGGTCCACACACGTACCCATCGGCCATCGAAGGGCCGGAGGACGGCGGCGGACCGCCGCGTTGGCGCGGGCCTGACGGTGCGGGCGTGATTTATGACGCTCCCCTGACACCGCGGGGCCGGCGCAGGGCGCACGCTCGAACCGGGCTCTGACGTCGGTCTTACCCCTTGCTGGCACACTGGCCGTCCATTCCGGGAAATCCGGGGAAGGAGCACCGCATGTCGATGGTCGGCAACCTGCGCAAAGTCGCCCGTCTGGCACGCGGCGGACGCCGGGTGGACCTGAGTCACCCCGCCCGCTCCCCGCTCGGCTCCGCCGTCGTCAACTGCGTCATCTACCGCGACGGCGTCCGCCAGGAGGCCGCGCCCAGCGTCGAGGAGTCCGTCGCCCGGGTCCGCAAACGCGGCGGCCACGGTTTCGTCTGGCTGGGGCTGCACGAGCCGACCGAGACGGAGTTCGCCCGGGTCGCCGAACTGTTCGGGCTGCACCCGCTCGCCGTCGAGGACGCGGTCCACGCCCACCAGCGCCCCAAGGTCGAGCAGTACGGCGACGTCCTGTTCGCCATCTTCAAGACGGTCTCCTACGTGGAACACGCCGAACTGACCGCGACCAGCGAGGTCGTGAACACCGGCGAGATCATGGTCTTCGCAGGCCCCGACTTCGTGGTGACCGTGCGGCACGGACGGCACGGCTCCCTCGGCCCCCTGCGCGAGGACCTGGAAGCGGAGCCGGAGCAGCTGGCCAAGGGCCCGGCCGCGGTGCTGCACGCCATCGCCGACCACGTCGTGGACGACTACCTCACCGTCACGGACGCCGTCCAGGTCGACATCGACCAGGTGGAGACGTCCGTCTTCTCACCCCGCGGTGCCAGGGGCGCCGACGCCGGCCGCATGTACCAGCTCAAGCGCGAACTCCTCGAACTCAAACGCGCGGTGGTCCCCCTCGGCCGCCCTCTCCACATCCTGGCGACCGAACCGATGCGTCTCGTCGCCCCCGAGATACAGGCGTACTTCCGTGACGTCGCCGACCACCTGTCCCGGGTCACCGAACAGATCACCGCCTTCGACGCCCTCCTCGACTCCATCCTCCAGGCCCACCTCGCCCAGGTCTCCGTCGCCCAGAACGAGGACATGCGCAAGATCACGGCCTGGGCCGCGATCATCGCCGTACCGACGATGGTGTGCGGCGTCTACGGCATGAACTTCGACCACATGCCCGAACTCCACTGGCGCTTCGGCTACCCCTTGGCCCTCACGGTGATCGCCGTGTCGTGCTTCGTCATCCACCGGGGGTTCAAGCGCAACGGCTGGCTGTGACCGGGGCTGTGTCCGTGGCCGTGTCCCCAGCCCCAGCCCCAGCCCCGGCCCCGGACCCTGCCTAGGGACGCGGTTCCTCGTAGGGGATGCGGCTCAGGTGCAGGACCTCTCCCAGCGTGCCCCACTCGTCACCGCCGAGCTTGGTGAGCGGGAGCAGACGTGCGGAGCCGGGGCGGCCTTCGACGATGTGGTCCTCGTGCACCGCCGCGTGGAGCACCCGTCCGAAGACGAGGGTGGAGTTTCCCATCCGCAGGGTGGTGTGCGAACGGCACTCGAGAACGACGGGGGAGGCCGCCACTCGGGGCGGTCGTACCCGCAGGCTCGGTTCTCGGTCGATTCCCGCGAAGTCGAATTCACTGACCGACCGGGGGAAGTCGGTGGCAGTGGCGTTGATCAACTGCAGCAGCGGTTCGGAGGAGAAGTTGACGACGAACTCCCCGGTGTCCTCGACATTGCGCAGGGAATCCTTGCGGCCGATCGAGGTGAACTGCACGATCGGCGGGTCGGTGCTGGCGATGCTGAAAAAGGAGTGCGGGGCGAGGTTCTCGGTCGAGCCGTCCGGTGTGACGGTGGAGATCCATGCGATCGGACGAGGGATGACGACCGAGGTGAGGAACCTGTAGAAGTCGGCCCCGCGCATGGCTTCCGGGTCGAAATCGACGCGCATGAGATTCAGTATCCGCCGGTCCCGCACGGTATGCCCGTCATGCCCCGTCATGCCCGTTGTGCGGGCCGTTCCCGGGCGGGACCCGAAGGCCTCGCCCGTGTCACGGAGAACTGGAGATCAGGGCCACACCAGGCAGTACGGCTGATGCCCCGCCTCGTGCAGACGATGGCTGAAATCCTGCCATTCGTGGAGGAGCTGGTACACGTTGAAGGCGTCCCGCGGGCCCCCGCGGTCCGGGACCGTCGACCAGATGAAGGCCGCCGCGCCGACCGCCTCCTCGCCGATGCCCCGCAGGGGGTCGACGACGGTCATGGGGAGCTTCACGACGGCGTAGTCGGGGTGGAGGACGACCAGCTCCAGGGGCGGGACCTTGTGCAGAGGGACGCCCTCGATGCCGGTGAGGACCATCGCGGCCATGGTCTCCGGCTTGATCTTGGTGAACATGCCGTTCATGCCGAGCTCGTCGCCGCCGAGTTCCTCGGGGCGCATCGAGATCGGCACGCGGGCCGCCGTCGCTCCGTCCGGCGCGCCGAAGTATTTGTAGGTCACCCCCACCCGGCCACCATTCCCGCTTCCTGCCCTGAGCCGGTCTGCCCCGCGGTCCGTGTAGTCCATACCGTCCATACGGCCCGACGGGTCGATCCGCTCAGGATCGTTCTGTGATCCTTGCGACCCGGGTGATCCGGGAGAGCCCGGCGACCCCTGCGTCTGTCGTGCCTCGGCCGCTTCCTCCGCCTCGCGCCGGTGCCTTCCCCGCCGGGCACGCCGAGGACCGAGGTCATCGGTCCCCTCGCCCAGTCCGCCACCGCGATGCATATCTCCACCCGACTGCTTTTCTAAGGCGCGCGACCCCCGCCACGCAACCCGATCATCGTGACAGTGACCTCCCCCACGGCCGCACGCCGAAACGTACGCTGAAACACCTGTCCGCAGGATCTTCGCAGCCTCTGACACCATGGCTCGTGTGAGCTATCCGTACGAAGCCCCAGTTTCGCAGACTCTTTTCGACCGTGCGGCTGCCGTCACGCCCGGCGGCGTGAACTCTCCGGTGCGCGCGTTCCGCGCCGTGGGCGGTACGCCCCGCTTCATGGTGTCCGGAAACGGTCCATACCTGACCGATGCCGACGGGAGGGAATACGTCGACCTCGTGTGTTCATGGGGGCCGATGATCCTCGGGCACGCGCATCCCGACGTCATCGGCGCCGTCCAGGAGGCCGTCGCGCGCGGCACCTCCTTCGGCACTCCCGGTGAGGGCGAGGTCGCGCTCGCCGAGGAGATCGTCGCCCGCGTCGAGCCCGTCGAGCAGGTCCGGCTCGTCTCCAGCGGGACCGAGGCGACCATGTCCGCCATCCGGCTCGCCCGCGGGTTCACCCGGCGGTCGAAGGTGATCAAGTTCGCCGGGTGCTATCACGGGCATGTCGACTCGCTGCTGGCGTCGGCGGGGAGCGGGGTGGCGACCTTCGCGCTGCCCGACACCCCCGGTGTCACCGGCGCCCAGGCCGCGGACACGATCGTCCTGCCCTACAACGACCTCGAAGCCGTGAACGAGGCCTTCCACGCGCACCCCGGTGAGATCGCCTGCGTGATCACCGAGGCCTCGCCGGGCAACATGGGCGTCGTACCGCCCCAGCCCGGGTTCAACCAGGGACTCAAGGACGCCTGCGCGCGCAACGGCGCCCTGTTCGTCTCCGACGAGGTCATGACCGGATTCCGGACCAGCAAGGCCGGTTGGTACGGGATCGACGGGGTACGTCCCGATCTCATGACCTTCGGCAAGGTCATGGGCGGAGGATTCCCCGCCGCCGCCTTCGGTGGCCGCAAGGACGTCATGGAGCACCTGGCTCCCGCGGGGCCCGTCTACCAGGCCGGCACGCTCTCCGGTAACCCCGTCGCGACCGCCGCCGGGCTCGCCCAGCTGCGGCTGCTCGACGACGCCGCGTACGACAAGGTCGACGCCGTCTCCGAGCAGATCCGCGGGCTGGTCACGGAGGCGCTGAGCAAGGAGGGCGTGGCGCACCGGCTGCAGAACGCCTCCAACATGTTCTCGGTCTTCTTCACCGGGCGCGAAGTGCGCGACTACGAGGGCGCGAAGGCGCAGGAGTCCTTCCGGTTCACCGCGTTCTTCCACTCGATGCTGGCGCAGGGCGTCTATCTGCCCCCGTCGTCCTTCGAGTCGTGGTTCGTGTCCACGGCCCACGACGAGCGGGCCATTCAGCGGATCGCCGACGCCCTTCCGGCGGCGGCCCGGGCAGCGGCGGAGGCCACGGCATGAGCCAGGATCAGACGCAGGATCAGACGCAGGGCCGGGATCAGGACATCACCGTCGTGCATCTCATGCGGCACGGCGAGGTCGCCAACCCGGACGGGGTGCTGTACGGGCGGCTGCCCGGCTACCACCTGTCCGAGCTCGGGCGGCAGATGGCCGAGCGGGTCGCCGAACACCTGGCCCCGCGGGACGTCACGTATGTCGTCGCCTCCCCGCTGGAGCGGGCGCAGGAGACCGCGACGCCCATCGCGAAGGCGCACGGTCTCGACCTCGACACCGACGGGCGGCTGATCGAGGCCGAGAACGTGTTCCAGGGGAAGACCTTCGGCGTGGGGGACGGGGCGCTGCGGCGGCCCGAGAACTGGAAGCACCTCGTCAACCCGTTCAAGCCGTCCTGGGGCGAGCCGTACGTCGATCAGGTCGTACGGATGATGGGGGCGCTGGACGCCGCCAAGGACGCGGCCCGTGGGCATGAAGCGGTGCTGGTCAGCCACCAGTTGCCGATCTGGATCGTGCGGTCCTTCGTGGAGAAGCGGCGGTTGTGGCACGACCCGCGCAAGCGGCAGTGCACGCTGGCGTCCCTGACGACCTTCACCTACCGCGGCGACAAGATCGTGTCCGTGGGGTACAGCGAGCCCGCCCGGGATCTCGTTCCCGCCCATCTCCTCGCGGGCGCCAAGCCGGTGAAGGGGAAGGGCAAGGCGTTCGGGGCGTAGCGCGTCCATTCCCGTACATGTTGGCGCAAAGTGTTCGTATGCGTCGCTACCCGAACTGTTCTTCGTAAAATACGACCAACGTTGCGCGTTCGAAGGAACCTATCTGCTTGTCGTGCCCTCTCATTGTGTGTCAGCTGGGAGCCAGTTGAGAGGGCGCGATGAGATGGGGACCGAATGCGGGACATCAGCCGGCGGGGAATGATCGGCCTCGGGGCGGGTGCCGCGGCGGCGATGGGACTCGCGGCGTGCGGCACCGACCAACAGGACGGTCATGGCGGGGGCGGTGGTTCCCGGTCGGGCAAGCCCGGTGCGTCCGGCAAGCCCGGCGCCTCCGCGCACCCCGCCCGCCTGATAGGCGACGGCTCCACCTCCTTCACGGGCAAGCAGCCGAAGCAGCCCGCGAAGCCGGTTCCCCTGGAGCCCGGCCAGACCCCTCCGCAGTTCGTGGTCTTCTCCTGGGACGGCGCGGGTGAGGTCGGGACCGGTCTCTTCTCCCGCTTCCTCGGGCTCGCCCGCGAGCACGAGGCACACATGACCTTCTTCCTCTCCGGGCTGTACCTCCTGCCCGAGTCGAAGAAGCGCAAGTACCTGCCGCCGAACAACCCCCGGGGCGCCTCCGACATCGGCTATCTCTCCGACGACCACGTCAAGTCGACGCTCGGGCTCGTCCGGCAGGCCTGGCTCGACGGCCACGAGATAGGCACGCACTTCAACGGCCACTTCTGCTCCGGCCACGGCACCGTCGGCAACTGGACGCCGGCGCAGTGGCGCAGTGAGATCGACCAGGCCAAGTCCTTCGTCAAGGAGTGGCGGACCAACACGGGCTGGACCGATCTGCCCCCGCTGCCCTTCGACTACGAGAAGGAACTCGTCGGCGCGCGCACCCCCTGTCTGCTCGGCCAGGACAACCTGCTGCCCACCGCCAAGGGGCTCGGCTGGCGCTACGACGCCTCCTCGCCCGGCGGCCGCCAGGTCTGGCCGCAGAAGCGGCACGGACTGTGGGACCTGCCCCTCCAGGCGATCCCCTTCCCGGGGCGCAGCTTCGAGGTGCTGTCCATGGACTACAACATGCTGGCCAACCAGTCGATCAACTCGACGAAGGCGCCCGCGCACAACTACCCGGCGTGGCGGCAGCAGGCGGGCGAGGCGTACGTCGCCGGATTCCGGCGGGCCTACGAGAGCAACCGGGCGCCCTTCTTCATAGGCAACCACTTCGAGCACTGGAACGGCGGCATCTACATGGACGCCGTCGAGTACGCCTTCAAGCACATCGCCCGGGAGAAGGAGAAGGGCGAGGACGTCCGCCTCGTCTCCTTCCGGCAGTACGTGGACTGGATGGACGTACAGAAGCCCGAGATCCTGGCCAAGCTGCGGACGTTGGACGTGGGACAGCGGCCCGCGGGTGGCTGGAAGACGTTCCTCGGCGACACCGGCAAGGGGACTGGTACGACTTCGGGCACCGGCACCGGCACCGGCACTGGTACCGGCACCGGCACCGGTAAGGGTTCCGGGACGGCCACTTCCAAGGGGTCCGGGGACGCCGCCTGAAATGGTGTTTTCCGCCCGCAAGGGGGGTGCGGAAGATCCTCGAAACGGGCATGCGAAACTTTTCACATGAGTGCCGCCTGCCGCGCCGAACAGCGCTCGAACCGCACCCGTAGCCGCGCCGCCCTGCTCACCACCGGGGCCGCCGTCGCCGCGCTTGTCCTGTCCGCGTGCGGTTCGGGAGGGACGTCCGGGGGCTCGGGTGACAGCAACTTCGTGGCGGGCAAGGACGGCATCTCGACCGTCGCCAAGGGCTCCCGGGTCGAGGCCCCCGACCTCTCCGGCCCGACCGTGGACGGCAAGCAGCTCGACGTCAAGGACTACAAGGGCAAGGTCGTCGTCCTGAACGTGTGGGGCTCCTGGTGCCCGCCATGCCGCGCCGAGGCACCGAACTTCGCCAAGGTCGCCAAGGACACCGCGGCGAAGGGCGTGCAGTTCGTCGGCATCAACACCCGTGACGCCAACGTCAGTCTGGCCCAGGCGTTCGAGAAGCAGCACGACGTCACCTTCCCCAGCCTCTACGACCCCACGGGCAAGCTGCTGCTCCGCTTCAAGAAGGGCACGCTGAACCTGCAGACGATCCCCTCCACGATCGTCATCGACCGGGACGGGAAGATCGCGGCCCGTACGCTGCAGGCCCTCAGCGAGGAGAAGCTCCGCGAGATGCTCGACCCCGTTGTCGCGGAGAAGTGACCGACGTGTCCCTTCTCGCCGCGTCCACGAACCTCGCCGCGTCGTCCGACACCGTCGTCAGCGGTGCCCTGGTGCTCGCCCTGCCGATCGCCGTCCTGGGCGGGCTCGTCTCCTTCTTCTCGCCGTGCGTGCTGCCGCTCGTCCCCGGCTATCTGTCGTACGTGACCGGTGTCACCGGCACGGATCTGGCGGAGGCCAGACGGGGGCGGATGGTCGCGGGCGCCAGCCTGTTCGTGGTGGGGTTCACCGCCGTGTTCGTCTCCGGCGGGGCGCTGTTCGGCTACTTCGGATCGACCCTCCAGGCGTACCAGAGCACGCTCAGCAAGATCCTCGGCGTGCTGATGATCGCGATGGGCGTGTTCTTCATGGGGATGATGCCCTGGCTCACGCAGCGCGAGTTCCGCTTCCACAAGCGGCCGGTGACCGGCCTGGTGGGCGCTCCGATACTCGGTGCGCTCTTCGGCATCGGCTGGACGCCCTGCCTGGGACCGACGCTCTCCTCCATCAATTTTCTTTCCATGAACCAGGCGAGCGCGGGCCGCGGCGCCATACTGACCGTCGCGTACTGCGTCGGTCTGGGAGTGCCCTTCGTCCTCGCCGCCGTCGCCTTCCGCAAGGCGCTCGGTGCCTTCGCCTGGGTCAAGCGGCACTACGCATGGGTGATGCGGATCGGCGGCGGCATGATGATCGTGACCGGCCTGCTCCTGCTCACCGGCGCCTGGGACAGCATCGTGCAGCAGATGCAGACCTGGTCCAACGGCTTCACGGTAGGGATCTGATCGATGAGCACGACCGACACCGACACCGGCAGCACGAAGGACCCGACGACCGCCAAGCGGCACATCGGGGTGAGTGCCGACGGCGAACTCGGCGAAGCCGGATCCCAGCTGTCCACCGCGCCGGTCGACACGGCCGTGCCCGGCTCCTTCGGCGGGTCCCGCGCGCCCGGCGCCCTGGGCTGGCTGACCTGGACCGGCCGTGAGGTCGTCGGCTGGACCCGCTGGTTCTGGCGGCAGCTGACGTCGATGCGGGTCGCCCTGATCCTGCTCTTCCTGCTGTCGCTCGGGGCGATCCCCGGCTCGCTGATCCCGCAGTCCGGGACCGACGCCCAGAAGGTGGCGGACTTCAAGGACGCGCACAGCATCCTCGGGCCCGTCTACGACAAGCTCGGCCTGTTCCACGTCTACAGCTCGGTGTGGTTCTCCGCGATCTACATCCTGCTCTTCGTCTCGCTCATCGGCTGCATCGTGCCGCGCACCTGGCAGTTCGTCGGGCAGCTGCGCGGCCGTCCGCCGGGCGCCCCCAAGCGGCTGAACCGGCTGCCCGCGTACGCGACCTGGCGCACCGGGGCCGAGCCCGAGCAGGTCCGCGAGGCCGCCCTCAAGATCCTCAAGCAGCGGCGGTTCAGGGCGCACATCGAGAAGGACGCCGTCGCCGCCGAGAAGGGCTACCTCCGCGAGACCGGCAACCTGCTCTTCCACATCGCGCTGATCGTGATGCTGGTCGCCTTCGCCTGGGGCCAGCTCTTCAAGTCCGAGGGCAACAAGCTGATCGTCGAGGGCGACGGGTTCTCCAACACGATCTCGCAGTACGACGACTTCAAGTCAGGCAACCTCTTCAGCACCGACGACCTCACGCCGTTCAGCTTCAACCTCAAGAAGTTCACCGGCACCTACGAGCGGACCGGCCCCAACAAGGGCACCCCTCGCACGTACCAGGCGGCCATCACCTACAGCATCGGCGCGTACGGCAAGGAGAAGAAGACCACCGTCAAGGTCAACGAGCCGCTGAGGATCGGCGACTCGAAGGTCTATCTCACCGCGCACGGCTACGCGCCCGTCGTCACCGTCCGGGACGGCAAGGGCAACGTCGTCTACCACGACGCCGTGCCGATGCTGCCGCTCGACTCGAACGTCACCTCGCAGGGCGCGATCAAGGTCATGGACGGCTACAAGAACGCGCAGGGGACGAGCGAACAGCTCGGTTTCTCCGCCTTCTTCGTGCCGACCTTCGCGGGTGCGGGCAAGGGCGACATGTTCTCCCAGTTCCCCGCGCTCGACTTCCCCGTGCTCGCGCTGTCCGGGTACCACGGCAGCCTGGGGGTCGACGCGGGCATCCCGCAGAACGTGTACCAGCTCGACACCTCGAAGATGAAGCAGTTCAAGGACGCGAAGGGCAACATCGTCAAGGCGCGCCTGCTGCCCGGCGAGACGATGAAGCTGCCGAACGGCGCCGGCTCCATCACCTTCGACAAGGGCATCAAGGAGTGGGCGAACTTCCAGGTCACCCAGCAGCCCGGCAGTGACTGGGCGCTGATCGGTGCCTTCACCGCGATCTTCGGTCTCGCCGGTTCGCTCTTCATCCAGCGCCGCCGCGTGTGGGTGCGGGCGGCCACCGGGGCCGATGGCGTCACCGTCGTCGAGATGGCGGGCCTCGGCCGCAGCGAGTCCGCGAAGCTCCCCGAAGAACTGGGGGACCTGGCCGCTCTCGTCCACGAACAGGCGCCCACCAAGCCCGACACAGACGAAGCCGCAGTCGAAACCGACCCCGACGCCGAACCCTCCGTACCTGCCGCCGAAGGGGCTGAGAAGTGACTCTCGCCACCGCAACCGACCTGGGTGCCGTGACCGATCTGGCCACGGCCACCAACGAACACCTCGCCAACATCAGCAACACGCTGATCTACTCCTCGATGGCCGTCTACACCCTGGCCTTCTTCGCGTACATCGCCGAGTGGATCTTCGGCAGCCGCAGCAAGGTCGCCCGTACGGCCGCCGCGCTCACCACCACCGAGAAGGCGAAGGCCCCCGCGGTCACCGTGCAGTCGGCGGGCGGTACGGCCGTCCTGGAGCGGCCGAAGGTCGTCACCCGGTCGGCGGCGGGCGCCCGTGACGTGCCCGACGGGCCCGGCGCACACGGCGGTGACGAGCAGGGCGATCTCTACGGCCGGATCGCGGTGTCCCTCACCGTGCTCGCCTGGGCCGTCGAGGCGGCCGGTGTCGTCGCCCGCGCGCTGTCGGTGCAGCGGGCGCCGTGGGGCAACATGTACGAGTTCAACATCACCTTCTCCACGGTCGCCGTCGCCGTGTACCTGGCGATGCTGGCGCTGAAGAAGAACATCCGCTGGCTGGGCCTGCCCCTGGTCACCACGGTCCTCCTCGACCTCGGCCTCGCGGTCACGGTGCTCTACACGGCGAGCGACCAGCTGGTGCCCGCGCTCCACTCGTACTGGCTGTACATCCACGTCTCGACCGCGATCTTCTGCGGCGCCGTCTTCTACGTGGGCGCGGTCGGCACCCTGATGTACCTCTTCAAGGACTCGTACGAGAACAAGCTCGCCACCGGCGGCCAGCCGGGCCGTTTCGCCACCTCGGTCATGGAGCGGCTGCCCTCCTCGGCCTCCCTCGACAAGTTCTCCTACCGCGTCAACGCCGCCGTCTTCCCGCTGTGGACCTTCACGATCATCGCGGGCGCCATCTGGGCGGGCGACGCGTGGGGCCGCTACTGGGGCTGGGACCCGAAGGAGACCTGGGCGTTCATCACCTGGGTCGCCTACGCCTGCTACCTCCACGCCCGCGCCACGGCCGGCTGGAAGGGCCGCAAGGCCGCGTACATCGCCCTGATCGCCTTCGCCTGCTTCCTCTTCAACTACTACGGAGTCAACATCTTCGTCTCCGGCAAGCACTCCTACGCGGGCGTCTAGCTTTCGGCGCGTGCGGAACGGCCCGCCTCGGGCCACGCTGGTGTCATGACCGGAGTGACCCGAGGCATCGAAGAGGGCGCCCCCGAGACCCGGGAGGACGGCACCCGCGTCCTGCACTACCTGCTGCGTTTTCCCCAGCCTGTGGAGAACGTCTGGGCGGCGGTGGCCACCTCGGAAGGACTGCGGGGGTGGCTGGCCGCCGCCGAGGTGTTCGAGCCACGCCTCGGCGGGGCGGTCACGCTGCGCGGGATCGGCAGCGGCCGGATCACGGCGTGGGACGTCGAGCGGATCGCCGAGTACACGGTCGAGGGCCGGGGCCGCATCCGCTTCCACCTGGAACCGACCCGCCCGTCAGGCACGACGGTCCGCTTCACCCACGAGTCCCCAAGAGACGAGGACCCGGGCTGGCGCCAGCGTTTCGAGCGACTGATGAGCGCCCCGTAGGGGCGCGGGGAACTGCGCGACCAGCCACACACAGCCCGCACGTACGAACCACCGATCCCCCAACGGCGCCCCCCGTCAAGCCGGCGGCAGACACTCCGCGGAGGGCGGCTTCCCCTCAGGCCACGCGATCTTCACAAAGCGGGCCCGTGACTCGGGCGTCAGCTGCACGATCGGCACAGCCTTGTCGTACGGATTGCCGTGGGCGTCCAGACAGATCCACCCGCTCGCCCCGTTCACCCGCAGCTCCTTGCCCTTGACCTGCGGCCACTGGAGCCCGACGTCCGCGAGGGCCGGGATCTTTCCCGTCGGCGACGCCCCGCGGATGCCGCGCACGGCGAGCCGCATGGCGTCGTAGGCGATGATCAGCTGGCCGTCGTCGAGGGCGATCGGCCCGAGGGGTCCGACCGGTTCCTTCCCGGCACTCCCCAGAAGCGACTGCAGCACCTTCGCGTCGGCCGCGCTGCCGCCCGTCTTCGCGGTGTCCTTCAGCCAGGCGTCCGGGTGGGCCAGGGACGTGTAGCGGACGGTCAGCAGCGGGTCCTTGAGGGCGGCCGGGTCGAGGTCCTTGTCCCCGGCGAGGTAGGAGCCTTCGTCGCCGGTGAGCACGGTGAACCGGCGGTCGTGGCAGCCGCGCTGGCCCAGCATGTTGATGAACTGCCGCAGCTGGGTGTGGCGCCCCGCGAACAGGATGGTGTTCGTGGTGGTCGGCGTGTTGCAGAGGATGTTGGTGATCTGCATGAAGACGTTGGAGGTGCTGCCCTCCTTGCTGCGGTCGGCGGGCGGCGTGAACGGCTGGGCCTCGTAGCGCGAGCCCTTGAGCATCTTCTCGAAGGAGGCCTGGAGCGTGCGCGTGTACGGGTCGCCGGTGCGGTCGTAGACGAGGAAGGCGTTGGCGGCGGAGACCTTGGCGAAGGAGGCGAGGGCGCGGGCCTCGTCGGTGTTGGTGGGGGAGACCCGCGCGAGCCCGGGGAACGGGTCCTTGCCGTTCTGCCCGTTGGCCAGGTCGTCGGCGGTGATCGAACTCCCTATCACCGGGATGCCCCGGCTGGTCAGCTCCTTGACGGCCTTCTTGTTGTTGTCGGTGCTCAGGCCGACCCCGGTCACCGCGCGCAGCCGGTCGGAGCCTCCCGTCATGCCCGCCAGCTGGTCGACCGTGTGCTGCCAGTACGTGCCGGTGGAGCCGGGGTTGGCCAGCACCAGGCGGATCTTCGGCTTCAGGCCGGTGGTGTCGTGGTTGGCCTGGTACTGGGCCAGATAGGCGCCCTGGAGCTCGTGCAGCACATCGGCCAGGTTGTCGGCGTCGGTGGCGGTGAAGGGTTCGAGGAGCGCGACGGTGACGTAACTGCCGGGCGCCAGGCGGGCGTTCTCGCGGTGGATGGCCCGTACGGTGTCGGCGAACTGCGCACGCCCGAAGGCGTACGTCGTCCACGAGACGCCCACGCACTCGTCGCTGCCCTTCGGCTGGACGACGCCGGGCGCGCAGGAGCGATTCTCCTTGGTGGCCGTCATACCGCCCCAGACGCCGAGGCCCGCGAGCACCGCCGCGAGGGTCAGCGCCACATATCTGCGGAAACGAATCTCCCAGACGTCCTCGCGCAGCCAGGTCCACAAGCGCGCCATCACAGGTCCCCGTTCACGTTGTCGTCGTCGTCACCAGGGATGCGCAGGGGGCGGCCGGCGAGCGCGTCGGACGGCCACTCCCGCGAGGCCCGCCACAGCAGCGGGTTGCCCGCGGGCCGCAGGTTCGACAGCTGCTCCAGCTCGAAACGGAGCCGGTCGGACACCTTCGGGTCCGGCAGCACCAGCGGATCGGTGAGCTGCCAGACCGCGTGCAGCAGCCGTCGTACCCGCAGATGCAGTACGGCGTCCACGCTGTCCGGCGGCTGCTGGGCGGCGTCGGTGCGGCCGAGCGCGACGGCCGCCCGGTCGTCGTGACCGCCGTGGCCGCCGAAGTCGCGGCCGTCCGGGTCGTGTGCGTGGTAGTAGGGCGCGGACGCGATGAAGACGAGCGAGGACAGCCAGGACCCGGTGTCGGTGCGCGGGAAGGTGTCGCGCAGGTGCGCCACCGCGAAGTCGGCCTTGCCGAGCGCGAGTTCGTGGTGCAGCCGATAGCGCGCGCTGTCCGGCCGGTCCCCGTCGCCGTAGTGGTCGATGAGGGTGCGGTGCACGGACCGCCAGCGTGCGTGGTCGGGGTCGTCGTGGTGCAGCCGCAGCAGGAGCAGCGCGCGCAGGAACGGATCGCCCACGAACTGCCCGGCGGCGCTCGTCCAGCCCTCCTCGGCGAGCCGCTCCTCCAGCGCGAGGACCCCCGACGCGCCGAAGTCGTCGGAGAGCTGGACCTCCGCGAGCACGCAGGCCGAGTCGTGGTCGTGGGCCGCGGCGAGCACGGTCAGCTCGTCGAGCCGGCCACCGGGTACGAGCCGGTCGAGCAACTCCTGATAGGTGGGCCGGCCGTCGTTGTCCTCGTGGACGGCGACGTCGGAGGTGAGCAACTCACCCAGGGACTTGGCCCCTTGGGGGAGGTTCTGGCGGGCGGACTCCGCGAGGAGGGTGACGCCGAGCGGGCTGCCGCCGGACAGTCGGTGGGTGGCGTGCGGGAGTTGAGGGGGGACGGCGAGGCCCTGCGAGACGCCGCCCACGAGGTGCAGGGTGTCGTCCGGGGTCAGCGGCGGCAGCGCGACGAGCAGCGCCCGCGAGGACGGTGAGGTGCCCGGCTCCCAGCCGGTGTGCCGGGCGACCTCGGGGAGGGTGCGGCGGCTCGCGTTGCGCAGCGCTCCATGGGTGTATCCGCGCAGGGCGGCGAAGAAGACGACGTGGTCGGCGATGCCGTCGGCGCGGTCGCGCAGCACCGGTTCCAGCAGGCCGAGGCCCGCCCGTTCCTGCACGTTGTCGATCAGCACGACCGGGCGGCCCAGCCGGTGCGAGCGCTGCATGACCCCCGCGTACGCGTCGTCGAGGTCGGCCAGCAGGGCCCGTACGAGATAGCGCTCGGCGTGGGTGCGGGAGTCGCCGCCCGCCCGGAAGTGCGAGGAGAGCAGGATCAGGCCGAGCTTGGGGTTGCCGCCCGCGTTCGGGTAGTCGCGGTACCAGGTGGCGGCCCTGCGCAGTCGGCGGGGAGCGGGGCCGATCCCCTCGGCGAACGCCTCCAGGGTGGCTTCGATGATCGGCGCGATCACGGGACCCGTACCGCTCAGTGAGGCGATCAGCTTGGAGACGACCTTGCTCACCCAGCGGCCCGCGAACCCCGAGAGCCTCCCGCCCGTCTCGTTCAGCAGCAGGATCCGCTCCGCCTCCTGCCGGATGCGGGGCACGTCACGGTCGCTCCAGCCGCCCGCCGCGACGGCCAGCAGCCCGGACGTCAGGCGTGGGAAGCCGATCCGCCCGGCGCCGGTCACCGGCTCCGCGAGCTGCTCGGCGACCGTGGTGAGTGCCTGTCCGACCGGCGACCAGGACTCCGCGGGCCGCTCGGCGGGTGGCCCGGCGAACTGCCGTTCCTCGCCGTCGATCAGCGCGACCGGTGTGTGTCCGCGGTACGCGTCGCGCAGCTCCCGCAGTACGGCGCTCTTGCCGAGCCCCCGCCCGCCCGCGAACACCACGAAGGGCAGTTCCTTCGGGTGTTCGTACGGGCTTGAGCGCAGCTGGTACGGGCGCAGGCCGACGAGCCGTGATGCAAGACCGGGCGGATCGGTGTCGAACAACGCTCCGCGTCCGTGCAGCCCTCTGTGCACCGCATCTCCCCCTGGCGCGGTCCGGTCCTGCTCTGTGCTGCTGTGAGGTCTATCAACACCAGTGTAAAAAGGGGGAGTTGATTCGCACTAGGGCATGGGATGTCCGTTTGGTTACGGAATTTTTCCGTGCCCTTTCATCCAGCTACCCCACGGTGATCGAATCCAGCTTTTCGCGCAGATAAACATGGGAGTCGACGGGCGGATACGCGACGCGGCCCACCGGCGCGGGGACCGACTCCACCACCGTCCCCGGCGTGCACTCGCCGAAGTAGACCAGCGACATCAGCTCCTCGGCCGGCGCGTCGGCGGGCGGAGGCAGCACACGGTGCCGGCCCGAGCGCCACCGGTCACCCGTCCAACGGGCCATC
Organism: Streptomyces sp. GbtcB7; assembly: GCF_019091445.1. Classification (NCBI taxonomy): domain Bacteria; kingdom Bacillati; phylum Actinomycetota; class Actinomycetes; order Kitasatosporales; family Streptomycetaceae; genus Streptomyces; species Streptomyces sp. GbtcB7. The sequence continues at coordinate 86,114 of NZ_JAGXJM010000013.1, forward strand.
AGGTCACCGATGTTGATCGTGAACGCCGCCGGGTCGAAGGGCGCGTCCTCCCAGCCGCCCTCGTCCGTGTAGACCTGCAGCCCGCCCTTGCCCGCCTGACGGTCGAGAATGGTGACGGTGCCGAAGTCGGTGTGGGGGCCGATACGGAACTGGCCGGGCTCGGGCTCGCCGACGACCTCCGTCCCCGGGTACCAGTTGATGTTGAAGCCGTACGTCGGGTGGTCCATGTGCCGGGTGAAGAAGTCCGGCTCCAGACCGAGGGCCTCACCCAGGAGGGCCAGCAGGTGGTTCTCCAGCTCGCCCATCCCCGCCAGGTACTCCTCGCAGAGTTTCCGCAGCTCCGGGGCCTCGGCGGGCCACACGTTCGGCGCGTACCACTCCGCGTTGGTCGCCGGGTCCTCGAAGGGTTCGTGCGTCGCGAAGGTCAGCGACTCCTTGAGGTCGGGGGGCGTCTGCGTACCCTCCGAGTAACCGTTGGCCTCGGCACCCGGGCCGAGCCAGCCGCGCCCGCCGACCTGGACGGCGTAGGGCTGCTTGACCTCCGTCGGGAGGGTGAAGAAGGCGCGGGCGGCCTCGCGGATGCGGGTGCGGAGGTCCGGGTCCACACCGTGTCCGGTGACGAGGAGGAAACCGGCGCTCCGGAGGGCTTCGTCGACGGTGCGGGCGATGACGGTACGGGCGCCGGGGTCGCCGTCCAGCCAGGGCCGCAGGTCGATGGTCGGGATGCGCGGGGTGCCGGGGGTACGGGGGCTGCTCGGGGGGCTACTCACCAATGTCCTCGTTCCACAGAGCCGGGTTGTCCTTGATGAAGTCGCGCATCAGCGCGGCGCACTCGGGGTCGTCCAGGAGCACGATCTCCACGCCGTGCTCGGCCAGCCAGTCGTGGCCGCCGTGGAAGGTCTCCGCCTCGCCCACCACGACCCGCGAGATGCCGAACTGGCGCACCAGGCCGGAGCAGTACCAGCACGGCGACAGGGTCGTCACCATGGTCGTACCGCGATACGAACGCTGTCGTCCCGCATCACGGAACGCCGACGTCTCCGCGTGCATGGACGGGTCGCCGTCCTGGACCCGCCGGTTGTGGCCGCGGCCCAGAAGCGTGCCGTCCGCGCCGTACAGCGCGGCGCCGATGGGGATGCCGCCCTCCGCCAGCCCGGCGCGGGCCTCCGCGACGGCGGTCGACAACCACATCCGTGCCCGTGCCTGATCAATGCGCTCCATGACTCCACTCTCCTGTGGCCGAAACACGAGGGCAACGTGCGGAAAGTACTCTCCCGGCAAGCCGCACCCGGACGGACTGTCAGCGCCTGAAGGAGGTTCCCGTGCCCGCACTCACCCTCCGCGACATCCTGGCCCTCGATCCCGTCCGCGGCAGCGAGCCCGAACTCCTCGCGGGCGAAGGCGCCCTGGACCGCCCGGTCCGCTGGGTGCATTCGAGCGAGGTGTACGAGGGGGCGAACTTCCTCGACGGCGGCGAACTGCTCCTCACCAACGGCTTCGGGCTGACCGACGCGGACGAGGACACCCGGCGGCGCTACGTCCGCGAGCTGACCGCGCGCGGAGCGGCGGGGCTCGCGGTGGAGGTCGGACGGTCGCTGGTGCGGATGCCGGAGGAGGTCGTCGACGAGGCGCGGCGGCTCGGGCTGCCGCTGCTCGCCCTGCACCGGGTGGTGCCCTTCGTCCGCATCACCGAGGCCGCCAACCGGGCGATCGTGGCGCGCGGCCTGTCCGGGCGGGCGGCGTCCATGCGGCCCTGGGGCGGTGACCACACCGCCGCCCTGCTCGCCGACCTCGCCGACGGGCAGGCCCTCAACCAGCCCGAGGTGGAGGCACGCGCGGCGCTCGCCGGGTTCCATCCGGGGCCGGGCGCGCGGCTGGTCGGGGTGTCGGCGCACGGGGCGCGCGAGCTGGGCATGGTCGACCGGGCGGCGCGCTCGCTGGGCGGGGTCGCGGTGCTGCGGGCGGCGTTCCCGGGGGACGTACTGGCGCTGGTGGCGATGCCGGACGACGCCGTACGGGCGGTGACAGCGCGGCGTGATGTCGTACGGGCCGTGCAGGAGGCCTTCCGGACGGTCGCCGAGGCCGGGGTGACCGTGGCGGTCGGACACGCGGTCCTCGCGGGCGGCGGCTGGCTGCGCTGGAGCGAGACTCTGCGGGCGGCCCGGACGACCCTGGAACTGGCGCTCACCGTGCCGTCCGCCGAACCAGGCCCGACCGGCGGCCCCGTCGTCACCTCCTCCCGCGCCCTCACCCTGGAACGCGAGCTGACCCGAGGCGGCGTGGACGCCAACCGCGACCGCCTCGCCCGCCTGGTCCAGCACACCCTGGGTCCCCTGCTGGCCTGGGAGGCCGCCCATCCCAGCGACCTCGTCCGCACTCTGGAGATCCACCTCCGCCACGGCTGCTCACCCACCCGCACGGCGGCCCTGCTCCACATCGGCCGCCAGTCCCTCTACCAGCGCCTGGAACGCATCGAATCCCTCCTGGGCCTGGAGATCGACGACCCGGACCTCCTGGGCGAACTGCTCGCGGCCCTGTGCGCGCACCGGATCGTGCGGGGGGTGCCGGCGACCGCGGACGGTGGCCTGCGGACGGTGGCCTGACCTGCCCCGGTCCGCTCCGGCCGTCAGCAGGTGTGTGCGCGGGCCCGTGCGTACTGCCGGGCCAGCGCGCGGAAGGACTCCTTCGGCTCCCAGTGCCGTCCGCCGTGGCGGTCCTCGATCGTCTTCACGATGCCGTAGCTCGCCATGTCGAGGTCGTGGCGGGGGTCGCGGGGGCGGTGCAGGGCGTCGGGGGTGACGAAGGTGTACGCCATCGCCGAGTACAGGCCCATCGACTCGAACACCGACAGCACGTCCGTCAGATACGCGGCCTGGGTGCGCTCACTGCGGACGAGACCGCCCTTGATCTCCGGCGGCTCCTTGCCGTAGTCGACGACGTCCCAGCCCATGCCGCCCTTCTCCGGCGCGCCCTCGAAGGTGCAACAGCCGAACTCCATGACGGCGACGGGCTTCCCGAAGCGCCGCAGCGCGGCGAGGTCGCGGACGTAGGCGCTCCGGTCCCGGAAGTAGCCGTAGTAGTCGACACCGACGAGGTCGAAGAGGCCCCAGTCGACGTCCTCGTCCTGCGAGGCGGCGTACGTGAGCCGCCCGTGGAAGACGGACCTGCCCACGGACGCCGCCTTCGCCGTGAACCGGTGCAGGCGCCGTGCCATCAGTACGGGATCGAAGTCGCCCTTGAGCAGATGCTCGACGCGCTCCTGGGCGTTGGCGCCGGGCACGATCCCGGGCACGTACAGCACGAACTCGCAGCCGACACTGAGATGCACTCCCGCGCCCCGTCGCCGCAGCCGCTCGGCGAACCGGCCCGTCTCCGCGAGGTGGTCGAGGATCTCGCGTTCCGGTACGTCGCCCAGGGTCGGCTCCAGCCAGACGTTCAGACCGAGCTCCGCCGCCTCGGCCGCGGTGGCGGTGAGCCGTTCGACGCCGTCGCCGGTGACCTTGACGGAGTCGGCGTGCAGGTCGTGCGCGATGGCGCGCAGGTCGCGGCGCATGCGCCCGGGGCTCCACCCGGTGCTCGGCGTCTCCCCGTCCGTCACTTCGTACACCACACCCCGGTACGTCAGCCCCGGCCGACGGCCCGTCACCCCGGCCCGCCCGACCGGCAGCACCACCGCGCCCCCGGCCCCCGCGGCCATCCCCATGAACCGTGCCCGAGTGATCCCCCGCATCGCGCCTCCCCGTGTCCGTCCCGCGGACCTCAGTCTGGGAAGCGGCCCTGCGCCCCGCAGTCCGCCGATGGTCTACGGACGGCCGACGAAAGTATCGGCGGGGCCCTCGAGCGCACGTCACACCTCGGACGCCGCCTCGGCGATGCCGTACGCCAGGGCGTCGAAGTTCTCCCGGTAGAAGCCCAGCCGGATGTGGAAGGGCTCCTGCAGGAACGCGCCCTCGCGCGAGACGAACATGGTCGGCGCGGTGGTCAGCGCGCTGTGTACCGCGTGCAGTTCCTCCGCGCGGAAGCGGATGTCGCGTGACTCCGTGTGCCCGCCGGAGAGGCGCTCGATGAGCGCGTCGACCGTCTCGCGGTCGGTACCGAGCCGCAGTCTCAGGGTCAGGTCACTGACGTCCCGGTGACGCACATGGCTCAGCGCCTCGCGCATCGCCGCCGTCTGGGCCGGAGTGAGCCGCGCGACGAACCCGTCCCCGTCCCGGCTCAGCTTGAACCGTGTTCTCATGCGTGTCCTCTCCCCGCCCCGCCCCTCGAAGGGAAACGTCGACGTCACACCGAGGGTTCCGGCCTGCGGGCCAGGACGAACGCCTGCGGGGTGTTCTCGCGGGCGTCGGCCTCGCGGACGAGGCGGGCGACCTCCACCAGCCCCGCCTCGCGCAGCAGCTCGGCGACGCGCTCGGCTGGGAAGCGGTAGACGTCGAGGTCCAGGTCATGGCCGTACGCGTGATCGAGGTGCACGCGCTCGTCGCCCACCTTGAAGGCGAGCAGCAGATGACCGCCCGGTGCCAGGATCCGGTGGAACTCACGGAAGAACAGCGGAAGTTCGTCCAGCGGCGTGTGCACGGTGGAGTACCAGGCGAGGGCCCCGGCGAGTGAAGCGTCCTCGATGCCGAGGTCCGTCATCGAGCCCACCTCGAAGCGGAGGTGCGGATGGCTCAGCCGGGCCACGGCGACCATCCGCGGCGACAGATCGATCCCGTACGCGTCCAGCCCGAGACTCTCCAGGTGGATCGTCACCCGCCCCGGCCCGCACCCGAGGTCCGCGACCTGCCCGCCCCCGCCGTCCCGCACCTTCTCCGCGAAGGCGGCGAGCATGGCCCGGTCGAAGGGCTTGTGCTCCAACTCGGCCTTGAGGAGCGTGTTGTAGTCGACGGCGACGGTGTCGTACGACGCCCTGGTGGCGTCCGGGCGGGAGGTCGCGGGGTGAGAGGCCATGGCGCGGGAGACTAGTCGGGGGGACTGACAAGCCCGGTGCGTGGTCGTCACGCGAGGTCGGCGTCCCCGTCCGTGCCGTGGGCGCGCAGCAACAGCTTTCCCGTGCTCGTCCGTGTTCCCATCAGCCGGTGTGCCTCCGCCGCGTCCGGCAGGGCGAACTCCGCCGTCACCGGCAGGGACACCACCCCGTCGACCACCGTCCGGAAGGCGCGTTCGGTGAGGGCGCGCAGTTCGGTCGGGGACGTCTGGGCCAGGGTGAGGATGGAGAAGCCGGAGACCGAGAGGGCCAGGGGGTAGAGGTCCGGCTGGCCCACCTGCCACGGCTGCGCCCCGCTCGCGTTGCCGAAGGAGACCAGGCGGCCGAAGGGGGCGAGGGAGTCGAGGGAGGCCCGGAGGGTTTCACCGCCGACCGGGTCGAGGGCCAGGTCGACCCCGCGACCGTCCGTCGCCTCGCGCACCTCCTTGGCGAAGGAGGGGGTGGTGCTGGAAGAGGTGACGAAGACCTCGTCGTAACCGTGCTCCCGCGCGTACTCGGCCTTCGCCGCGCTCGACACCACCCCGTGGACCGCCCCGGCCCCCGCCGCGCTCGCCAACTGCCCCAGCACCGTGCCCACCCCGCCCGCCGCCCCCTGCACGAGCACCGTCTCGCCGGGCTGGAGCCGGCCCACGGTGTGGATCAGGGCGTACGCGGTGGGCAGCACGGTGGGGAGGGTCGCGCCGGTGCGCAGGTCCACGCCGGGCGGCAGCGGGAAGACGGTCACCGCGTCGGCGACGACGACGTCCGCGTACGCGCCGCCCTGCGTCAGGGCCGCCACCTCCTGCCCCACGGCGAGGCCGGTGACCCCTGCGCCGAGGGCCCGGACGCGGCCCGAGACCTCCAGACCGGGGACGAAGGGCAGGGCGGGCACCCGGTAGCCGTCGGCCCGCGCCTTGAGGTCGGCGAAGTTCACACCGGTGTACGCCACGTCGATGCTCACCTGCCCCGGACCCGGCACGGGCACCTCCGCCTCGACGACCCTCAGTACCTCGGGACCGCCGTACTCCTGGATCTCGACCGCGCGCATGGCACACCTCTCACGAGAACTCATCCGCTCGACTGTTCAATGAAAACCGAACACTCGGGAGTGTATGGTTTCCATCGAACACTCGGCAAGGTGTCAAAGATCTGAGGGGAGTCGGGCGTGACGGAACGAGCGAGTCACCGGGCCGCCCCGGAACACACCCATCCCGACGACGTTCCGGTCCAGACCGCCCTCGCCGCCCTCGCCGACCCCGTACGCGTCACCCTCGTGAGGGAGTTGGCCGACTCGGCGGAGTGGACGCGGAGTTGCGGCAGCTTCGACGTGCCCGTCGGCAAGGCGGCCCTCAGCCACCACTTCGCGGTGCTGCGCGGGGCGGGCCTGGTGGAGCAGCGCGACGAGGGCCCCAAGCGCGTCAACCGCCTGCGACGCGAGGAGTTCGAGGCCCGCTTCCCCGGACTCCTCGACCTGGTTCTGCGTGAGGACCCGACGCACTGAACCGATTCGCCGCCTCCCGCGTCGAAGGGGCATGAAGAAGCGTGTGAGGGGTCGGACGGCCACCGGTGCCACCGTGACCGGTTCCGTCGTGCTGCTGGGGGCGCTGCTCCAGGGATCGAGCGCCGTCGCGCAGGCCGAGCCCGCGCACGCCGCGCCCGTCACCGCCACCTGCGTCGGCACACGGCCGGCCGGGAGCCTTCCCGACCGCGGCGCCGAGGACTTCACCCCGCTGGACCGCACCCTGGCCTACGTCGGCAGGATGGGCGAGTCCGCCCGCTACGCCGCCGTGTACACAGGCATGTCGGTCGACGAGGAGGACCGCGCCACGGACGTGTACCGCATGCCGTCCGCCTCCTTCGACGCCGACCTCTGCGGCGCCGCCGAGAAGGGCGTAACAGTGCGGCTGCACGACACCGATGCCAACCGGACCGACCTGGAGGCCCTCGCCGACCGGATCGCCGAGGACATGACCCGCTGGAACGGCACCTTCGACCTGCGCGAAGTCGGCGTGGACGAGGCCGGGTTCGTGTTCGTGGGCGTCGACGACCCCACCACCGCCGCGCCCCTCCTCAAGAAGGCGTTCGGCGCACGGCACATCGAGGTGGGGTACGCCGAACAGGCCTCGCTGCTGAGCACCACCGGCTGACCGCTCAGCCCGTGCGGGGCGCCCGCCGCAGCAGCGCGTACAGCGCCGCGCTCACCGCGAAGCCCACCAGGCAGGTGATGTCGCCGAAGGACGCCCAGTGCTTCGGCACCCAGCCGACGTACTTCTCCTGGTTGGAGAAGAGCGGGACCGAGACCGCCACGCCGACCAACAGGGCGGTGATACCGGTCCAGTTGGTGAACGCGCGGTCGCCCAGGCGCCGGGCCGGCTCGTCGTCCGGCGTACGGGTCCGCAACCACCGCTCCACCAGCACCACTCCCAGCCACGGTCCGATCCAGTACGCGATGACCAGCAGGAACGCCTCGTACGCATGCCCGGCGTCGGACAGCGACGCCCACGCCGCCGCCGTACCCACCACGCCCGAGAGCACCACCAGCGCGCCGCGCCCCAGCCAGGCCGGCAGCCGCAGGCCGAGCGAGGTGATGGACATGGCGGAGGAGTAGACGTTCAGCGCGTTCGCCGAGATGCCGCCCAGGATGATGGAGAGCAGCACCAGGTCGCCGAGCCAGGACGGGAGATGACCGGTGAAGGCGGCCGTCGGGGTCGCGCCGGCGGGGGCCGCGATCGTCGCCGACGCCGCGCCGATGAGGGAGACGACCGCGACGGAGAGGAAGAGTCCGACGGCCGGGTAGAGGGCGGTCCTGAACCTGTTCGCCGTACGGGGGAGGTAGCGCGAGTAGTCCGTGGCGTACGGGTTCCAGCCCGCCGCGTACCCCCACGCCGTGCTGAACGCCAGCAGGAAGCCGCCGATGCCGCCGCCCCCGCCCGAGGCGCCCAGGTCCGCGTGGTCGAACGTCCACACCCCCGCCACCAGGAACACCACCGCCAGCGCCGGGAACGCGTACTTCTCGAAGGCGTGCACGAAGTTGTGGCCGATGAAGCCGATCACGATCTCGACCGCCACCACCAGCAGCAGGGAGGGCAGGGGGCGCAGACCCGTCAGCGTGTTCAGCGCGAACGCGGCGCTCACGCTGTTCACGGCGAACCAGCCCACGCCCGCCACCAGGGCGTTCACTCCGGCCGGCAGCAGATTGCCCCGGTAGCCGAAGGAGAGGCGGCCGATCACCATCTGCGGGACGCCGAACCGGGGTCCGTCGAGGGACAGGACGCCTTGCGTCAGCGCGCCCAGCGCCGTGCCCAGCAGCAGTGCCGCGGCCGCCTGCCAGAAGTTCAGTCCGAAGAAGAGGACCGAGATCACGCCGATGTACACGGTCGCGAACTCGATGTTCGGGGAGGCCCAGGTCCACAGCAACTGGAGCGGGCTGCCGTGGCGTTCGGCGTCGGGGATCGGTTCCGAGCCCGCCGTCTCGACGGCGATGACTCGGTCGCCGTACTCGGGCGTGATCGGTGCGGTGGTGCCGGCGGGAGCGGTCGTCATGCACCGTAAGTGTCCGGGGCCCCGTCAGCCCCGGCCAGAGGCGCACTGTCCGTTCCGGGAGGCTCGTCGGCGTACACCTTGTACGGGCGTCAGCTCTCGGACTCCTCGCCGGCCTCGCGCCGGCGCAGCTCCTCCTCGCGGCGCCGCAGGTCGGCCTCCCAGTCCTTCAGGAGTGCCTCGTCCTTGACGTTCTTGGAGGGGGCGGGCTCCGTGCTGAGGGAGTTCAGGAACTCGGGGTTGTCGTCGGGGGCGACGTACTGCGGGCGCTGCTCGCGGTGCCACTCGGAGGGCGTGACGCCCCGGGTCGGGCCCCGGCCGACCTTGCCCGCGACGAGCCAGGCGATCGGGCCGACGAGGACTTCTCCGAAGAGCAGGATGACGATCACCCACACCACCTTGGGCAGGCCGCGGACCTCTTCCTCCGGCGTGTTCAGGCAGTCGATGAACGAGTAGATCCACAGCGCCAGGACCAGCAGGAACGGCAGATACCTGAGCATGGCGGAACGGTCCCCCAGTGGACGGTGGCGGGGCGGTGCGGGCCCCGGTGACGCGCACAGGGTAGCGGCTGACTTCAACGGGGGGATGACACTTTCCCCCGCCCCCACCGCCCCAGGGGGCTACGCCCCGGATGCCCCGTGCGTCCGGTGGTTGTTCGGCCGCGGGCCGGTGGGGGCTGGTCGCGCAGTTCCCCGCGCCCCTAAAAGCCTCGGCCCGCCCGGCGTTTGCGGGCGAAGCCGGAGACCGCACCCCACCCACCCCGGTCCGCGTCTTTCAGCCTGTCCGGCGTTTGAGGACGAGGCCGGAGGCCGATGCCCTGCCCACCCCGTCTACCCACCCACCCTGGCCCGCATATTTCAGCCCGTCCGGCGTTTGAGGACGAGGCCGTTCAGGCCGATCGGGGGTTTGGGGGCGGAGCCCCCGAGTGGGGATGGGACGGGTAGGGGCGGCGGGGGCGAGAGGGGTGGTCCTGCCCACGGCGGTGGGGCGCACGTCGGTGTCGGGTGGGCCTCAGCGATACTTGGACGCATGGCTTACGACGATCTTCGATCCCTGCTGAGGGCGCTGGAGCGCGAGGGCGACCTCAAGCGCATCAAGGCCGAGGTGGACCCGTATCTGGAGGTCGGGGAGATCGTCGACCGGGTGCAGAAGGCGGGTGGACCGGCGCTGCTCTTCGAGAACGTGCGCGGGTCCGCCATGCCGCTCGCCATGAATGTCTTCGGCACCGACCGGCGGCTGCTGAAGGCCCTCGGCCTGAAGTCGTACGGCGAGATCAGCGAGAAGATCGGCGGCCTGCTCAGGCCCGAACTCCCGCACGGCTTCGTCGGCGTACGCGAGGCCTTCGGCAAGCTCGGCGCGATGACCCACGTACCGCCGAAGAAGGTGAAGTCCGACAACGCGCCCGTGCAGGAAGTCGTGCTGCACGGGGAGGACGTCGACCTGGACGCCCTCCCCGCGCTCTTCACCTGGCCCCAGGACGGCGGCTCCTTCTTCAACCTCGGGCTCACCCACACCAAGGACCCGGAGAGCGGAATCCGCAACCTCGGGCTCTACCGCCTCCAGCGCCACGACAAGCGCACCATCGGCATGCACTGGCAGATCCACAAGGACAGCCGCAACCACTACCAGGTGGCGGCGAGAAGGGGAGAGCGACTGCCGGTCGCGATCGCCTTCGGGTGCCCGCCCGCCGTGACGTACGCCTCCACCGCCCCCCTGCCCGGTGACATCGACGAGTACCTCTTCGCCGGGTTCATCCAGGGCAAGCGGATCGAGATGGTGGACTGCAAGACCGTCCCGCTGCAGGTGCCCGCGAACGCGGAGGTCGTGCTCGAAGGGTGGCTGGAGCCGGGGGAGATGCTCCCGGAGGGGCCCTTCGGCGACCACACCGGGTTCTACACGCCGCAGGAGCCCTTCCCGGCGCTGACCATCGACTGCGTCACCATGCGCAAGCGCCCGCTGCTCCAGTCGATCGTCGTGGGGCGGCCCCCGACGGAGGACGGCCCCCTCGGACGGGCGACCGAACGCTTCTTCCTCCCCCTGCTGAAGATCATCGTGCCGGACATCGTGGACTACCACCTCCCCGAGGCCGGCGGTTTCCACAACTGCGCGATCATCGCGATCGACAAGAAATACCCCAAGCACGCCCAAAAGGTGATGCACGCCGTCTGGGGGGCGCACATGATGTCCCTCACGAAGCTCATCGTGGTCGTGGACTCGGACTGCGACGTCCACGATCTGCACGAGGTCGCGTGGCGGGCCCTCGGCAACACCGACTACGGCCGCGACCTCACCGTCGTCGAAGGCCCCGTCGACCATCTCGACCACGCCTCCTACCAGCAGTTCTGGGGCGGCAAGGCGGGCATCGACGCGACGAGGAAGTGGCCCGAGGAGGGCTACACCCGGGACGGGGGATGGCCGGAAATGGTTCTCTCCGACCCGGAGACGGCGGCGACGGTCGACCGCCGCTGGAAGGAGTACGGCCTGTGAGGTCCATCAACAGCGGACGGATCAACAGCGGACGGGCGGCCGGCCGGTGACCAGCGCATCCGCCGCGCTCCCGCAGCAGCCGGGGCGCACCAAGGCCTTCCTCCGGCTCGTCATGATCGAGCACTCCGTCTTCGCGCTGCCCTTCGCCTACATCGCCGCGCTGACCGCGATGTTCGAGTGGGACAGGAACGTCCACTGGGGCAGGCTGCTGCTCGTCACGATCGCGATGGTCGGGCTGCGCACGTTCGCGATGGCGGCGAACCGGATCATCGACCGCGAGATCGACGCCCGCAACCCGCGCACGGCCCACCGTGAGCTGGTCACCGGCGCGATGAGCGTGAAGCACGCGTGGACGGGCGCGCTGGTCGCACTGGTCTTCTTCCTGGGCGCCGCGGCCCTCCTGAACCCCCTGTGCCTGGCCCTCGCCCCCATCGCGGTGATCCCGATGGTGGTGTACCCGTACGGCAAACGGTTCACGAACTTCCCGCAGGCCATCCTGGGTCTGGCCCAGGCGATGGGCCCGATCGGCGGCTGGCTGGCGATCTCCGGCGAGTGGTCGTGGGACGCCGTCATCCTGGGGCTCGCGGTCGGGATCTGGATCGGCGGCTTCGACCTGATCTACGCCTGCCAGGACGTCGAGACGGACCGCGAGATCGGGGTCATGTCGGTACCGGCGCGCTTCGGCATCCCCGCCGCGATCTGGGGGGCGCGCGGCTGCCACGCCGTCACCACCGCCCTGTTCGCCTGGTACGCCGTCGCTACCGACGCGGGCGCGTTCTTCTGGCTGGGCCTGCTGATCGTCGCGGGCGCGTTCCTCTACGAGCACTCCATCGTGAAGCCGCACGACCTGTCCCGTCTGAACCGCGCGTTCTTCCAAGTCAACGGATTCATCGGCATCGCCCTGTTCGTGTGTGCCCTGCTCGATCTGCTGGTCCGCGGGCTCACGGTCTGAATCCCGACAGCCGCCGGATACCCTCGACATCATGAAGCCAGGACAGACGCAGCGCCGGCCTTGGATCGTGGGGGTGTCGGGTGCCTCCGGTACGCCGTACGCCGCCGCCGTGCTGCGGGCGCTCCTGGCGGCGGGGGAGAGCGTCGACCTGGTGGTCTCGCGCGCCTCCCGGCTCACGCTGCTCGACGAGACCGGCCTTCCCTTCCGGGACGCCCATTGGCAGGACGACCTGCGGGAATGGCTGGCGCGTGGTGCGGACGGCAAGCCCGGCACCTTCGACGTGCGCATCGAGGACGTACGGCACTGGAGCGCCGGTGACCTGGCGGCAGGGCCGTCCTCGGGCTCGTACCCCTCGAAGGGCATGCTGATCGTGCCGGCCTCGACGGCCTGCGTGGCCGGAGTCGCCCTGGGGCTGTCGAAGGATCTGCTGCAGCGCGCGGCGAGTGTGACGCTCAAGGAGGGGCGCAAGCTCGTCGTCGCCGTCCGCGAGACCCCTTTGAACGGGCAGACGCTGCGTCATCTGGTCTCCCTGGACGACGCGGGCGCCACCGTGCTGCCCGCCTCGCCGGCGTTCTACGCGGGGGCCACCCACATCCAGGACCTGGTGGACTTCGTCGCCGGGCGGGTGTTGGACGCGGCGGGCGTCGAACACGGGCTGTACCGCCGGTGGGAGGGCGAACTCGGCGGCGGTTCCCGAGCGACCTGAGCGGCCACGACCGAGCACCTGTGAAGCGAAGCACGCACGACCGGAGCACGCACGAGCACGCACGACCCGAGCACCACTGAGCAACATCGCACCACTCACGACTCACACACTTCAGCGGAAGGCTAGCGATCGCATGGACGCGGTGGACAGGCAGCTCATCCAGGCCCTGAGAGAGAACGGCCGGGCCTCCTACGCGGAGCTGGGGCGCCTCGTCGGTCTGTCGGGACCCAGCGTCACCGACCGCATCAACCGGCTGGAGGCGGCCGGGGTCATCACCGGTTACCGCGCCACCGTCGACTCCGCCTCGCTCGGTCTCGGCGTCACCGCCCTGATCGGCATCTCGCTCTCCGACGCCGCCGACCACGAGGACGTGGCCCGGCGGATGCGGGACCTCGGCGAGATCGAGGACTGCTGGTTCATCGCGGGCGACGACTCGTTCATGCTCAAGGTGCGGGCGAGTGATGTCGACGGGCTGGAGAAGACCATCCGACGGCTCTCGGGGACGAAGGGTGTCTCCCGGACCCGTACGACGATCGTGCTCTCCACGAAGTGGGAGAACCGGGTCGGAGAGCTGCCCGAAGAGGGTTAGGGCACGAAGTGCCTGATGGGGGCCCCTCCCGCCCGGAGGGTGGGGGAGTACGGTTTACGAAGGCTGTCTGAGGAAGAGGTAGAGGCATGGACGTCGGGCTCAAGCGCGAGCTGGAGCAGAAGGTTCGAGCCGGTGAGCGGCTGACCCGCGAAGACGGCATCGCGCTGTACGAGTCGGACGACCTGGCCTGGCTGGGCGGGCTCGCCCACGAGGTGCGCACGCGCAAGAACGGCGACGTCGTCCACTTCAACGTCAACCGCCACCTCAACATGACGAACGTGTGCACCGCGTCCTGCGCGTACTGCTCGTTCCAGCGCAAGCCGGGCGAGAAGGACGCGTACACGATGCGCATCGAGGAGGCCGTCCGCCTCGCCAAGGCGATGGAGAACGACAACCTCACCGAGCTGCACATCGTCAACGGCCTGCACCCGAACCTGCCGTGGCGCTACTACCCGCGGTCGCTGAGCGAGCTGAAGAAGGCCCTCCCGAACGTCTCCCTGAAGGCCTTCACGGCGACGGAGATCCACCACTTCGAGACCATCTCCGGGCTGTCGGCGTCGGAGATCCTCGACGAGCTGATCGAGGCGGGCCTCGAGTCCCTCACCGGTGGCGGCGCGGAGATCTTCGACTGGGAGGTCCGCCAGCACATCGTGGACCACCGCACGCACTGGGAGGACTGGTCGCGCATCCACCGGCTCGCGCACGAGAAGGGTCTGAAGACCCCGTGCACGATGCTGTACGGGCACATCGAGGAGCCCCGCCACCGCGTCGACCACGTCCTCAGGCTTCGTGAGCTCCAGGACGAGACCGGCGGCTTCCAGGTCTTCATCCCGCTGCGCTACCAGCACGACTTCGTGGACATGAAGGACGGCAAGGTCCGCAACCGGCTCCAGGCGCGCACCCAGATGGCGACCGGCGCCGAGGCCCTGAAGACCTTCGCCGTCTCCCGTCTTCTCTTCGACAACGTGCCGCACGTCAAGGTCTTCTGGGTGATGCACGGCGTGCAGACCGCGCAGCTCGCCCTCCAGCACGGTGCCGACGACATGGACGGCTCGGTCGTCGAGTACAAGATCACTCACGACGCGGACAACTACGGCACGCCGAACAAGCTGACCCGCGAGGACCTGCTCGAGCTGATCCGCGACGCGGGCTTCCAGCCGGTCGAGCGCAACACCCGCTACGAGATCATCCGCGAGTACGACGGCCCGGACCCGGCGCGCCGCGAGTCGCCGCAGCCGATGCGCGTCTGACGCTCCGCGGTCCGGTCGTACGCCCATGACGGCCCCGGTGCCGGTTCCCTCCTCGCGGAGGGGGCCGGCACTTCGCTTCGTCCGACGACTCCGTCCTCGTGTTCCGGAAGTTCAACCCGGCGTGGACGGGTGACATCCGCAGTTGGTCCACTCCGACCTCGGTGTTCTACGCTCGGTGGCCGTGCCACTGACCTTCACCCTGTTCACCCGTGACGCGAAGCCGACCCACCCCCTGCCCGACCAGCTGCTCACTCTCTGGACGGATGTCACCAACGCGGGCGGTGCGGTCGGCTTCGTGCCGCCGGTGACCGCCGTCGACATACGCCCCCGCGCCGAGGCCCACCTCACCGCGATAGCCGAGGGCCGCACCCGGCTGCTCGCCGGATTCACCGCCGACGGCCGGCTCGCCGCCACCGCGTTCCTCGCCCTCAACGACCACCCCCTCATGCGCCACTGGGCCTGGCTGTACACCGTCATGGTCGACCCGGCCCTCCAGGGCCGCGGCTACGGCGCCGACCTGCTCCGCGAGGCCGAGGACCGGGCCCGCGCGCTCGGCCTGGAGGGACTCCGCCTCACCTGCCGGGGCGGGGAGGGACTGGAACGCTTCTACGCCTCCTGCGGCTACAAGGAGATCGGCCGGGCGCCCGACGCGCTGCGTGTCGCGCCGGGCGACGACCGTGACGAGATCACGATGCTGCTGCCTCTCCCGCCTGGCGACTGAGGCCCCCCTGCACGAGGATCGGGCCGGGCGTGCTTCACTGGACGGTGCCCTTTGGGAACGTTCGAAACGGTTCGGAACGGAAGAGTGGATTGACATGGGCCGCTACACACTGATGCGCCTCGGCGTCTTCGCCGGCTGCCTCGTGGTCGTCTGGGGCCTCGTCTACCTGGGCATCGCCCCGCGCGGCCTGGGTGACTCCAACTACATGTGGATCGTCCTGCTCGCGCTGGTGATCTCCGCGCCCATCAGTTTCGTCGTGCTGCGCAAGGAGCGCGACCGCGCCTCCGCCCAGGTCGTCGCGCGCGTGGATCGCATGAAGACCAACCTGGAGCAGAACCGCAGCCAGGAGGACGGCGTGGACGACGCCGCCCGCGGCGGCGTGCAGGGCCAGACCTCGTAACGCTGTGCCTGGCCGACGGCGGCCGATCGTACGCTTGCCCGTATGGGTGCTGTGAAGAACAAGCGGATGCCGCGCGCGGTACGTGAACAGCAGATGCTGGACGCCGCCGTGCGGACCTTCGGGCAGCGGGGGTACCGATCCGCTTCGATGGACGAGATCGCCGATCTGGCGGGCGTGTCCAAGCCGTTGGTGTATCTGTACCTGAACTCCAAGGAAGACCTCTTCACCGCCTGCATCCGCCGTGAGGCGGCCGCACTGACCACGGCGGTACGCGCGGGCGTCCAGCCCGACCTGCCCGCCGACCGTCAACTCTGGGCAGGCCTGCGGGCGTTCTTCACGCACACGGCGGAGAATCCGGACGGCTGGGCGGTCCTGCACCGTCAGGCGCGTACGCACGGCGAGCCGTTCGCGGCCGAGGTCGCGGCGATGCGCGAGGAACTCGTCGCGTTCGTCACCCAGCTGATCGTGGTCGCCGCGCGCGAGGCACACCGCGACCCGTCCCTGGCCGAACGGGAGGTCGCCGGACTCGCCGAGGCCCTCGTCGGCGCCGCCGAGTCCCTCGCCGCCTGGGCCAACGCCACGCCGGGCGTCTCCGCGCGGCAGGCCGCGGCGACCCTCATGAACTTCGCCTGGGCGGGCCTCGGTGACCTGTTGGAGGACCGCCCCTGGACGCCCCCACAGGACTGATACGACCTCGGAATCCCAGCTCGGGCACCAGGGACGTGAAGCGGCGGCGACTGGAAACGGAGCAACAGCCACCGCGCCAGTCCCCGACCCTCCTCAGATCCAGCCTCGCTTGGCGGCTTCGGTGCCCAGCTGGAAGCGGGTCTCGAGGCCGAGCCGGGACGCCATCGCGGCGATCCGGCGGGTCACGGTGCGCGCGCTCGTGCCCAGTTGCCGGGCGATCGCCTGGTCCTTATAGCCCGTTTGCAACATTTTCAACAGCAAGAGATCATCCTTGCTCGGTTGGTCGGGGGTCTCCGGGGCCGTCGAGACGATGGGTTGTGCCCGCTGCCAGTAGGTGTCGAACAGCTCGAGGATCGCATCGAGCAGACCCGACTGATGGACGACGATGATTTTGTCGTACTGTCCTCCGATCAGTGCGACCAGCGCGACACGACGGTCCATGATCCGCAGCCTGAACGGCAGGGCCGGCAGGATCCGGGCCTGCTCGCCGAGTTGGGCCAGGCGGGTGATCAGCTCGAATCGGCCGGGCTGCTCCAGCGCCTCCGGGGTGTAGACGGACCGTATGTCGAGGCCGCGGCCCAGCAGCTCCTTCGTGAAGGTCTCCTCCAACTCGTTGCTGTACGGGCCGATGTACGGGGGCATGTCAAGAACCCAGAAGTGGGTGCGCATCGATTGGGTCAGCTCGGCCACCCGTAGGGTGACCGCCGCCTCACCAGTGATCACCTCCACCAGCTCGGTCGGATCCCCCTGCAGCCGGCTGGCGCGGTACTCACTTGCCAGGTCATCGACCGCGTCCAGCACCGCGGTGAACGCCGCCTCGGAATCGGCTCGGCGCTTGGCGAGCAGTGCGCTCAACGCGGTCCGCGGGCTGACCGGCCGGTACTGGCCGTGCGTTTCTCTTCGCAGCACGCCCAGTTCCATCAACCGGGCCACCGCGTGCCGTATCTGGCTGGGTGTGGTGCCCAGGTGTTCGGCGATCTCCAGCGCTGTCCGGTCCGGCTTGGTCAGATAAGCGCGGTAGACCCGCTCGTCGAACTCGCTGATCCCAAGGACATCGAGCACCGGGCCTCCTCCTGGGTCGTCGCGGCTCGGCGAGCCGTCGGACCGGTATTGGCGCGATTCGCCAGCTGGCGATATCGGACACGAGTCTGATCTATACATCTCCCGGCCACAAGCCTTAACTGTGCTCGTCCAGGCCAACCTGCCGCGCGATCCCGGAACCCCCACGATCGGTCCACAGCGTCGGCCACCGATCCCCCGCCGGTCCGTCACTTCAGTCATGACCCGCTTGTGGGCCGACCCGGCCCCACGGAACATCCAGGGAATTCCTTGAGATCATCACCGAGACGCTGGAGCGTGTGCGCCGTCGCAGGCGCGGCCCTCCTGTCGTTGGCACAACCCGCCGCCCTGTCCGCCGCTCATGCGGCGTCACCCGCACCCGTACCCGCCGACTCCGCCCCGACGACGCCGCAAAACGTGCCTCCGGGCGCCCACACCGTCACCCTGGTCACGGGGGACGTCGTCACCACCCGGCAGACCGGCAGCAAGGCCGGAGGCACCGTCGATGTGCGCAGCGCCACCGGGGCACCGGTCGACGCGCACATCATGGAGTCGAACGGCGACCTGTACGTGTATCCCGGCTCCGTTCTCCCCTATGTGGCGGCGGGCACGCTGGACAAGCGCCTGTTCAACGTCAGTCGGCTCGTCGCGGACGGCTACGACGACGCACATCGCGACCAGTTGCCGCTGATCGTCTCGTACGACAGCAAAGCCTCCTCAGGGCTGCGTTCCGCAACCCCCAAGGGCGCCACCCGGGTCAGGGCCCTCGGCAGTGTCCGGGGTGCCGCGCTGGCCGAGGACCGGGACCGGTCGGCGGACTTCTGGCGGGCCGTCACCTCCGCGCCGGCGTCGGGCTCGAGGACCGCGGCAGCCGCGTCCGGCAAACCGGCCTTCGGCGAGGGTATCGCCCGCATCTGGCTCGACGGGGTCGTGAAGGCGGATCTCGCCGAGTCCACCTCCCAGATCGGCGCGCCGCAGGCGTGGGAGGCCGGTGACACCGGGAAGGGCGTGGACGTCGCCGTCCTGGACACCGGCGTCGACGCCGAACACCCCGACCTGGCCGGCCGGATAGCGGCCTCGCAGAGCTTCGTCCCGGACGAGGACGTGACGGACCGCCAAGGGCACGGCACCCACGTCGCGTCCACCATCGCCGGCACGGGGGCCGCGTCGGACGGCAAGGAGAAGGGCGTCGCCCCCGGCGCGGACCTGCACATCGGCAAGGTGCTCTCCAACACGGGTTTCGGCGAGGAATCCTGGGTGCTGGCCGGCATGGAGTGGGCCGCGGTGGACCAGCACGCGGACATCATCAACATGAGCCTGGGCAACCCGACTCCGTCCGACGGCACCGACCCCCTCAGCACGGCGGTCGACCGCCTCAGCGCCGAGGCCGGGGCCCTGTTCGTGATCGCGGCAGGCAACACCGGTACGCCCACCGGCATCGGCGGCCCGGGCGCGGCTGACGCCGCCCTGACCGTGGGGGCCGTCGACTCCTCGGACGACGTCGCCGTCTTCTCCAGCCAGGGCCCGCGCATCGACGGCGCGCTCAAGCCGGAGATCACCGCGCCCGGCGTCGACGTGCTGGCGGCACGCTCTCAATACGTGGACCACGGCGAGGGCAGTTACCAGTACATGAGCGGGACCTCCCAGGCCACCCCTCATGTCGCGGGCGCCGCGGCCCTGCTCGCGGCCGCGCACCCCGGGCTGACCGGCTCACAGTTGAAGGACCTGCTGGTGAGCAGCTCGAAGCAACTGCCCAAGTACAACGCCTTCCAGGCGGGCAGCGGCCGGGTGGACGTCCCGTCGGCGCTGAGCGCCGGCGTCTTCGCCTCCTCGACCGCGTTCGCCACCGATGTGACGACGAGCGGGTCCGGCGCGGTGAAACGCCCGGTCACGTACACCAACATCGGTGACGTGCCGGTCACCCTCGACCTGTCCGTGCAGGCCCCGAACGCCCCTGCGGGAATGTTCCAGTTGTCCGTCCCCCAGGTCGTCGTGCCGGCGCACGGCACCGCCGAGGTCACGGTCACCATCGACGGCTCCACGGCGACAGGGGGCGACCGCTGGACCGGCCAGGTCGTCGCGGCCGACACGGCGGGGAAGGTCGTCACCCACACGGCCGTGTCGCTGGGCGACGTCACCCACAAGCTGACCGTGTTCCTCAAGGACGCACAGGGCAACCCGATGTCAGGAACCGTCGAGGTGCTGAGGTCCGGCGAGGACGCGCCCGTGTTCTACTACGTCGACGAAACCGGCACGTTCCAGACGTACCTCCAGAACGACGTCTACTCGGTGATGTCCTTCGAGGAGGTGCAGGGCGTGCACGGCCCGCACTCGATGGGGATGGCGCTGCTCGGTGACCCCGAGGTCGTGATGGACCACCACGACGTCACGGTCACCCTGGACGTCGCGAAGATCAAGCGGGTGGACATGACCACACCGCAGCGGACCGAGGCGACCTTCCAGCGCCTGGAGTACGACCGCTCGATGGGCGGCCAGAACTGGCGCGACTTCCTGCTGACCCAGACCGGCTATGACAGCCTGTGGGCCCAGCCCACCACGCACAAGGTGACCCACGGCGACTTCTACCTCGGCGCCCGCTGGCGCAAGGAGCAGCCGGCACTGGCCATCGCCACCAAGACCACCGAGTTCACCGACGCCCTCCGGCAACAGGGCGTCACCCCGCTGCCCCAGGGTCACTACAGGCTCCCGCTCGTGGCCGCCGGCGACGGCACGAGCGCGGACTACGCCGGTCTGGACGCGCGGGGCAAGGCGGTCGTCGTCCGCCGCAACGACACGATCAGCGACGCCGACCAGGCCGCCGCGGCGGTCGCGGCGGGCGCCAAGCTCCTGCTGGTCGTGAACAACGAACCCGGGCGCCGATTCCGGAGCTACAGCAAGGCCTCCCCGTGGGGCGCCAGCACCCCCGCCCGAATCGACGTCACGCTGTTGAGCACGGACGAGGGCGAGAAGCTCTTCGGCCAGGCCTCCGATCGCGGGGCGAAGCTCTCGGTGGACTCGCAGCCTGTCAGCCCCTACGTGTACGACCTGATGAGGACGTGGCACAACGAGATCCCGGACCACATGGTCGTCCAGGGCGGCCGGGAGAACCTCGCGCGGGTGAACGTCACCTTCGACAGCCCCGACACGACCCTGGGCGGCGGTGAGTTCCGCTACGACCATCCGGTCTACAACGCGGACTGGGCGATCGGTGATCCCTTCACGTCGGAGCCGGTGAACTCGCAGCGGGTCGACTGGGTCTCCACCGGGGGCGGAAACTCCTGGGGTCAGGAGGCGTACGTCTCGGGTCTGCTCTACGAGATCGAGCCGCGCACCACCTACCAGGCGGGCAGCACGCAGACGCAGGAGTGGTTCAAGCCCATCGAGCGCCCGTACCTGAACGACAACTACAAGTCGCCCACCCGCAGCGGGAGCCACCTGGTCCTCGACGTTCCCGCCTGGGGCGGCTCGGACCACGTCGGCATGTCCATGGACTACCAGCGCATGCATCACACCCTCACGCTCTACCAGGGAGACACCCAACTGGCTCAGAACTCGGACAACACCGAGGTGCAGGCTGACGCACCCGGCGCCGGCAAGCTGCCCTACCGTCTCGTCCTGGACGCCAACCGGGACAGCACGGTGAGCCCGTACTCCTCCACCACGCACACCGAATGGGACTTCACCTCCCAGGCCCCGGCGGGGGACGAGAAGGCGGTCCTGCCGCTCCTGCAGATCAACTACGGCGTCGACACCAACGCGGCCGGCAAGGCCGCGAAGAACGCGACACTGACGGCGTCCGTCGCCCACCTCGCCCACGCCGCGGGCGCCGGCACCCTGTCGGCGGTCACCTTGGAGGTGTCCTACGACGACGGACACACCTGGCAGAAGATCACCTGCGGACACGACGGCCGGTTCGCGCTGTCCGCTCCGAAGCAGGCCCGGTTCGTCTCGCTGCGGGCTCACGCCCACGACAGTGCCGGCAACGCGGTCGCACAGACCGTGATCCGGGCCTTCGGTCTCCGCTGACCAAGAGCCGGCCGCTCACACGCCGGACCTGAATCACTTGTGCGGTGGGTCGCCCCCTGGGGTGGCCCGCCGCACAGGCGTGCCTCCGCGCGCGAGGATCCGGATCGCGCGGACCCGCAGATTTCCCACCATTCCGAGGCCGATACCCCTGCCTCACTCGGGTGCCGCGGGCCGGGGCAGGGGCCGTACCTCACCCACCAGATGCAGCAGGTCCGTGCCGCCGCCGCGCAGCTCGAACGCGGGGCCGTCGGCGGCATAAGTGACGGTGCCCGGCAGCAGAACCGGTGCCTTGAAGTCGGCACGTACGCGCACCGCGTCCTGGGGGCCCTGTTCCGCGAGGCAGCGGGCCACCGTCCACATGCCGTGCGCGATGGCGCGGGGGAAGCCGAACAGGCGGGCGGTGAGGGGGTGCAGGTGGATGGGGTTGCGGTCCCCCGAGGCCGCACCGTATCGCCGCCCGACGTCCGCGCCGAGACGCCATTCGGCGCGGACGGGGAGGGGCTTGGCGTCGTCCGACCCCCGCGGGGGCGTGGACGTCGGCTCCTCGGTCGTCCGGTGCCGGGCGAGATAGGTACTCCTCGACTCCCACACCGGCTCGCCGTCGACCCTGGCCTCGGTCACGACGACGGCTTGCGTCCCGCGACGATGGGGCGTCAACCCGGCGACACACACGCCGAGTTCGTACGCCTCCGTGGCGGCCGGCGGGTGCCGCTGGGTGATCTCGATCGAGGTGTGGACGAGCCCGAGCAGCGGCAGCGGGAACGAGCGGCTCGCCATGATCCGCATCGCGAGCGGAAACCCGAGAACGTGCGGATACGTCACCGGCAGCGCGTCCGCCCCCGTCGCGAACCCGCAGACCCGCTCGTACGCGGCGAGCCGGGCGAGGTCGATACGGACACCGGGCAGAACGAGACGGGTCGGGGGGACCGCGGCGTCGGGGCGGGCCCGTTTGAAGGGGGAGAGGAGTGCGCCTCGGGCGAGGACAGGGGTCAGGTAGCGGTCGGCCATGGTCCAACTCCCGGCTCGGATGTATTTACTCCGGAGTCAGGTTACCCAGGGTAAGGGCGTCAATACCTGCCGGGGCAGAGGGTCACCACTGCCAGAGTGGCCGCCGTGATGAGGAGTGCGATGGTCAGGCGCAGGAGGTGCATGGTGGTCCCTCGCTCGGTGATTCCCGTCATCACGGTGGCGGGTGCCGAGGCGGGGAGGTATCCCGAGAACTAGGGGGTATCCGTTGCGTCCCTTGTATCCCTTGGGACAAGGTCCTAGCGGGTCGGACGGTGTCGCAGGCACGCGAAGAGTTCCTCGCGTCCGCTCACGCCCAACTTGCGGTAGACGGCTCCCAGGTGGTCGTTGACGGTGTGCTGTGACAGTTCCAGGCGGCGGGCGATGTTCTTCGCCGCCAGACCTTCGAGCGCGTGCCGGACCACCTCCCGTTCCCGCGGGGTGATCCCGTACCAGGCGGCCACCGCCGGCAGCAGCGCCTCGGCCGTCGCCGTCTGAATGGTGATCACCGTCTCGCCCGCCCTCTCCGCCGAGCAGAGCGGCTGGGCGTGCAGTAGGGCCCAGCCGCGCGCGGTGAACATCCGGGTGACCGCCGTACCGTCCGGTGCCCGGCGCGCGGTGGCCGTGATGTTGCAGACGGAGCTGAGCAGGGCCTCGTGGTCCAGCTTCGCAGGGCCCGGGGAGCCCGATGGTCCGCCGGGTGCGGGCAGACACTCGTACAGCCAGTCCTGTACGCCGGGACTCGCCGCCTCGACCGTGTCGTCCCGGCCCACGACCACCACCCCGGGCGGCCCCTCGTACGGCAGCAGGCGCAGCGGCCGCCCGGCCACGAAGCGGCGCAGGGCGACGGCGAGCGGTGCGGCGAGTCGCTCGGCGCGTGCGATCTCGGTGTCCGAGAACGGCCTGCCGCCGCGCGCCCGCAGCAGCAGCATGCCGCCGCACGCCAGGCCGCCCACGCTGAGCGCGATCCGCATCTCGCAGCCCAGCCCCTCGGCCCGCATGACCTCGTGCAGCCGTACGCCGCACGGGGGCACGTCACCGCCCGTGCCGAGCACGGCGACGGGCGTGGGTCCGCCGAACAGGGCCGGGAAGGGCAGCGTCGAACTGGTCCGCCAGTACTCCTCGTTCAGCACGCGCCGCGCGCTCATGCCGTAGCCGTGCCGGGTGACGTGGAAGGAGATGGTCCCGCTGACGGGGTCCAGGCCGATCAGGTGGTACCCGTCGTGGGGGACCGAGCGCCCGATCTCGACGGACAGGGCCGCGCCGAGTTCCGCGGCGTTCGTCGCGTCGTCCGCGTCAGGGGCCCGCAATCCCGGGCCCGGCGGTGAGGAAGGCGGACCAGGTGGTGGGGGAGAGGGTGAGGCGGGGGCCGGTGGGGTTCTTGGAGTCGCGGATGTGGATGGTGTGGGGGGTGACAGCGACTTCTAGGCACTGACCTCCCTCGCCGTCGCTGTAGCTCGACTTGCGCCAGGTGTAGGCGACTTCGAGGCACTCGCCGCCTTCGCCGCTGCTGTAGCTGGACTTGAACCAGTTGAGTTTTTCGGTGTTCATAGCTCCCCCAGCTTCTTCTTGATCAGGGCCCGGGACTCCATGGGGTTGAGTGCCAGTGCGCGCATGATCCCATAGCGGTCGGCGATCTTTCGGACCTCCTCCGGGTCGGTGATCAGGCGGGGGAAGCCCTGCGCCTCCGTGTACGCAACCTGCCCGTACCTCTTGGGAGACAGCAGGTTGAACGCGCTGTCCAGGTTGGGGTGTTCCTCGCGGCGGGTCGGCATCACCTGGATCTCGACGTTGCGCATGCTGCCGACACGCAACAGGTTGAGCAGTTGGTCTTTAAAGACGGCCTGCCCGCCGATCGGCCGGTCCAGCATGACCTCTTCGAGTACGTAACTTACGGCGGGCGGCGGCCAACGGTCGAAGACCTGCTGCCTGGAGAGCCTGTCGGCGACCCGTTTCTCGATGGTGTCCTCGCTCAGAAACGGGCGTCGTTGGCCGAACACCGCTCGCGCATAGTCCTCCGTCTGCAACAGCCCCGGCACACCCTGGTTGGCGTAGAAATGCAGCTCAACCGCCTCCGCCTCCAACCCCGCGTAACTCCGGTACCACTCCGGATGACGCGTCCGCGCCTTCTTCATCGCCTCCCTGACCTCGGGGATCGCCTGTTTCAACAGGCCCCCGGCGTCGAGGAGTTCGTCGGCCTTCTCCAGCAGCTCGGGCCGAGTCACCCGTACCCCCCGCTCCATGGCGGAGATCGCGTCGGGCCCGTACCCCACCGCCTGCCCGAACTCCTTCTGCGTCAGCCCCGCCCGCTCGCGCAGCAGTTTCAGCATCTTGCCGAGCGCGGTGAACAAGCCCGTCGTTCCCTCGGCCTCCGCCGGTGTCTCCGGCCTCCGGTCGGTCTCTTCCGTCACGTACGCCACCGCCTTCACACGCTCACCGCCACGGCCGACAACCCGCACATCCCGCGCACCGCATCCGTACGGCTACGCAGCGTCGCCGGGTCACTCCTGGTCAGCGTAGGGCGAGCCGACCACGCTCGGTGATGTGAACTCTCGAATCTCCACCCCCACCGACGAACTGAGCCAGCGCCTCAGCTCCACCCCGCGCGGCGCCCGCCTGGCCCGTCACCTCACCGCGCACCAACTCGCCGAGTGGGGATACCCGCACGACAGCGACGTGAACGACATCGCACAGCACGTCGTGGCGGAACTCGCCGCCAACGCGGTCACCCACGGCCGCGTACCCGGACGCGACTTCGAACTCCGCCTGCTGCGGCTTCCGGAGGGCACGTTGCGCATCGAGGTGAGTGACACGCGCGGTGACCGGCAGTTGCGGTTCGGTGCGGGGGAGGTGGACGGTGAGGGAGGGCGGGGTCTGGTCGTCGTGGCCGTGCTCGCCACCGTATGGGGCGTCGCGCACCGCCTGGTCGGCAAGACGGTATGGGCCGAACTTCCTCTGAAGAATTAAGATTTACCCCGGGTAACTCGCACTTCGCCCGCCTTGAACACCCACAAACCCCACACTCCCGCCCCGTACGATCCCGGTCACCCCTGCCTTGTTGAAACTCGCATGAACCCCCCACGCCCCAGGCACGTATGAGGCTTTGCGCCCCCAACCCGCCTCATACCGACCGGGTCCTGGTAGCCAAGGAGCCGCTCCATGTCCACCCAGCCCAGCCCGTACGACTCCCCACCCTCCCTCGTGGAGCCCGAGATCAAGCGGCTGGACGGAGTGGTGCGCGAGGTGTCCGTGCCACCCCTCGTCGGTCAGGTGACCCACGGCTCGCTCGCGGACATCCCGTTCGAGAACGCGACCGTGGCTCCGAACGCGGCGGTCCTCAGCAGGAAGAACGCCGACGACGCCTGGGAGGACGTGACCGCCACCGAGTTCGCCGCGCAGGTGCTGGCGGTGGCGAAGGGCCTGATCGCCGAGGGCCTGGCGCCCGGCGACCGCATCGCGATCATGGCGCGGACGACGTATGAGTGGACGCTCCTGGACTTCGCGGCCTGGGCGGCGGGCCTGGTCACCGTCCCCGTCTACCCCACCTCCTCCGTCTTCCAGGTCCGCTGGATCCTCCAGGACTCGGGAGCGGTCGCCCTCGCCACGGAGACGGTGGCGCAGGCGTCCTCCCTCGGCCCGGAACGCGACCGGATCCCCGACCTGCGGCACATGTGGGTCTTCGAGAAGGGACACCTGGAGCGGCTGGCCGAGCTGGGCCAGGACATCCCGGACCAGGAGGTCGCCGTGCGCCGTGGGGTGCTCGGCCCCGACACGCTCGCCACCCTCATCTACACCTCGGGCACCACCGGCCGCCCCAAGGGCTGCGCACTCACCCACGGCAACTTCTTCGCCGAGATCGACAACGCGATCGAACTGCTCTACCCGATCTTCAAGGCGAAGACCTCGGACGCCGCGTCGATGCTCCTCTTCCTCCCCCTCTCCCATGTCTTCGGGCGGATGGTCGCGGTCGCCTGTCTGCGCGCCCGGGTACGCCTGGGCCATGCGCCGAGCCTCAGTACCGAGGACCTGCTCGCGGACCTGGCGAGCTTCCGACCCACCTTCCTGCTGGCCATCCCCTATGTCCTGGAGAAGGTGTTCAACACCGGCCGCGCCACGGCCGAGAAGATGGGCCGCGGGTCCTCCTTCGACCGTGCCGCGCGCATCGCGTGCAGCTACGGCGAGGCGATCGAGGCCAAGCAGCACGGCATCGGGCCGGGTCCCTCACGCTCCCTGCGCGCCGCCCGCGCCCTCTACGACCCCCTGGTCTACCGCCGTATCCGCAACGCGCTGGGCGGCAAGGTCCGCTACGCGATCTGCGGCGGCTCCCCGCTGGGCCGCCGTCTCGCCGCGTTCTACGCGGGTGCCGGCATCGAGATCTTCGAGGGGTACGGCCTGACGGAGGCCACCGCCGCCGCGACCGTCACGCCCCCGCTCAAACCCCGACTGGGCACGGTGGGCTGGCCGCTGCCGGGCACCCGGGTACGGATAGCCGGGGACGGCGAGATCCTGCTCGGCGGCGAACAGATCTTCCGCGGCTACTGGGACCCGAACGCGGGCGGCGTCGTCGACGCGGCGCCGGACGGCTGGTTCGCGACCGGTGACATCGGCGAACTGGACGACGGGGGCTACCTCACCATCACGGGCCGCAAGAAGGAGATCCTGATCACCGCGGGCGGCAAGAGCGTGGCCCCCGCGCCTCTGGAGAACTGGCTCCGCTCGCATCCGCTGATCGCCCAGTGCATCGTCCTCGGCGACCGCCGCCCCTACGTCACCGCCCTCATCACCCTGGACCAGGACGGCATCACCCACTGGCGCCAGATGATCGGCAAGCACCCCGTCCCGCCGGAGCTCCTCATGGACGACCCGGAGCTGAACGTCATCCTCCAGCGCGCGATCGACGAGGCCAACAAACTCGTCTCCCGCCCCGAGTCCATCCGTCGCTTCGCCGTCCTCCCGGGAGACTTCACGGAACTGGCGGGCCACGTGACCCCCACCATGAAGCTGAAGCGGGCGGCGATCGAACGTGACTTCAACAAGGAGATCGAGGAGCTGTACGTGCGGTAGGGGCGCACCGCCGACAAGGGAGGACAGGGGAGGACAAGGCAGGAGCCCCGCGACCGGCTGGCGCGGGGCTCCTTGGGTAGTGCGATCCGTTCCGGATCAAAGCATTGGGCTCATGAAGCCCGCAGACTTAGATCGGGGTGACGTTCTCCGCCTGCGGGCCCTTCGGACCCTGCGTGACGTCGAAGGAAACCGACTGGTTCTCTTCGAGAGAGCGGAATCCGCTCGCGTTGATCGCGGAGTAGTGGACGAAGACGTCCGGGCCGCCGCCTTCCTGGGCGATGAAACCAAAGCCCTTTTCGGCGTTGAACCACTTCACGGTTCCGGTAGCCATAAGCCCTCCTTGGGCCCAAAGGGTTGCCCTGCTCCAGAACCTGCGATTGTGTAAACAACTGCATACGTCTGAAAACGACGAGAGCCCGCGGTCACATGCTCCGCAGGCTCTGTACTGCAAGGGAAACCAAACTGCAACTTGCGGCGAGCCTAGCACGCAGGCAGCCGAATGCAATAGGGGGCAAGATCACGTCACCCGGATGTTTGACCCGCATGGCGGATGGGTTGACGTGGTGGTGTCGACTCGCTGTCGCAAGGGTTGACACAAGAGGGCGGAAGGGTTTCTGAAACCACGCGGGGACCCTGGAGACTGCACGGTACTCCATGGGGTCTAGCCTCGCGATGTGGACAATTACCGCACCCGGCCGCGCGTCGGCCACATCCAGTTCCTGAACTGCCTGCCCCTCTACTGGGGGCTCGCGAGAACGGGCACGCTCCTCGACTTCGAGCTCACCAAGGACACCCCGGAGAAGCTCAGCGAGAAGCTGGTGCAGGGCGACCTCGACATCGGGCCCATCACGCTCGTCGAGTTCCTCAAGCACGCCGACGAGCTGGTCGCCTTCCCGGACATCGCGGTCGGCTGCGACGGTCCGGTGATGTCCTGTGTGATCGTCTCGCAGGTCCCGCTGGACCAGCTGGACGGCGCCCGGGTCGCCCTCGGCTCCACCTCTCGTACATCTGTTCGGCTCGCGCAGCTGCTGCTGGCCGAGAGTGTCGGCGTCCAGCCGTCCTACTACACGTGCCCGCCCGACCTCAGCCTGATGATGCAGGAGGCCGACGCCGCCGTCCTCATCGGCGACGCGGCACTGCGGGCCAACCTCCTCGACGGGCCGAAGTTCGGTCTGGAGGTGCACGACCTCGGCACGCTGTGGAAGGAGTGGACGGGTCTGCCGTTCGTCTTCGCCGTGTGGGCGGCCCGCCGCGACTACCTGGAGCGCGAGCCCGTCGTCACCCGCAAGGTGCACGAGGCCTTCCTCGCCTCCCGGGACCTCTCGCTGGACGAGGTCTCCAAGGTCGCCGAGCAGGCGGCCCGCTGGGAGGCCTTCGACGAGCGGACCCTGGAGCAGTACTTCACCACGCTCGACTTCCGCTTCGGCGGCCCGCAGCTCGCGGCCGTACAGGAGTTCGCCCGACGGGTCGGCTCGACCACCGGCTTCCCGACGGACGTGAAGGTCGAACTGCTGACTCCCTGAGATCGCCGGGACGTTGTGAACCCGCGGGGGCGTTCGGGACCCCGCGGGGGCGTACGGAACTACCCTGCTGGGCAGTGCGTCCGTGCGTACGGGGGAGGTGGGAGCGCCATGCAGCCGCTCGGAGTGGATGAACCCACGGTCGTGGGGCCCTACCGGCTGCTCGGCCGGCTGGGCGCCGGCGGCATGGGGCGGGTGTACCTGGGCCGCAGCGCGGGCGGGCGGACGGTCGCGGTCAAGATCGTGCACCCGCACTTCGCGCTCGACGAGGAGTTCCGCGCCCGCTTCCGCCGCGAGGTCGAGGCCGCGCGGCGGGTGGGCGGCGCGTGGACGGCCCCGGTCCTCGACGCGGATCCGGAGGCGTCCGTGCCGTGGGTCGCGACCGGCTACGCGGCCGGTCCCTCGCTCGCCGCGGCGGTCGCGGACGCGGGCGGTCCGCTTCCGGCGCATTCGGTACGCGTACTGGGCGCGGGCCTGGCCGAGGCGCTCACGGCGGTCCACGCACTGGGCCTCGTCCACCGTGACGTCAAGCCCTCCAACGTCCTGCTCACCCTCGACGGCCCCCTCCTCATCGACTTCGGCATCGCCCGGGCCACCGACGGCACCGCCTCCCTCACCTCGACGGGCGTCTCCGTCGGCTCCCCCGGCTACATGTCCCCCGAGCAGATCCTCGGCAAGGGGGTCACGGGCGCGGCGGACGTCTTCTCCCTGGGCGCGGTGCTGGTGTACGCGGCGACGGGCGAGTCCCCGTTCCCCGGTGACTCCTCGGCCGCCCTCCTCTACAAGGTGGTGCACGAGGAACCCCGGCTCGGCTCCCTGGACGGGGAGCTACGAGAACTCGTGGCCGCCTGCCTCGCCAAGGACCCGGCAGGCCGGCCGACCCCGGGTGAGGTGGCCGGACGCCTGGCCCCCGAGGGGGCGGCCCGGCTGGTGACCGCCGGCTGGCTGCCGGGGCCCCTGGTGGAGCAGGTCAGCCGCAGCGCGGTGCAGCTGCTGAACCTGGAGGCGGCGGAGGTGACGCCGTCCGGGCCGGTGAGGTTCAGCAGCCCTTCGGTGGGCACGGACTCCGGGGCCGGGACGCCGCCGCCCGACGGGGTGTTCGGCCCGCCGCCGACCATGCCGCCGTACGCCGTGCCGACGTACGTTCCGGGGCAACGCGATGTCCAGGACGCGGTCGCGGCGCCGACGGTCCACCCGGGCAAGCTCTCCGTCAGCATGGCCGCGACCTCGGCACCCGGTGCGAACGGTCGTGGCCGCAGGGTGAGTTGCACGCTCGCGCTGGCCGTAGCGGGAGCCCTGGCCGCGGTGACCGTGGGCTCGGTGTTCATGTTCCATCTGCTCCCGGGCGGCGGCGGTGACAACTCGGCTTCCAGCGGCTCCGATTCCGCGGCCAGCCCTCCGGCCGCGACACTGAGCGCCGCGGGTTCGGCCGGCGCGACGCTCGCCTCCGTGCCCGCGCACTACCTCGGCACCTGGTCGGGCGACGCCTACGCGCTGAACGGGAAGCTGCCCGCGGGCACGTTCCGGGTCACCCTCCACCAGGCCGCCGTGGGCAAGGAGCTGGGCACGTTCCGGTCGACCGATCTGATCGGCGGCATCTGTGACGACGTACTCGTCCTGAAGAAGGTCACGGACGGCCAGCTCACCGCGACGAGCGTCGCCAAGACGTCCAACCCCGGCACCTGCACGACCGGCAGCCACGAGGTGCGGCTGATCCCCGCCGGGGGCGACCTCAAGTACGAGACGGACAACGCGGACGCGGGCGATCCGGTGGCGCGCATGTCGAAGGCCGAGTAGCCGTGGACCTCGAACTCTGGTCCGTCCGGCCGCTGTGGCTGACCGTCCTCGCCGCCCTCTGGGGCGCGGCGGCGGGACTGCTGGTGCCGCGGGCCGCCTACCGGTTCGCGGTGGAGCCGGACGAGGCGTGGCGGACCCGGTGCCCCGACGGACACGTCCTCACCGGCGCCGCGGGCGGCTGGCTCGGCCTCGCCCGCTGCGCCGACTGCGCTCAGCACCTTCGTGATCTTCGTGACCTTCGTACGTCCTGGTCGGGGCCCTTCGACGCCCCGACGGCGTACCGCTACGGCCCCACCACCCCACTCGTCGCCCTCACCACCGCACTTGCCTGTGCCGGTCTCGCCCTCGCCACCGGCGCCCGCCCCGAACTGGCCGTCTGGCTGCTGCTCGCCCCGCTCGGCGTGCTGCTCGCGGTCGTGGACTTCCGGGTGCAGCGCCTGCCGGACGTCCTGACCCTCCCACTCGCGGGCCTGGCGCTCGTACTGCTGGGCGTGATGGCCCTCGTACCGGAGCACGCGGGGGAGTGGCCGACCGCGCTGTTCGGTTCGCTCGTGCTGGGCGGCGCGTACTTCCTCCTCTTCCTCGTCAACCCGAACGGCATGGGCTTCGGGGACGTGAAGCTCGCGCTGGGAATCGGGGCCGTGCTCGGCTGGTACGGATGGGGGACCGTGGTGCTCGGTACCTTCGCCGGGTTCCTGTTCGGCGGCCTGTACGGGTTGGGGCTGGTGCTGATGCGACGCGCGGGGCGCAAGACGTCCATCCCCTTCGGACCGTTCCTGATCGCGGGGGCGTACGTCGGGCTGCTGATCGGGGCGTACGCGGCCTGACGTCGGGCCGCGGGCGGGGCTGGCGTAGGCTGGCCGGGTCCGTCCAGAACCCTTACGAAAGGGACGCTCCCGGTGACCGAGAAGGCCGACCTCACGTCTTTTGATGTCACAGCCGTCCTCGACCGTGCTGCCGCGGGTGGGCGGATCACCCCCGAAGAGGCGCTCGTCCTCTACCGCGACGCCCCGCTGCACGCCCTGGGCGCCGCCGCGGACGCGGTACGCCGCCGCCGGTACGCGGGGACCGAGCACATCGCCACGTACATCATCGAGCGCAACATCAACTACACGAACGTGTGCGTCACGGCGTGCAAGTTCTGCGCCTTCTACGCGGCTCCCAAGGACACCGCCAAGGGCTGGACGCGCGACCTCGACGACATCCTGCGCCGCTGCGCGGAGACCGTCGAACTCGGTGGTACGCAGATCATGTTCCAGGGCGGACACCACCCGGACTACGGCGTCGAGTACTACGAGAAGCACTTCGCCGCGATCAAGGCCGCCTACCCGCAGCTGGTCATCCACTCCCTCGGCGCGTCCGAGGTCGAGCACATGGCCCGCATCTCCAAGGTGAGTGTGGAGGAGGCCATCCAGCGGATCCACGCCGCCGGCCTCGACTCCTTCGCGGGCGCCGGTGCCGAACTCCTCCCGGCCCGCCCCCGCAAGGCGATCGCCCCCCTCAAGGAGTCCGGCGAGCGCTGGCTGGAGATCATGGAGACCGCGCACGGGCTGGGCGTCGAGTCGACGTCCACCATGCTCATGGGCACCGGCGAGACCAACGCCGAGCGCATCGAGCACCTGCGGATGATCCGTGACGTACAGGACCGCACGGGCGGCTTCCGCGCCTTCATCCCGTACACCTACCAGCCCGAGAACAACCACCTGAAGGGCCGCACGCAGGCGACGCTCTTCGAGTACCTGCGGATGATCGCGATCGCCCGGCTGTTCATGGACAACATCGCCCACATCCAGGGCTCCTGGCTCACCACCGGCAAGGAGGTCGGCCAGCTCTCCCTGCACTACGGCGCGGACGACCTCGGCTCGATCATGCTGGAGGAGAACGTCGTCTCCTCCGCCGGCGCCAAGCACCGCTCCAACCGCATGGAGATCATCGACCTGATCCGCAAGGCCGGCCGCGTGCCCGCCCAGCGGACCACGACGTACGAGCACATCGTCGTCCACGACGACCCGGCGAACGACCCGGTCGACGAGCGCGTCATGTCCCACATCTCGTCCACCGCGATCGAGGGCGGTACGGCGCACCCCGAGCTGAAGCTGCTCGCCTCCAACTAGCCCCGCCGTGCTGACGATCCACACCGCCGACGAGCTGCGCATCAGCTGGGACGCGGACCCGCTGAAGGACGGCGCGGTCGCCGTGGAGGGCGACCGGGTCGCGGGCACCGGCCCGCTGGACGTGCTGCTGGAGCGCTTTCCGGGGGCGCGGGTCCGCAGCTGGCCCGGGGCCCTCGGGCCTGCGCTCGTCCATGAGGGCCCACTGCCCGACGCGCCGTCCCCCAGGGAGCGGCTGCATGCCGTCCTGAAGTCGGGCGCCACCGCCGTACTGCAGCAGTACGCCGACACCCCCGACCTCCGCGCGGCGGCCTCCCGCAACGAGGTCGCCGTACTCCCGCGTACGCGAGAGACCGCGATCGTCGACGCGGGACGTGCCGACCTCGCGGTCTTCGATGCGGACGGAGCATGCATCGCGACGGTGTGCGCGGGCCGCCTGGTACACAGACGCCGCTGAACTTCTTCACCCCGGGCGGGGAAGCGCCCCGTTTTTAGGGGCGCGGGGAACTGCGCGACCAGCCCCCACCGGCCCGCAGATCAGATATGTGCCGTCACCCAGCGAACGCCTCCGCAAACGCCCCCGAACTCTGCGAAACCCCACTGCAATTGGTCGCCGCATTGTCCGAAGAAGCGTCATCACTCGAACACTGCTGATCCCGGAACGTCGACCACATCGACACCCAAGCGATCTTCTTCGACTCGGCGAACGCACGGACCTGCGCCGCGTCCGAGAGACTGAACGTCTCATTGGCCACGTCGTTGTCCCCGATCATCGACGTCAACGCGAGCCCCTGCCAGGCCCCCGCACTCGACAGGCCGAACACATCCTGCAGTTGATCGTGGGTCGCCTTGGCGGACGTCTCGGCGTAGTCGCCCATGTCCCCGGCGTACGAACTCCCGTAATTCATCGTCATGATGTTGACCGTGGAGACCGTCACGGAGTTGTCGTTGGCGGACTCCAGCAGCGCCAGACTGTCCGAATCCAGCCCGGACGGCATGACCGGCAGCGTGAAGGACACCTTCAGGTCACCGCGCTCCTTCTGGAGCAGCGCGATCGCCTTGGACCGCAGCGCCACCGACGCGGAGTCGGTCAGCGCGTCCCCCTCGATGTCGAAGTCGGCCTGGGTGGACCCGGCGGCGTCGAGCGCCGCCCCGTACGCCGCCGCGAGCGCGCTCGCGCTGCCGCAGACCTCCGCCAGCTCCTTGCCGGACGCTCCGCCGAACGAGACGCGCACACTCGCGCCGGACTCCTTCAGCGCCGAGATCCGGGACTTCACGGCGGCCTTGTCGATGGCGTCCGTGCCGTTCCACTTGGCCGTGCAGTGGGTGCCGTCGGAGATCACGAAGGCCAGGTTGTACGTGGTCGGAGACCCCGTCGAGTCCGTCGCGGAGGCCTCCGTGGCGCTCACGTAGGGCGCGTACGAGGTGCTGGACGAGGTGCTGGAGGAGGACGCGCTCTCGGAGGGCGCCGCACTCGTCCGCGGGGCCCGGGAGGTCTGCGCGGGCGCCGCGTCCGTGGTGCCCGTACCGCCGGAAGAGCACCCCGCCGCCAGAGCAAACAGGCAGGTGAGCCCGGCAGCCGGCCTCAGATAACCCCTCATTGCGTATGCACCCGCTCTCGTGATTTCTGTCTCAGGACCGAAACAAAGTGCGATTCGGGAGTTCCAAGGTGGCACATCCGAGGGTGATTACCGAATACAGGAACCGCAGGGGTAACCCATGAGTAGCGGTACGCGAATCGGGCAAGCCGGGCCGCGAATCGGTACACAAGGTAAATATGTATCGACCCTGAGCTGCGCGGATGTTCAAGGATTCTCTCAGGGAATGGACAGCTTGGGCCAAGTTTCATGGGCGCCTCACATGAGAACCAGAGAATTGGCCACATAAAGGAGCCCTAATATCCGGGGAATGCAATCCGAGTCAGCCATCGAAAACCACAGTCAAGGGCGCGGCCGCCGCCGCAAACGCGGCAACGCGTCCGAAGACGGTCCCGTGTTCGTTGACAACTCCGGGCGCAGAGCACGTCTGCTGCGCAGGTTCGGCATGCTCGTCGGCGCCGTCTGCTTCGGTTACGCGGTCGTCCTCGGGATGGCCTTCATGGGCTGGGGCACCTCGCTGACCCCGTCCTCGCTCTTCCCGTTCAGCGGTGGCCAGGCCGGCTCCGCACCCGGGGGCAACCTTCGGCCGCAGGGCGGCGAGGCCCCCACCGGCAGGCCGACCGGCACCCCGCCGTCGGGCCTGCGCACGGGCACGGCCCCCTCCTCGGCCGCTTCCCCGGCCGCATCCGCGTCCGCTTCCACCGGCGCCAACTGACCGGAACGGACCCACCTCCATGACTTCGACGACGCCTTCACGCGGCCGCCGGCGCGCCCCCACCAAGATGGAGCGGGCGGCCGGCAAGGCCGCGGCGCTGCAGAAACCGCGTGTGATCCTCGCCCTGCTGCTCCTGCTGGGGCTCACCAGCGTGATGCTGCTCGACGGCTATCTGCGTTCCGAGATCGGCAACGACGCGCGGGTGCGCGACGGCGCGGCCTACGACAAGGTGCCGCAGAAGATCCTTGACGGCGGTCCGCTCCTGACGTTCACGGGCGGCACGGCCAAGACCCAGTCCGTTCCGAAGAAGACCATCGTGCTCACCTTCGACGACGGTCCGACCCCGACCTGGACTCCCCAGATCCTCAAGGTGCTCGAGGACAACAACATCGAGGCCACCTTCTTCATGGTCGGCTCGATGGTCTCCCGCTATCCGGGCGTCGTGAAGGACCTCGTGGACCAGGGCAACGAGGTCGGCATCCACACCTTCACCCACGTCGACCTCTCCTACCAGGGCACGGGCCGGCTCCAGCGCGAGCTGAAGCAGACCCAGCTCGCGCTCGCGGGTGCGGCGGGGATCACGACGACGCTGTTCCGGGCCCCGTACTCCTCGGAGATCAACGCCGTCGACAACTACAGCTGGCCCGTCTACAAGGAGATCGGCAACCTCGGCTACACCAGCGTCTTCGTCGACACCGACAGCGACGACTGGAAGAAGCCGGGCGTCTCGAAGATCGTCCAGTGGGCCACGCCGAAGAACAACGAGGGCGCCGTCGTCCTCATGCACGACGCGGGCGGCGACCGCTCGGAGACGGTCAAGGCGCTCGACACGTACATCAAGAAGATGAAGGCGAAGGGATACTCCTTCACCACCGTCAGCGGCGCGATGGCGAAGCTGAACGGGGCGCCGAACGGTGCCGGCCGCACGGGCGCCACCGGTTCCGGACAGGCCGTCGAGGCCGGGGTGGGACAGACCGGTACCGGTGCGGGTGCCGGGGCGAGTGCGGGGGCCGGTGCCGGAGCGCTGGGCGAGCAGCCGGGCGGCACGCAGTCCGCGCCCGGTTCGGGCTCCACCAACAACTCCACCAACAACTCCACCAACAACTCCTCCAACAAGGTGAACGTCGAGCAGTCCGGCCAGCAGAAGGCCACCGGCTCGACCCTCTACGAGGGCAAGGCCCTCATCTACGCGGTCGCGGTCGCCGAATGGGTCCTGCCGCTGCTCTCCTGGCTGCTGCTGGTCGTCGGCATCTCCGTCATGGGCCGCTTCGGGATGATGCTGATCCTCGCCCGCAGCCACTACAGACAGCGCAACAGGAAACGCGGCAAGGGCGGCAAGTTCAGCTGGGGGCCGACGGTCACCAGGCCGGTGACGGTGATCGTGCCCGCGTACAACGAGAAGGAGTGCATCGCCAACACGCTCCACTCGCTGGCGCAGAGCACCCATCCGATCGAGATCATCGTCGTCGACGACGGCTCCACGGACGGCACCAAGGAGATCGCCGAGTCGCTGGGCCTGCCCAACGTCCGGGTCATCCGCCAGGAGAACGCGGGCAAACCGGCCGCCCTCAACAACGGCGTTCGCAACGCCAGTTACGACATCGTCGTGATGATGGACGGCGACACCGTCTTCGAACCGGACGCCGTGCACCAGCTCGTCCAGCCCTTCGCGGACCCGGGCATCGGCGCGGTCGCGGGCAACGCCAAGGTCGGCAACCGCAACACCGTCATCGGCGCCTGGCAGCACATCGAGTACGTGATGGGCTTCAACCTCGACCGCCGCATGTACGACCTGCTGCGCTGCATGCCCACCATCCCGGGCGCGATCGGCGCGTTCCGCCGCGACGCGGTCCTCGAGGTCGGCGGCATGAGCGAGGACACGCTCGCCGAGGACACCGACATCACCATCGCGATGCACCGCGCGGGCTGGCGGGTCGTCTACCAGGAGCACGCCAGGGCCTGGACGGAGGCGCCGAGTTCGCTCAAGCAGCTGTGGTCGCAGCGCTACCGCTGGTCGTACGGCACCATGCAGGCGCTGTGGAAGCACCGCAAGTCCCTGACGGACAAGGGCCCGTCGGGCCGTTTCGGCCGCATCGGTATGCCGCTCGTCGTGATCTTCCAGATCATCACGCCGGTCCTCGCTCCGCTCATCGACGTGTTCACCGTCTACTCGATGATCTTCGTGGACTTCTGGGCCTCGCTGTTGGCCTGGCTGGCGGTGCTGGTCGTCCAACTCGTCTGCGCCGCCTACGCGTTCCGCCTCGACCGCGAGAAGTACCGCTACCTCGCGATGCTGCCGCTGCAGCAGCTCGCATACCGCCAGATGATGTACCTCGTCCTGATCCACTCCTCCGTGACCGCTCTGACCGGCGGCCGCCTCCGCTGGCAGAAGCTCAAGCGCACGGGTGAGGTCGGGACCCCGGCAGGAGTGAGCTGACATGAGCTGGGGCTCGGAACAACAGGGGCAGCAGGGGTACGGCTACGGGTACGGGCAGCAGGTGCCGCCGCAGCCGTACGGACAGGGATACCCCCAGTACGACCAGGGATACGGGCCGCCCGCGCAGCCCGTCCAGTACGAGCAGCCCTGGCAGTACGTTGCCGAAGAACCGCAAGTGGCGGCCTCGAACACCATCCAGATGGACCCGGTCCAGGCCGAGCCCCGGACGGAACCGGCACCGGAACCCGCACCGGAACCGGCACCGGAACCGAGGTCGGTGCCAGAACCCGAATCCGAACCGGATGCCGGGCCCAAGCCGAAGGGCGGCGGACGCGACCGTTACTTCGACGCGCTGCGCGCCGTCGCGCTGGTCCGTGTCGTGGCGTACCACACCTTCGGCTGGGCCTGGGCCGGCCTGGTCTTCCCGTCGATGGGCGTGATGTTCGCGCTCGCCGGCTCACTCATGGCCAAGTCCCTGGAACGCCCCGCGCTCAAGGTGGTCAAGAGCCGGATGCGACGGCTGCTGCCGCCCTTCTGGTTCTGGGGCTTCTTCGTCGTGATGGCGATGCTGATCCACGACTGGATGCCGGGCTGGCAGATCGTCTTCTGGATCGTGCCGGTCGGCGACCCGCCGGGCAACCAGTGGGGCATCCAGGCCTGGGAGATCCTCTGGTACCTGCGGACGTACCTCTGGTTCGTCCTGATGTCACCGCTGCTCCTCAAGGTCTTCCGCAAGGCCCCCCTCCCGGTCCTGCTCCTCTCCCTCGCCCCGATCCTGGTCTTCCAGTACGCCTGGCAGCCGCCGTACAACCGCTTCGGCAGCGGCCTGACGGACTTCGCCACCTTCCTGTTCTGCTGGCTGGTCGGCTTCGCGCACCGCGAGGGCGTGCTCCAGCGGCTGAAGCCGGCCCTGGTGATCCTGGCGTCGCTCGCCCTCCTGGCGTACGGCGGCTGGTACGCCTTCGCGCACCAGGCGGAGTTCGGTACGTACGACCTGGACGAGGTCCCCGTCGCGCAGACCTTCTGGTCGGCCGGCTTCGTGACGCTGCTGATGTATTTCAAGGCCTACTACAACGTCGACTTCGCCTGGCTCGCCCGCTTCAAGCGGCTCGACCGGATCGTGACGATCTTCAACGGGCGGGCGGTGACGATCTATCTCTGGCACGAGATCGCCCTCGTGCTCGCGGTCCCGCTGATCGACCAGTTCTGGAAGGTGCCCGCCTTCGAGAAGTGGCTGCCGCTGGAGAGCCAGTGGTTCATGTTCGGCATCGGCTGGGTGCTGATCTGGGTCGCCATCCCGCTGGTCGGCTGGGTCGAGGACGTGGCCGCCAAGAAGAAGCCGAAGCTGCTCCCCTGAAGGGGGCGTGTGAGACCGGCGTACGGGCCGGGCGCTGGAGAGTCGCCCGGCTCGTACTGCCACAATGGGAGCGTGACCCGCGCATCCCTGGACAAGCAGCCGCACGAAGTCGCCTCGATGTTCGACGACGTGGCGGAACGGTACGACCTGACGAA
Organism: Streptomyces sp. GbtcB7; assembly: GCF_019091445.1. NCBI lineage: Bacteria > Bacillati > Actinomycetota > Actinomycetes > Kitasatosporales > Streptomycetaceae > Streptomyces > Streptomyces sp. GbtcB7. Next base: position 125,253 of record NZ_JAGXJM010000013.1, read on the forward strand.
CGACGTGCTGTCGCTCGGCCAGGACCGGGTGTGGCGCAGGGAGGTCGCGAAGGCGGTCGACGCGCGCCCCGCGCAGAAGATCCTGGACCTGGCGGCCGGTACGGCGACCTCGTCCCTCCCCTTCGCCCGCACCGGCGCGTATGTCGTGCCCTGCGACTTCTCGCTCGGCATGCTGCGGGTCGGCAAGAAGAACCACCCCTGGCTGCCGCTGACCGCGGGCGACGCGACGAAGCTGCCCTTCAAGGACGACACCTTCGACGCGGTGACGATCTCCTTCGGCCTGCGCAACGTCCAGGAGACCGACACGGCGCTGAGCGAGCTGTACCGGGTGACCAAGCCCGGCGGCCGGGTCGTGATCTGCGAGTTCTCGCACCCCACCTGGGCACCGTTCCGCACGGTCTACACCGAGTACCTGATGCGCGCGCTGCCGCCGGTCGCCCGTGCCGTGTCCTCCAACCCCGACGCGTACGTCTATCTCGCCGAGTCCATCCGCGCCTGGCCGAACCAGCCCGAGCTCGCCGAGAAGCTGCGCAAGGCCGGCTGGTCGAAGGTGGCCTGGCGGAACCTGACGGGCGGCGTGGTGGCCCTGCACCGGGGCTTCAAGGCCGCCTGACGCGTCCTCCGGGCAGGCGGCCAACGCGTCCCTCGGGCAGGCGGCCAACGCGTCCCTCGGGCAAGCGTCGCCTGACATCGCCTCCGGGCGAGCTGCCGCTCCCGGTTCCGGAGAGCGGCTGTCTCACCTGAGCACCTCGAACGGGTCCCCGGGCTCGTCGAGCTCACGGCGCATGCCGCCCGACGGCGGACCCGGCAGCCGCGGCTCCCGCACACCCGCGCCGCCCTCCGCGTCACCGAGGTCGAACCACACGGTGACCACGGCCCCGCGCGGCACCTCGGAGCCGGGCGGCGGATATTGGCGTACGACGTAGTCGACGACGGTGAGATGGAAGTCGGGCCGGTCGGGCGCGGCGAGCAGCACACCTCGCGCGTCGGCCGTCTCGCGTGCGTCCACGGCCATCAGGCCGATGAGCCGCGGCACGCGCACTTCGGGTGTCTTGGGTGTCTGGCGCACGGACGTCACCCCCAGCGGTATCGGAAGGGTAAGCCAGGGCCCGGCCCTTCCGGAAGCCGTCGGGTGGCTGCCAGAAACCGTGAGGCGGCCTTCCGGAAGCCGTCAGAGGGCGAGGCGGTAGCAGTGGGCGGGTTCGGCCGTCGCGGGATGGGTGAAGGCCTCGGCCAGTTCCATGCCGACGCGTCGGGTCACGGCGATGGAGCGCTCGTTGCCGGCTCTGACCACGGCGACGACATCCGAGACGCCCGCCGCGCGCACCCGCTCCAGGGTGGTGAGCGCGGCGGCGGTGACGTACCCCTTGCCCCAATGCGCCCTGCCGAGCCGCCACCCGATCTCGATCTCGCCCTTCGGCCCCCACTCGCGCGGCCACGGCTGCGCCCCGGTGAAGCCCAGCACCTCACCCTCCGCGTCGACCAGGGTCCACAGACAGAAACCGAGTTCGGCGTCGTGCCGGCGCTGGCGTGCGGTGAGCTCCTCGTACACCGACAGTTCGGCCGCCTTCCCACCGTGGAACTCCATGACCTCGGGGTCGGCGAAGATCCGGTGCCAGGCGAACGCGTCCTCGTCGGTGGGGACACGCAGCCGTACGTCGGGGAGAGCTCGGTTCACGGGGCAACCCTTCAGCCAGGTGATCAGTACCGCTGCATAGACTGCCCATGTCCAGTGCCCGTCAGCACGCAGATTTCGAGTCTTGGGGAGACCCCGCCGTGACCGAGCCCCAACCCCTCTCCGAAAACACCGCAGATGTGATCGTCGTCGGGGCTGGACCAGCCGGTTCCACGACCGCGTACTACCTGGCGAAGGCCGGACTCGACGTCCTGCTCCTGGAGAAGACCGCGTTCCCGAGGGAGAAGGTCTGCGGTGACGGCCTGACCCCGCGCGCCACCAAGCAGCTCGTCTCCATGGGGATCGACATCTCCGAAGAGGCCGGCTGGCTGCGCAACAAGGGCCTGCGCATCATCGGCGGCGGCGTCCGCCTCCAGCTGGACTGGCCGGATCTCGCCTCCTACCCGGACTACGGACTCGTCCGCAAGCGCGACGACTTCGACGAGCAGCTGGCCCGGCAGGCGCAGAAGGCGGGCGCGCGGCTGTACGAGCGCTGCAACGTCGGCGCCCCCATCATCGACGACCGCACCGGCCGCATCACGGGCGTGCACGCGAAGCTGGGCGACGCGGGGGAGAAGCGCGAGGTCACCTTCCACGCGCCGCTGGTCGTCGCCGCCGACGGCAACTCCACCCGCCTGTCCCTGGCGATGGGCCTGCACCGCCGCGAGGACCGCCCGATGGGTGTCGCGGTCCGTACGTACTTCACGTCCCCGCGCCACGAGGACGACTACCTGGAGTCCTGGCTGGAGCTGTGGGACCGCCGGGGCGCCGAGGACCGTCTGCTGCCCGGCTACGGCTGGATCTTCGGCATGGGCGACGGCACCTCGAACGTCGGCCTCGGCGTGCTCAACACCTCCGACTCCTTCAAGGAGCTGGATTGGCGCGAGGTCCTGAAGGCCTGGTGCGCGTCCATGCCGGAGGACTGGGGCTACACACCGGAGAACATGACCGGCCCGATCCGCGGTGCCGCGCTCCCCATGGCCTTCAACCGTCAACCGCACTACACCAAGGGTCTGCTGCTGGTCGGCGACGCCGGCGGCCTGGTCAACCCCTTCAACGGCGAGGGCATCGCCTACGCCATGGAGTCCGGCCAGATCGCGGCGGACGTCATCGTGCAGGCCCACGCCCGCTCGACCCCCACCCAGCGAGAACTGGCCCTTCAGCGCTACCCCCGTGTCCTCAAGGACACCTACGGCGGCTACTACACCCTCGGCCGCGCCTTCGTGAAGCTCATCGGCAACCCGAAGGTCATGAAGATCGCGACCCAGCGCGGCCTGACCCACCCGCTCCTGATGAAGTTCACCCTCAAGATGCTCGCGAACCTCACGGACCCGACCGGCGGCGACGCGATGGACCGCATCATCAACGGCCTCTCGAAGGTGGCACCGAAGGCCTGACGCCATCACGGGGTCGCCCGGGGGCCCGGGCGGCCTCCGGGGGCGGTCTCCCCCCCCGGGGACAGCACGACGAGGCCGCCACCCACTCGGGTGGCGGCCTTCACGTCGTATGACTCACAAGGTCCCGCGACTCAGAGAACGCGCACCGCGCCCGTGGCCGGGTAGCCCGAAAGGTCCTGAATCACCACACCCTTGGAGGGGTTGGCCGCGTCCAGGTACTGGCCGTTACCGATGTACACACCCACGTGGTACGCCGAACCGGCCGAACCCCAGTACAGGATGTCGCCGACCTGGATGTTGGACAGCGAGACCGGCGTACCGGACGTCGACTGGTCCTGCGAGACGCGCGGCAGGTCGACACCGACCTGCCGGAACGCGGCCTGCACGAGGCCGGAGCAGTCCCAGGCGTTGGGGCCCGTACCGCCCATCACGTACGCGTCGCCGACCTGAGCCTTGAGGAAGGCGATGACGGTGGCGACACTGCCGCTGGCCGGGGCGGAGACGGTCGAACTCGAGGAGCCCGCGGAGCTGGACAGGACGGTCCGCGTGGACGACCGGGAGGCGGCCTGGGCGGCCGCGGCCTTCCGCGCGTCCTCGGCCTTCTTCTTGGCCTCGGCCTTCTTCTTGGCGTCCGCGAGGTCCGCCTTGGCCTGCTTCGCGGCCTTTGCGGCGGCCGCGTCGCGCTCGGCCTGCAGCTCGTAGTTCGCAGCTGCCTGCTGCGTGGCGTCCGCGGACTGCGCCAACTGAGTGGCCAGGTCGGCCGTCAGGGTGGGCAGTTCGAGGGTCTGGGTCACGGGCTCGGCCGCGTTCGCCGAACCAGCCGCACCGGCCACGGCCAAGGTGCTGAGAACGCCACCGGCAACTCCGGCGCGCATCGCTAGCGTCGACGCGTTGCGGCGGGGCTTCCGGTGGTTGCGTATGTGAGCGGTGTGGGACATGGGTACAACCGGTATCAGGGACTCCCTCATACCTTCAAGAAACGTGTGGTGCGCCACAGTTGTTCAATCCGCGGCCGAATCCGGGGCGCGTCACTCTTTATTGACGCCGTAACGGGCATTTTGGACAGAGATGATCAAGCCTGTGATCATGCCCTTTCCGCATTACGTCCGAATTGCCCTCTGCCTACCACTGGTTGCAGCCTGTGGCCAAGGCCCGCTTATCCGACCCATAGATCGATGTGACGCAGGTCACGGAACGGTCACCGGGGTAGCGGCGTCTCGCGCGCACCTCTCGACTGCCCCGTGCTCGTGAACGCATGCACGCGCCGATGATCGTCCACATCCGTCCACCCCCCTCCCCTGATGTGTGAACGCGCTCCTCTATCAAGCCCCCGCGTCCAGCACCAATTTGCATGCGTGGGAAGTCTCTTGATATTGAGACGCCGCCCCGGACCTGTGGTGACGAGCGGAAATGTCACATCTGGTGATCGCTCGGACGCTTCGCGTATGAAGATCACTGCTCATCCGACTTCATGATCGTTCGTCAGGTGGTGGAGATCACAAAGCTTGTGCAATACCCCGTGTCGCAGATCACAGACCGGCGGGCATAAGATGCGAGGCAGTTGGGCTTGTGACCTGCTTCACATGTACGCGATCTTCGTCGGGACGCACGGGGTTCGTGGGACGGGTGGGGCGGAAGTGCTTGCCTGACGCAACCGCCAGCAGTCAGTGCCGACTGAGAGGAGCGAGGAGCGTGAACGCGTATGCGCCGATCCTCGTACTGGGAGCCCTCGGGGCAGGCTTTGCGATCTTCTCCGTGGTCATGGCCACGCTTATCGGTCCAAAGCGATACAACCGGGCCAAGCTCGAGGCCTACGAGTGCGGTATCGAGCCGACCCCCACGCCGGCCGGCGGCGGGCGCTTCCCCATCAAGTACTACCTGACGGCGATGCTCTTCATCGTCTTCGACATCGAGATCGTCTTCCTCTACCCCTGGGCCGTCACCTTCGACGCCCTGGGTGTTTTCGGGCTCGTGGAGATGCTGCTCTTCGTGCTCACCGTCTTCGTCGCGTACGCGTACGTATGGCGGCGCGGCGGCCTGGAATGGGACTGAGGGGCCTTTAAGACATGGGACTCGAAGAAAAGCTGCCGAGCGGATTCCTGCTGACCACCGTCGAGCAGGCCGCGGGCTGGGTGCGTAAGGCGTCCGTCTTCCCCGCCACGTTCGGACTCGCCTGCTGCGCCATCGAGATGATGACGACCGGCGCGGGCCGCTACGACCTCGCGCGCTTCGGCATGGAGGTCTTCCGCGGCTCACCGCGCCAGGCCGACCTCATGATCGTCGCCGGCCGCGTCAGTCAGAAGATGGCGCCGGTGCTGCGGCAGGTCTATGACCAGATGCCCAACCCCAAGTGGGTGATCTCCATGGGGGTCTGTGCCTCATCGGGCGGAATGTTCAACAACTACGCCATTGTGCAGGGCGTCGACCACATCGTCCCGGTCGACATCTATTTGCCCGGCTGTCCGCCGCGGCCCGAGATGCTGATCGACGCGATCCTCAAGCTCCACCAGAAGATCCAGACCTCCAAGCTCGGTGTGAACGCCGAGGAGGCGGCCCGCGAGGCGGAGGAAGCGGCGCTCAAGGCGCTCCCCACCATCGAGATGAAGGGCCTGCTGCGGTGAGTGACGCGAACGGCAACGGGGTGAACCCCGAGAAGGACCTCGGCGCCTCGAACCTCCCCGGCCAGCGCGGCGAGGGCGGTGAGGAGATCCGCGTCCAGCGCGGCATGTTCGGCGCCAACAACGGCGGCGACACCACCGGCTACGGAGGCCTGGTCCGCTCCGTCCGGCTGCCCGGCCCGGCCACCCGCCCCTACGGCGGCTGGTTCGACGAGGTCGCCGACGAGCTGGAAGGCGCCCTGGAGGAACAGGGACTCGTCCCCGACAACGCCATCGAGAAGACGATCGTCGACCGCGACGAGCTCACCTTCCACATCGAACGCGAGTACCTGGTCCGGGTCGCCCAGACCCTCCGCGACGACCCGGCCCTGCGCTTCGAACTGTGCACGGGCGTGAGCGGAGTGCACTACCCCAGCGACAAGGGCCGGGAGCTGCACGCCGTCTACCACCTGCGCTCGATCACCCACAACCGGCTGATCCGCCTCGAAGTCAGCGCCCCCGACGCCGACCCGCACGTCCCCTCGCTCGTCTCCGTCTACCCGACGAACGACTGGCACGAGCGCGAGACGTACGACTTCTTCGGCCTGATCTTCGACGGCCACCCGGCACTGACGCGGATCATGATGCCGGACGACTGGCAGGGCCACCCGCAGCGCAAGGACTACCCCCTCGGTGGCATCCCCATCGAGTACAAGGGCGCCCAGATCCCTGCTCCGGACCAGCGGAGGTCGTACTCATGAGCACGCAGACCCCTTCTTCCGGCGCGTCCGCCGCGGCGGCGCGGGAGACGACCGAGGGCACCGTATATACGGTCACCGGTGGCGACTGGGACGAGATCGCCCAGTCCGCGGCGAAGTCCGACGACGAACGCATCATCGTCAACATGGGCCCGCAGCACCCGTCCACCCACGGCGTGCTCCGGCTCATCCTGGAGATCGACGGTGAGACGGTCACCGAGGCCCGCTGCGGCATCGGCTACCTCCACACCGGCATCGAGAAGAACCTCGAGTTCCGCACGTGGACCCAGGGCACCACGTTCGTGACGCGCATGGACTATCTGACGCCGTTCTTCAACGAGACGGCCTACTGTCTCGCCGTCGAGAAGCTCCTCGGCATCGAGGACCAGATCCCCGACCGCGCCTCGATCATCCGCGTCCTCCTGATGGAGCTGAACCGGCTCTCCTCCCACCTGGTGTGCATCGCCACCGGAGGCATGGAACTCGGCGCCACCACGATCATGATCTACGGGTTCCGCGATCGTGAACTCATTCTCGACATCTACGAGCTGATCACCGGCCTGCGGATGAACCACGCGTACATCCGCCCCGGCGGACTCGCCCAGGACCTGCCGCCCGGCGCGGTGGACCAGATCCGCGAGTTCGTGAAGAAGATGCACAAGAACCTTCCCGAGTACGACAAGCTCGCCACCGGGAACCCCATCTTCAAGGCACGTATGCAGGACGTCGGCTACCTCGACCTGGCCGGCTGCATGGCCCTCGGCGCCACCGGCCCGATCCTGCGCTCCGCGGGCCTGCCGCACGACCTGCGCAAGGCCCAGCCGTACTGCGGCTACGAGACGTACGACTTCGAGATCCCGACCGCCGACACCTGCGACTCCTACGGGCGCTTCCTGATCCGCCTGGAGGAAATGCGCCAGTCGCTGCACATCGTCGAGCAGTGCCTGGACCGGCTGCAGCCCGGCCCGGTCATGGTCACCGACAAGAAGATCGCCTGGCCCGCCCAGCTCGCACTGGGCCCCGACGGTCTCGGCAACTCCCTCGACCACATCAAGAAGATCATGGGCACCTCCATGGAGGCCCTGATCCACCACTTCAAGCTGGTGACCGAGGGCTTCCGCGTCCCGCCGGGACAGACGTACGCGGCGGTCGAGTCGCCCAAGGGCGAGCTCGGGGTGCACGTCGTGTCCGACGGAGGCACCCGCCCCTACCGGGTCCACTTCCGCGACCCGTCCTTCACCAATCTGCAGGCCATGGCGGCGATGTGCGAGGGCGGCCAGGTCGCCGACGTCATCGTCGCCGTCGCGTCCATCGACCCCGTGATGGGAGGCGTCGACCGGTGACCACCACCCCCGAGGGCGTCAGCCTGGGCATGCCCCAACTGCCCGCGCCCGACTATCCGGACGACGTCCGAGCCCGGCTCGAGGCGGACGCGCGCGAGATCGTCGCCCGCTACCCGGACTCCCGTTCGGCGCTCCTTCCGTTGCTGCATCTCGTGCAGTCGGAGGAGGGCCATGTCACGCGCACGGGGCAGCGGTTCTGCGCGGACGTACTGAACCTGACCACGGCCGAGGTCACCGCTGTCGCGACCTTCTACTCGATGTACCGGCGCAAGCCGAGCGGTGACTACCAGGTGGGTGTGTGCACCAACACCCTGTGCGCGGTCATGGGCGGCGACGCGATCTTCGAGGCCCTGCAGGACCACCTGGGCGTCGGCAACGGCGAGACCACCGACGACGGCAAGGTCACGCTGGAGCACATCGAGTGCAACGCGGCCTGCGACTTCGCACCGGTCGTGATGGTCAACTGGGAGTTCTTCGACAACCAGACCGTGGCCTCCGCGAAGCGCCTCGTGGATGACCTGCGCACGGGAGCACAGGTCGCACCCACCCGCGGCGCCCCCTTGTGCACCTTCAAGGACACCGCGCGGATCCTGGCGGGCTTCCCCGACGAGCGCGAGGGAGCCGTGGAGGCGGGCGGCAGCGCGGGCCCCGCCTCACTGATCGGTCTCCGCCTGGCCAAGGGGGAGAGCGTCCAGGCACGCGTGGTCCACCCACGAGGCGGCCGGGCACCGCAGGACCAGCCGCCGGCCGAGCACCTGAGCTCGCACGACGCGCCGCAGGACACATCGGCCTCCGATCCGTCGCACCCGGCGGGTCCCGCAGCCGAGGAGGGGGAGTGATGACGTTGGCACCCGAGATCGACGAGACCAGCCCGGAGAAGCTGCTCGCACCCGTGCTGTCGGCCTTCTGGGACGAGGAGAAGTCCTGGTCGCTGGACGTCTACCGGAGGCACGAGGGGTACGAGGGGCTGCGCAAGGCGCTGGCCATGTCGCCGGACGACCTGATCGCGTACGTCAAGGACTCCGGTCTGCGCGGCCGGGGCGGCGCGGGATTCCCCACCGGAATGAAGTGGCAGTTCATTCCTCAGGGCGATGGCAAACCTCACTATCTAGTTGTCAACGCCGACGAATCGGAGCCGGGAACCTGCAAGGACATCCCGCTCCTCTTCGCGAACCCGCACAGCCTCATCGAGGGCATTGTGATCGCGTGTTATGCCATCCGGTCTTCGCATGCGTTCATCTATCTCCGCGGTGAAGTCGTCCCCGTGTTGCGGCGGTTGCACGAGGCCGTTCGAGAGGCCTACGCGGCGGGCTACCTGGGCGAGAACATCCTCGGCAGCGGACTCGACCTCAAGCTCACCGTGCACGCGGGCGCGGGCGCGTACATCTGCGGTGAGGAGACCGCACTGCTCGACTCGCTCGAAGGCCGCCGTGGTCAACCGCGGCTCCGTCCCCCCTTCCCAGCTGTCGCGGGCCTCTACGCGTGCCCGACTGTGGTGAATAACGTCGAGTCGATCGCGTCAGTTCCCGCAATCCTCCGAAAAGGCAAGGAATGGTTCAGGTCGATGGGCAGTGAGAAGTCCCCGGGCTTCACGCTGTACTCGCTCAGCGGCCACGTCGCCAGCCCCGGCCAGTACGAGGCTCCGCTCGGCATCACACTCCGTCAACTCCTCGAGATGAGCGGCGGGATGCGCCCCGGCCACCGGTTGAAGTTCTGGACGCCGGGCGGCTCCTCGACCCCGATGTTCACCGACGAGCACCTCGACGTCCCTCTTGATTACGAAGGAGTGGGTGCCGCGGGTTCCATGCTCGGCACAAAAGCACTCCAGTGCTTCGACGAGACGACCTGCGTCGTGCGGGCGGTCACCCGGTGGACCGAGTTCTACGCCCACGAGTCCTGCGGCAAGTGCACGCCCTGCCGCGAAGGGACGTACTGGCTCGTGCAGTTGCTGCGCGACATCGAGGCCGGCAAGGGCGTCATGTCGGACCTCGACAAGCTCAACGACATCGCCGACAACATCAACGGCAAGTCGTTCTGCGCCCTCGGCGACGGCGCCGCCTCGCCGATCTTCTCCTCGCTCAAGTACTTCCGCCAGGAGTACGAGGAGCACATCACGGGCCGCGGCTGCCCCTTTGACCCGGCCAAGTCCACGGCTTGGGCCGACCGCACGGAGGTGAACGCATGACGGTGACCACCAGCGCTCCCTCGGGAGGGGGAGAGGCGGCGGTTCCGCCGGAGGATCTCGTCTCGCTGACGATCGACGGAGCCGAGATCAGCGTGCCCAAGGGCACCCTGGTCATCCGGGCCGCCGAACAGCTCGGCATCGAGATCCCCCGCTTCTGCGACCATCCGCTGCTCGACCCGGCCGGCGCCTGCCGCCAGTGCATCGTCGAGGTCGAGGGCCAGCGCAAGCCCATGGCGTCCTGCACGATCACGTGTACGGACGGAATGGTGGTGAAGACTCACCTCACCTCGCCCGTCGCCGAAAAGGCCCAGCACGGTGTGATGGAGCTGTTGCTCATCAACCACCCGCTGGACTGCCCGGTCTGCGACAAGGGCGGCGAGTGCCCGCTGCAGAACCAGGCGATGTCGCACGGCAACGCCGAATCCCGCTTCGAGGGCAAGAAGCGGACCTACGAGAAGCCGGTGCCGATCTCCACGCAGGTGCTGCTCGACCGGGAGCGGTGCGTGCTGTGCGCCCGGTGCACCCGCTTCTCCAACCAGATCGCCGGCGACCCGATGATCGAGCTGATCGAGCGGGGCGCGCTCCAGCAGGTCGGCACCGGCGAGGGCGACCCGTTCGAGTCGTACTTCTCCGGGAACACCATCCAGATCTGCCCGGTGGGCGCGCTGACTTCGGCGGCGTATCGCTTCCGCTCGCGTCCGTTCGACCTCGTCTCCTCGCACTCGGTGTGCGAGCACTGCGCGGGCGGCTGCGCGACCCGCACCGACCACCGGCGCGGCAAGGTCATGCGGCGCCTGGCCTCCCCCGACCCCGAGGTCAACGAGGAGTGGCTCTGCGACAAGGGGCGGTTCGGGTTCCGGTACGCGCAGCAGCGGGACCGGCTCGAGACACCCCTTGTACGGCGTGAGTCGGGTGAACTGGAGCCCGCTTCGTGGCCCGAGGCCCTGGAGGCGGCGGCCCGGGGCCTGTCGGCGGCCCGCGGCCGGACCGGCGTCCTGACCGGTGGCCGTCTCACCGTCGAGGACGCCTACGCCTACAGCAAGTTCGCGCGCGTGGCCCTCGACACGAACGACATCGACTTCCGCGCGCGTGTGCACAGCGCCGAGGAGGCCGACTTCCTGGCCTCCCGGGTCGCCGGACACGGACGGGACCTCGACGGTACGGGCCTCACGTACACCTCTTTGGAGAAGGCGCCCGCCGTCCTGCTCGTCGGCTTCGAGTCCGAGGAGGAGGCGCCCGGAGTCTTCCTGCGGCTGCGCAAGGCCTGGCGCGGACACGGACAGAAGACGTTCTCGCTCGCCACGTACGCGACACGCGGCCTGGACAAGGCGGGCGGCACGCTGCTGCCCGCCGCGCCCGGTACCGAGACCGAGTGGCTGGACGCCCTCGCGAGCGGCATCGGGCTGGCGGGCGACGGTGCCAAGGCCGCCGAGGCGCTGCGCACCGAGGGTGCGGTGATCGTCGTCGGCGAGCGGCTCGCGGGCGTGGCGGGCGGCCTCACCGCCGCCGTGCGGGCCGCGTCCGCGACCGGCGCCACACTGGTGTGGATCCCGCGCCGTGCCGGGGAGCGCGGCGCGATCGAGGCGGGCGCGCTGCCGTCGCTGCTGCCGGGCGGGCGTCCTGCCACCGACCCGCGCGCGCGGGAGGAGGTCGCGGCCGCCTGGGGCGTCTCCGAGCTCCCGCACCGCTACGGGCGCGACACCGGCCAGATCGTCGAGGCCGCCGTCGGCGGGGAGCTGCGGGCCCTGGTGGTGGCGGGCGTGGAGGTCGCCGACCTTCCCGACCCGGCACGCGCGCGTGCGGCCCTTTCCGAAGTCGGCTTCCTGGTGTCGCTCGAACAGCGGCCCGGTGAGGTCACCGAGCACGCGGATGTCGTCCTCCCGGTGGCCGCGGTCGCCGAGAAGGCGGGCACCTTCCTGAACTGGGAGGGCAGGGTGCGCTTCTTCGAGGCCGCGCTCAAGCCCGACCAGATGACCCGCGGCCTGGCGCCCACCGACGCGCGTGTCCTGCAGATGCTCGCCGACGCCATGGACGTACACCTGGGTCTGCCGGATCTGCGCACCACGCGCGGGGAGCTGGACCGGCTCGGTCCCTGGGGCGGCCTGCGGGCCACCGGGCCTGTGGAGATCGCGGCATCGCTGCCGCGTCCCGCCGCGGGAGAGGCCGTGCTCGCGGGCCACCGGCTGCTGCTCGACCAGGGCCGCCTCCAGGAGGGTGACGACGCGCTCGCCGGGACCCGGCACGCGGCACGCGCGCGTGTGTCGGCGGCCACGGCCGCCGAGGCGGGCGTCAAGGAAGGTGACCTCCTCGCGGTCACCGGCAGCGCCGGAACCGTCGAACTCCCGCTGCAGATCACCGAGATGCCCGACCGCGTGGTCTGGCTCCCGCTGAACTCCGCCGGAGGAGGCGTCGCCTCCGACACGGGGGCGCTGCCCGGCGCACTCGTCCGCATCGGTCCGGCGACGCTCGTCGGCGAGGCCCCCAAGGAGGTGGAGGCATGAGCGGTCTGTACCTCGCCACTGAAGACCTCTCCATGTTCGGCCGCGACCCCTGGTGGCTGGTCGTCGTCAAGGCGGTCTTCTGCTTCGCCTTCCTGATGATCACCGTGCTGTTCTCGATCGTGTGGGAGCGCAAGGTCGTCGCCTGGATGCAGCTGCGCATCGGACCCAACCGGCACGGCCCCTGGGGCATGCTCCAGTCGCTCGCCGACGGCGTCAAACTGATGCTCAAGGAAGACGTCATCGTCAAACGCGCGGACAAGGTGGTCTACGTCCTCGCGCCGATCGTCGCGGCCATCCCGGCCTTCATGGCGATCGCGGTGATCCCCTTCGGACCCGCCGACAACGAGATCTCGATCTTCGGCCACCGCACCACGATGCAGCTCACGGACCTGCCGATCGCGATGCTCTACATCCTCGCGGTCGCCTCGGTGGGCATCTACGGGATCGTGCTCGCGGGTTGGAGTTCTGGATCCACCTACCCGCTGCTGGGCGGTCTGCGGTCCTGCGCGCAGATGATCTCGTACGAGATCGCCATGGGCGCCGCTTTCGCCTCGGTGTTCCTCTACTCCGGGTCGATGTCGACCTCGACGATCGTCGAACAGCAGCACGACCGCTGGTACATCATCCTGCTGCCGGTCTCGTTCCTGATCTACATCATCACGATGGTCGGCGAGACCAACCGCGCCCCCTTCGACATGCCGGAGTCCGAGGGCGACCTCGTCGGCGGTTTCAACACCGAGTACTCGTCCATCAAGTTCGCGCTGTTCATGCTCGCCGAGTACGTGAACATGGTGACGGTCTCGGCCGTGTCGACCACGCTCTTCCTGGGCGGCTGGCGGGCCCCGTGGCCCATCAGCACCTTCTGGGAGGGCGCCAACCACGGCTGGTGGCCGATGCTCTGGTTCGTGGTGAAGGTGCAGCTGCTGCTGTTCTTCTTCATCTGGCTGCGCGGCACACTGCCGCGCGTCCGCTACGACCAGCTGATGAAGCTCGGCTGGAAGGTCCTCATCCCGGTCTCCGTGGTCTGGCTGATGCTCGTCGCGACCGTACGGACCCTCAGGAACGAGAACTACGACTTCGCCGACATCGCCCTGTACGTCGGCGGCGGTGTCCTCGTCCTGCTGCTGCTCTCGTTCGCCGCGGACATCTTCCGCGACAAGCAGGGCGCGCGGGAAGCGCCCGCCGAGCCCGCCGCCTTCGACCCGATGGCCGGTGGATTCCCGGTGCCGCCACTGCCGGGACAGGAGCTGCCACCCGTGCCGCGGCGTCGACCGCGCCGCGAGCGCGAGTTGATTGTCAGTGGTGGATCCGATACTGCGAGTGACGGATCGAATGCCGGAACTCGTGACGGAAAGGAGGGGTCCGATGGCTGAGGAGCCGAAGGAGACCAAGCCCGGTTTCCAGAACCCCGTCGCCGGCTTCGGCGTGACCTTCAAGGCCATGTTCAAGAAGCGCCTGACGGAGCAGTACCCGGAGCAGCAGAAGACCACCGCCCCGCGGTTCCACGGCCGGCACCAGCTCAACCGTCACCCGGACGGTCTGGAGAAGTGCATCGGCTGCGAGCTGTGCGCCTGGGCCTGCCCCGCGGACGCCATCTATGTGGAGGGCGCGGACAACACCGACGAGGAGCGCTACTCGCCGGGCGAGCGGTACGGCCGCGTCTACCAGATCAACTACGCCCGCTGCATCCTGTGCGGCCTGTGCATCGAGGCGTGCCCCACTCGCGCGCTCACGATGACGAACGAGTTCGAGCTCGCCGACTCCAGCCGCGCCAACCTCATCTACACCAAGGAGCAGCTGCTCGCCGGGCTCGACGAGGGCATGGTCGACACACCGCACTCGATCTTCCCCGGCACGGACGAGCAGGACTACTACCAGGGTCTGGTGACCGAGGCGGCGCCGGGCACGGAGCGCCAAGTAGCCGTCTCCAAGGGCGAGAAGCCCACGGAAGAGGGGGTGGGGGCATGAGCGCGCAGCTCGCCGTCTACTCCACCTCCACCGGAGAGGCCTTCCAGTTCTGGATCCTCGGCACGGTCGCCGTGATCGGCGCCCTGTGCACCGTCTTCATGAAGAAGGCCGTGCACAGCGCGCTCTGTCTCGCCGGCACCATGATCGTCCTGGCGGTGTTCTACCTCGCCAACGGCGCCTATTTCCTGGGCGTCGTGCAGATCGTCGTCTACACCGGCGCGATCATGATGCTGTTCCTCTTCGTGGTCATGCTCGTCGGTGTCACCGCGGCGGACTCCCTGAAGGAGACCATCAAGGGGCAGCGCTGGCTGGCCCTGGTGTGCGGACTCGGCTTCGGCGTCCTGCTGGTCGCGGGCATCGGCAACGCGTCCCTGAAGGACTTCAACGGCCTGAGCAAGGCCAACGCCAACGGGAACGTGGAGGGCCTCGCCGCCCTCATCTTCACGAAGTACGTGTTCGCCTTCGAAATCACCGGCGCCCTGCTCATCACGGCCGCCGTCGGCGCCATGGTGCTCACGCACCGCGAGCGCACCGAGCGCGCCAAGACCCAGCGCGAGCTGTCCGAGCAGCGCGTACGGGAAGGCAAGCACGTACCGCCGCTGCCGGCCCCCGGTGTCTACGCCCGGCACAACGCGGTGGACATCGCGGGCCTCCTCCCGGACGGCACCCCGTCCGAGCTGACGGTCAGCAAGACGCTGCGGGACCGCGGCCAGATCCGTGACGTGTCCACCGAGGCGCTGAGCGATCTGAAGGCGCTGGAGCAGCGGGCCGAAGAAC
Organism: Streptomyces sp. GbtcB7; assembly: GCF_019091445.1. Taxonomy (NCBI): domain Bacteria; kingdom Bacillati; phylum Actinomycetota; class Actinomycetes; order Kitasatosporales; family Streptomycetaceae; genus Streptomyces; species Streptomyces sp. GbtcB7. The sequence goes on from NZ_JAGXJM010000013.1 coordinate 140,454, forward strand.
GCCTGGAGCGCACGAAGACGGAGGAGGCGTCCAAGTGAACCCGGTCAACTACCTCTATCTCGCCGCCCTGTTGTTCACGATCGGCGCCACCGGCGTGCTGATCAGACGCAACGCGATCGTGGTGTTCATGTGCGTCGAGCTCATGCTCAACGCCTGCAACCTCGCGTTCGTCGTCTTCTCCCGCATGCACGGCAATCTCGACGGCCAGATCATCGCCTTCTTCACGATGGTCGTCGCCGCCGCGGAGGTCGTGGTCGGGCTCGCGATCATCGTGTCGCTCTTCCGTTCCCGCCACTCGGCCTCGGTCGACGACGCCAGCCTGATGAAGCTGTAAGGGGTCGCTGAATCGTGGAGAACCTGATTGCGCTGCTGGTAGCGGCGCCTCTGCTCGGAGCGGCCGTACTGCTGTGCGGCGGCCGGCGGCTCGATGCCGTCGGCCACTGGATCGGCACGGCGCTCGCGGCCGCGTCCTTCGTGATCGGCGCGATCCTCTTCGTCGACATGCTGGGCAAGAGCGCGGACCACCGGGCCATGAGCCAGTACCTGTTCAGCTGGATCCCCGTCGAGGGCTTCCAGGCGGACGTCTCCTTCCAGCTCGACCAGCTGTCGATGACGTTCGTTCTGCTGATCACCGGCGTCGGCTCACTGATCCACCTGTACTCGATCGGATACATGGAGCACGACGAGCGGCGCCGCCGCTTCTTCGGCTACCTGAACCTGTTCCTCGCGGCGATGCTGCTGCTCGTCCTCGCCGACAACTACCTGCTGTTGTACGTCGGCTGGGAGGGCGTCGGCCTCGCCTCGTACCTGCTGATCGGCTTCTGGCAGCACAAGCCCAGCGCCGCCACCGCCGCGAAGAAGGCCTTCCTGGTCAACCGCGTCGGCGACATGGGCCTGTCGATCGCCATCATGCTGATGTTCACCACCTTCGGGTCCTTCGCCTTCGGGCCGGTGCTCGGTACCGAGGGGCACCCGGGGCTCGTCGGTGGCGCGACCGAGGGCAAGCTCACCGCCGTCGCCCTGATGCTGCTGCTCGCCGCCTGCGGCAAGTCCGCCCAGGTGCCGCTGCAGTCCTGGCTCGGGGACGCGATGGAGGGCCCGACCCCGGTCTCGGCCCTCATCCACGCCGCGACCATGGTGACCGCGGGTGTCTACCTGATCGTTCGCTCCGCCGCGATCTTCAACGCCGCGCCCGACGCCCAGCTCGTCGTCACCGTGGTCGGCGCCGTCACGCTCCTGTTCGGTGCGATCGTCGGTTGCGCGAAGGACGACATCAAGAAGGCGCTCGCCGGTTCGACGATGTCGCAGATCGGTTACATGGTGCTGGCCGCGGGCCTCGGCCCCATCGGCTACGTCTTCGCGATCATGCACCTGGTGACGCACGGCTTCTTCAAGGCCGGACTGTTCCTCGGCGCCGGCTCGGTCATGCACGGCATGAACGACGAGGTCGACATGCGCAAGTACGGCGGCCTGCGCACGTACATGCCGATCACCTTCGTCACCTTCGGCCTCGGCTACCTCGCCATCATCGGCTTCCCGGGCCTGTCCGGCTTCTTCTCCAAGGACAAGATCATCGAGGCGGCCTTCGCGAAGGGCGGCACCGAGGGCTGGATCCTCGGCGGCGCGGCCCTGCTGGGCGCGGCCATCACGGCGTACTACATGACCCGCGTGATGATCATGACGTTCTTCGGGGAGAAGCGCTGGCAGCCGGACGCCGAAGGCCATGAGCCGCACCCGCACGAGTCCCCGAGGTCCATGACGATCCCCATGATCGTGCTGGCCTTCGGATCGGTCTTCGCGGGCGGTTTCTTCAGTATCGGCGACCGCTTCCTCAACTGGCTGGAGCCGGTCACCGGGCACTCGGAGGGCAACTCGCCCGTCAGCGCCCTCACGGTCACGCTGGCCACCATGGTGCTGCTCGTCGTCGGCGCCGGAATCGCGTACGCCCAGTACGGGCGCAGCCCCGTCCCGGTCGTCGCCCCGCGCGGTTCCCTGCTCACCCGGGCCGCCCGGCGCGACCTGCTCCAGGACGACTTCAACCACGTCGTGCTGGTGCGCGGCGGGGAGCACCTCACACGCTCCCTGGTGTACGTCGACCACACCCTGGTCGACGGGGTCGTCAACGGCACCGCGGCCTCCATGGGCGGCCTCTCCGGGCGGCTGCGCAAACTGCAGAACGGCTATGCGCGCAGTTACGCGGTCTCGATGTTCGGCGGTGCGGCGATCCTCGTCGCCGCGACCCTGCTGATGAGGGCGGTCTGATACCGATGTCCTTTCCTCTGCTGACAGCGACGGCGGCGCTCCCGGCGATCGGGGCGATCGCCACGGCCGCCGTGCCGGCCGCGCAACGCGTCGCCGCCAAGTGGCTGGCGCTGATCGTCTCGCTCGCCACGCTCGTCCTGGCCGCGATCGTGCTCGTACGCTTCGACCCGGGCGGCAACCGCTACCAGCTCACCGAATCCCACGCCTGGATCAAGGACTTCGGGGTGCGGTACGAGCTGGGCGTGGACGGCATCGGGGTGGCGCTCGTCGCGCTGACCGCGCTGCTGATCCCGTTCGTGATCCTGGCGGGCTGGCACGACGCCGACCCACAGGAGACAGGAAGCAGGCGCTGGCGGCCGACCCAGGGCTTCTTCGCCCTGATCCTGGCCGTCGAGGCGATGGTGATCATCTCCTTCGAGGCCACCGACGTCTTCCTCTTCTACATCTTCTTCGAAGCCATGCTGATCCCGATGTACTTCCTCATCGGCGGCTTCGGGGACCGTGCCCACGAGCACGGGGACGACGCGGCGGCGACCCAACGCTCGTACGCCGCGGTGAAGTTCCTCCTCTACAACCTGGTCGGCGGCCTGATCATGCTGGCCGCCGTCATCGGCCTCTACGTAGTGGCCGGAAACTTCTCGCTCCAGGAGATCGTGCAGGCCCGCGCCAACGGCTCGCTGCACATGGCGACCAGCACGGAGCGGTGGCTGTTCCTCGGCTTCTTCTTCGCGTTCGCGGTGAAGGCGCCCCTGTGGCCGCTGCACACCTGGCTGCCCAACGCCATGGGAGAGGCCACGGCCCCGGTCGCGGTACTGATCACGGCGGTGGTCGACAAGGTCGGTACCTTCGCGATGCTCCGCTTCTGCCTCCAGCTCTTCCCGGAGGCGAGCAAGTGGGCGACGCCGGTCATCCTCGTCCTCGCCCTCATCAGCATCATCTACGGGGCGCTGCTCGCGGTCGGCCAGCGGGACATCAAACGGCTGGTGGCGTACGCGTCGATCTCGCACTTCGGGTTCATCATCCTGGGCATCTTCGCGATGACCAGCCAGGGCCAGTCGGGCGCGACGCTCTACATGGTCAACCACGGGATCTCCACCGCCGCCCTGATGCTGGTGGCGGGCTTCCTGATCTCGCGGCGCGGCTCGCGTCTGATCGCCGACTACGGCGGGGTGCAGAAAGTCGCCCCGGTACTAGCGGGCACCTTCCTGATCGGCGGCCTCGCGACCCTCTCGCTCCCCGGGCTCGCGCCCTTCGTGAGTGAATTCCTGGTCCTGGTGGGCGCGTTCGAGCGCTACCCGGCCGTCGGTATCGTCGCCACCTTCGGCATCGTCCTCGCCGCGCTCTACACACTCGTCCTCTATCAGCGGACGATGACGGGCCCGGTGAAGGCGGAGGTCGCCGAGATGCCCGACCTCAGGGTGCGTGAGCTTCTGGTGGTCGCCCCGCTGATCGCCCTGTTGATCTTCCTGGGCGTCTATCCGAAGCCGGTCACCGACATCGTCAACCCGGCGGTCCAGCAGACCATGTCCGACGTCCATAAGACGGACCCCAAGCCCGAGGTGGAGGCGGCCAAGTGAGCACAGCAGCTGTCCACAGCCTGTGGACAACCGCGGCCGAACCGATCTCCAAGATCGACGCGCCGAAGATCGAATACGGGCAATTGTCGCCCACCCTGATCGTGATCGGGGCGGCGCTCGTAGGGGTGCTCGTCGAGGCCTTCGTGCCGCGCAAGTCCCGGTACTACGCGCAGGTCTTCCTGTCCGTCGTCGCGCTCGCCGCAGCCTTCGCCGCGGTGATCGCACTGGCGGCGGGCGGATACGGCACCACGAAGGCGCACATCGCGGCCATGGGCGCGATCGCCGTCGACGGACCGTCCCTGTTCCTGCAGGGCACGATCCTGCTGGCGGGCATCCTCGGTGTCTTCACCTTCGCCGAGCGACGGCTCGACCCGGAGGCGCACGGCAACCGCGTCGACTCGTTCGCCGCGCAGGCCGCCTCCGTGCCCGGCAGCGACAGCGAGAAGGCCGCGGTGAAGGCCGGGTTCACCACCACCGAGGTGTTCCCGCTGCTGCTCTTCGCGATCGGCGGCATGCTGGTCTTCCCGTCGGCCAACGACCTGCTGACCCTGTTCATCGCGCTGGAAGTCTTCTCGCTGCCCCTCTACCTGCTGTGCGCCGTGGCCCGCCGCAAGCGGCTCATGTCGCAGGAGGCCGCGGTCAAGTACTTCCTGCTCGGCGCCTTCGCCTCCGCGTTCACCCTCTTCGGCATCGCCCTGCTCTACGGCTACGCGGGCTCCGTGTCGTACGCGACGATCGCACAGGTCGTGGACGGCACGATCCCGAACGTCGACCCGGCGCTCGTCGGCACCATGGGCAACGACGTGCTGCTGCTCATCGGCGCCGCGATGGTCGTCATGGGCCTGCTCTTCAAGGTCGGCGCGGTGCCGTTCCACATGTGGACCCCCGACGTCTACCAGGGCGCGCCGACACCGGTCACCGGCTTCATGGCCGCGGCGACGAAGGTGGCCGCCTTCGGGGCGCTGCTGCGGCTGCTGTACGTCGTCCTGCCGGGCCTCCGCTGGGACTGGCGGCCGGTCATGTGGGCCGTCGCGATCGTCACCATGCTGGGCGGTGCGATCGTCGCGATCACCCAGACCGACATCAAGCGGCTCCTGGCGTACTCGTCCATCGCGCACGCCGGATTCATCCTCGCGGGCGTCATCGCGACCTCGCGGGACGGCGTCTCGTCTGTCCTCTTCTACCTGGCCGCGTACTCGTTCGTGACGATCGGGGCCTTCGCGGTCGTGACCCTGGTCCGGGACGCGGGCGGCGAGGCCACGCACCTGTCCAAGTGGGCGGGCCTCGGACGCCGCTCCCCGCTGGTGGCGGCAGTCTTCGCGGTCTTCCTGCTGGCGTTCGCGGGTATTCCGCTGACCTCCGGCTTCGCCGGGAAGTTCGCCGTCTTCAAGGCGGCGGCGGAGGGCGGCGCGGGCCCGCTGGTCGTGGTCGGTGTGATCTCGTCGGCGATCGCGGCGTTCTTCTACATCCGCGTGATCGTGCTCATGTTCTTCAGCGAGCCCCGGCCGGAGGGACCGACGGTCGCCGTGCCCTCGCCGCTGACCATGACGGCGATCGGGTTCGGTGTGGCGGTCACGCTGGTGCTCGGTGTGGCGCCGCAGTACTTCCTGAACCTGGCGAGCCAGGCGGGAGTCTTCGTCCGCTGAACCGCGCATGGGCCGGGCCCCGCTCCCTCCTCGTGAGGCAGCGGGGCCCGAGCTGTGATCAGCGCATCGCGTGCCCCGTCTGAGCCGTCAGAGCCGTCTGAGCCGTCCGGCTCGGAGGGACCGGGCACTTGACGTCCGGAACGATCCACTCCACCCCGACGAGGTTGCGCTTACCCGTATCTGTCGGCGATGGTGACCGACTCGTCGAGGTACTTCGCGGTCGCGGCGTACGTCGTCGTCGCCATGCGAGTGGGGCCAACGGATTGAACGCGCGCAGGGCGCGCCGTGCAGGGGAGTGAGACCGGCCGGACGCGAGTACGTAGGGAAGCCGATCGGTCGCAGCCTGTGGATAACTCTCGGGCTGTCGGCGCGGACCCCTATCGTGGACGCAGTGGTCGAGGCGCGACGTACGGGGGACAGGACGATGGGCGGGACGGGTGTGATGACCGAAGCGGACGCGACGGAGACGCTGGGAGAGAGCGAGGCACTGGCCACGCTCCACCGGGTCTTCGGGTACGACGCCTTCCGCGGTGAGCAGGAAGCGATCATCGAGCACGTGGTGGCGGGCGGTGACGCTGTCGTCCTGATGCCGACAGGTGGCGGCAAGTCGCTCTGCTACCAGATTCCGGCCCTGGTCAGACCGGGTACGGGAGTCGTGGTCTCCCCCCTCATCGCGCTGATGCAGGATCAGGTGGACGCGCTGCGCGCGCTGGGCGTGCGCGCCGGGTTCATGAACTCCACGCAGGACTTCGACGAGCGGCGCGTAGTGGAGGCCGAGTTCCTGTCAGGGGAGCTCGACGTGCTCTACCTGGCCCCGGAGCGGCTGCGCCTGGAGACCACGCTGGACCTGCTGTCACGCGGGAAGATCTCCGTCTTCGCGATCGACGAGGCGCACTGCGTGGCCCAGTGGGGCCACGACTTCCGCCCCGACTATCTGGCGCTCTCACTGCTCGGCGAGCGCTGGCCGGACGTCCCGCGCATCGCGCTGACGGCCACGGCCACCCGCGCGACGCACAAGGAGATCACCCAGCGCCTGGCCATGCCGACCGCCCGCCACTTCGAGGCGAGCTTCGACCGTCCCAACATCCAGTACCGGATCGTTCCGAAGGCCGATCCCAAGAAGCAGCTGCTGTCCTTCCTGCGCGACGAGCACGCGGGCGACGCCGGCATCGTGTACTGCCTCTCGCGCAACTCGGTGGAGAAGACGGCCGAGTTCCTCTCCCGCAACGGTGTCGAGGCGGTGCCGTACCACGCGGGTCTGGACGCGGGCACCCGCGCCACCCACCAGTCGCGCTTCCTGCGCGAAGAGGGCCTCGTCGTGGTCGCCACCATCGCCTTCGGGATGGGCATCGACAAGCCGGACGTGCGGTTCGTCGCCCACCTCGACCTGCCCAAGTCGGTCGAGGGCTACTACCAGGAGACGGGACGCGCGGGCCGTGACGGACTGCCGTCCACGGCATGGATGGCGTACGGGCTTCAGGATGTCGTCCAGCAGCGCAAGATGATCCAGGGCTCGGAGGGCGACGAGGCGTTCCGCCGCCGGGCCGCCGCCCACCTGGACTCGATGCTGGCCCTGTGCGAGACGGTGCAGTGCCGGCGCTCCCAGCTCCTCGCCTACTTCGGCCAGGACCCGCACACCCCGGCCTGCGGCAACTGCGACACGTGCCTCCTACCGCCCGAGACCTCGGACGGCACGGTCGTGGCACAGAAGCTGCTGTCCACGGTGGTACGGCTGCAGCGCGAGCGCGGACAGAAGTTCGGCGCCGGTCAGATCATCGACATCCTGCTGGGGCGGCGCACCGCCAAGGTGATCCAGTTCGATCACGACCAGCTGTCCGTGTTCGGCATCGGTGAGGACCTCGCCGAGTCCGAATGGCGTGGCGTGGTGCGGCAGTTGCTGGCGCAAGGCCTGCTCGCGGTAGAGGGCGAGTACGGGACGCTGGTGCTGACCGAGGAGAGCGGGACGGTGCTGCGGCGCGAGCGCGAGGTGCCGCTTCGCAAGGAGCCGCCGAAGCCCACCGTCTCCCGCTCCTCCTCGTCCTCGCGGGGCGATCGCAAGGCCAAGGCCGCCGCGGCCGACCTGCCCCAGGAGCTCGTCCCCGCCTTCGAGGCCCTGCGCTCCTGGCGCGCCGAACAGGCCAAGGAACAGGGCGTCCCGGCCTACGTCATCTTCCACGACGCCACGCTCCGGGAGATCGCCACGGTGTGGCCCACCTCGGTCGAAGGCCTCGGTGGCATCAGCGGGGTGGGCGAGAAGAAGCTCGCGACATACGGAGAGGGCGTGATCGGAGTGCTCGCCTCCCTGGGCGGCGGCGCCCCCGGAGCAGCACCGGCCGCCGCGGCCGGTGAGGCACCGGACCCGGACTGGCCCGAGATGGACGCGGAACCGGAGCCGGAGGACTGGATATAGGGCGTCCCGGCCCTCCGCCCAGCTCTCTGCTCAGTCCTGTGGTCACAGGGCCCGTGACGCGTACGCCCTGACGTCCGCGTCGGAGTCCGCCGTGGCCGTGGCCAGGGCCGCGCGGGCGTCCTCGTCGATCGCGGAGTGCCGCACGAGGGCCAGGACCGTCGCCTTGCGGACGTCGGCGTTCGGGTCTTCCAGGGCCCGGGCGAGCGCCGGGACGGCGACCCGGGCCTCCGCGGCGGACAGCGCGGTCGCGGCGCCGGAGCGGACCTGCCAGGCGGGGTCGGCCTGGGCGGCGACGGCACGCGCGGCCAGGGATGCCGAGCAGCCGGTGACGGCCAGCGTCGCGAAGGCCGTTGCCCGGACCAGGGCGTCCGGGTCGGTCGTGAGCCGGTCGAGGGTGTCCGCGACGAGCTTTCCCGGAGTCACGTTGGCGAGGGCCTTGGCCACCGTGACGCGGACCTCGCGGGACGGGTCGGCCGCGGCCCGGCTCAGGGGCTCCGCGGCGTCGACGGAGACCAGGGCGCGCACGGCCTCGACGCGGACGGCGATCTCGGGATCGGCGAGGGCGTCCGTGAACAGTTCCGCGTCGCCCAGGCGCAGCGCGCGCAGGACGTCCAGGGCGGCGGCGCGTACGACGGGATCGTCCTCGGTGAGGGCGGCGGCGAGGCCCTCGCGCAGGTCCGGCTCGGCCGGCAGGGTCTCCACCAGCTCGCGCAGCGAGGCCGCGGCGGTGGCCCGTACGTCGCCGTGCGGGTCCCGGAGCGCGGCGGCGAGGGCGGGACCGGTGCCGGGCGGCACGGTCTCGGTGAGGACGTCGACGGCCGAGCGTCGGACAGCGGGGGACGGGTCGCCCAAGTAGGGCAGCAGTGCGGTGAGTTCGGGCTCCTGTTCCGTGAGGGCGAGGAGTTCGAGGAGGCGGGGCGAGGTGCCCGCGCCGGTGTGGTCGAGTCCCCTGCGGTCGGGATCGGGATCGGTGACGGGGACCGTGCCGGAAGGGGGCGCCGAGGCCACCGGCGCGGCGTCCCGTGCCCCCGCCGTGGCGACCGCCTCCGGGTGGACCTCGCCGAGGTGTCGGGAGGCGCCGCCCGTCGGGGCGAAGTCGGGAACCGGGACGAGATAGGGGGCCACGGGACGGGCCGTGAACTCCATGGAGCCGGAGGGGGACTTGTGCAGGTCGAGGTGGTGGAACCAGGCGTCGTCGTCGCGCGCGGGATGGTCCGTGCGGTCGTGGTACAGGCCCCAGCGGGACTCCGTGCGGGCCAGGGACGCGCGGGCCGCCATCTCCGCGCAGTCGCGGATGAACGTGACCTCGGCGCACCGCATCAGCTCGTGCGGAGTGCGGGCACCCATCTCCGTGATGTCCGCGCGCATCCGCTCGAACGCCTCCAGGGCGAGGGAGAGCCGGGCGCCGGACTTCGGCGGCGCCACGTAGTCGTTCACGAAGCGGCGGAGTTTGTACTCGACCTGGGACTGCGGGGGCCCGTCCGGGTGGTGCAGCGGGCGGTAGACCAGTTCGTGTGCGTCGCGCAGCTGGTCCTGCGGCAACTCGCCCTCGTAGGGCTTGTACTGGGAGGCGTCCGCTCCCGCGAGGTCGCCGAAGACGAACGCGCCGATCATGTAGTTGTGGGGGACACAGGCCAGGTCCCCGGCGGCGTACAGACGGGGCACGGTCGTACGGGCGTGGTCGTCGACCCGTACGCCCGAAGCGGAGTGGCCGCCGCACAGGCCGATCTCGGAGATGTGCATCTCGATGTCATGGGTGCGGTAGTCGTGGCCGCGACCGGCGTGGAAGGTACCGCGCGTGGGGCGTTCGGTGGTGTGCAGAATGGACTCGAGGGCGCTGATCGACTCCTCGGGGAGGTGGCTGAGCTTGAGATACACCGGGCCCCGGTCCGAGGCGATCTCGGCGGCGAACTCGGCCATCATCTGGCCCGACCAGTAGTCGGAGTCGACGAAGCGTTCGCCGTGCCGGTTGACCTGGTAGCCGCCGAAGGGGTTGGCGACGTAGGCGCAGGCGGGACCGTTGTAGTCCTTGATCAGTGGGTTGATCTGGAAGCACTCGATGCCGGTGAGTTCGGCGCCGGCGTGATAGGCCATGGCGTAGCCGTCACCGGCGTTGGTGGGGTTCTCGTACGTGCCGTAGAGGTAGCCGGAGGCGGGCAGGCCGAGGCGGCCGCAGGCGCCGGTCGCGAGGATCACCGCCCCGGCACGTACGGAGACGAACCGCCCGGTGCGGGTGTTGAAGCCCGCGGCACCCACCGCACGCCCCTCCGCCGTGAGGACCCGTACCGGCATCACCCGGTTCTCGATGCGGATGCGCTCGCGCATCTCGCGGCGCCGCAACTGCCGGTAGAGGACCTTCTTGACGTCCTTGCCCTCGGGCATCGGCAGCACGTACGAGCCGGAGCGGTGCACCTGGCGGACCGCGTACTCACCGTGCTCGTCCTTCTCGAACTTCACGCCGTACGACTCCAGGCGCCGCACCATCGCGAAGCCGCGGGTCGCGGTCTGGCGGACGGTGGACTGGTCGACGATGCCGTCGTTGGCGCGGGTGATCTCGGCGACGTAGTCGTCGGGTTCGGCGCGGCCGGGGATGACCGCGTTGTTGACGCCGTCCATGCCCATGGCGAGAGCGCCGGAGTGGCGGACGTGCGCCTTCTCCAGGAGGAGGACGTCGGCCCCGTGCTCGGCGGCGGTGAGCGCCGCCATGGTGCCGGCCGTGCCGCCGCCGATGACGAGCACGTCGCAGGAAAGCTCTTCGGCGTCCGCGAGCGCGGGGATCTCCACGGGGGTGTCCACGGGGGTGTCCACGAGGGTGCCTTTCAGGTGCTGAGGGACGTGAGGATCTCGCGGCGCAGGGTGAGCCGTGCCGGGTCGTCGAGTGCGGATCGATCACGCGGGCGCGGTACTTCACGTACGGCGAGAAGCCGGCCGGGGCTGCCGGGACCGCCGTCGTCGGCCGGGTGCCCGGAGCCGAGGAGTGCGACCCGGTCGCCCAGGAACAGCGCCTCGTCCACGTCGTGGGTGACGAAGACGACGGTCGCTCCGGTGCCGTGCAGTACCTCGACGAGGAGGTCCTGCATGCCGGCGCGGGTCTGGGCGTCCAGGGCGCCGAAGGGTTCGTCCATGAGGACGGCGCGGGGTGCTCCGGCGAGGGCGCGGGCGAGCTGGACGCGCTGGCGCTGGCCGCCGGAGACGCGGTGCGGCAACTGCCGTTCGCGGTCGGCGAGTCCGACGCGGGCCAGCCAGGCCGAGGCCCGCGAGCGCCGCTCGGTGCGGGACGAGCCCTTGATGGCCAGCGGGAGTTCGACGTTGGCACGCAGGGTGCGCCAGGGAAGAAGGGCATCCTCCTGGAAGACGAGCGCCCGGTCGGCACCTGGGCCCACCAGGGGGCGACCGTCCTGGGTGACGGTTCCGGCGAGCGCGGGCAGCAGCCCGGCGAGGGTGCGCAGGAGGGTCGACTTGCCGCAGCCGGAGGGGCCGACGACGGTGAGGATCTCGCCGGGGGTGATGTCCAGGACGACGCCTTCGAGGACGGGGGCGCCGGGGCGGCCGAGCGAGGCACGCGTGAGGGACAGCCGGGTGCCGCGCGCGGCGACGGGCGTCCCGGTCTCAGACGAGGTGCTCATCGCGCACCCCCTCCTCACGGACAGGCTCCGGGACGGACGAGACCGGGGCGGGAGCCCTGCGCACGCGCGCCCCGGCGACGTACTCGGTGCGCGGCAGCCACCGGGTGAGCCATCGCCCCACGCGCTCGACGGCCGTGGAGGTGACCCAGCCCAGCACACCGATCGTGACCATGCCGACGAAGACACCGGGATAGTCGACGACGGTGTAGTCCTGCCAGGTGCGGTAGCCGACACCGTACTGGCCGGAGATCATCTCGGCGGAGATCACACAGATCCACGAGACGCCGATGCCGACCGAGAGACCGCCGAAGATCCCGGGGAGGGCGCCGGGCAGGACGACCGAGCCGAGGATCCGCCATCGGCCGCCGCCCATGGTGCGCACCGCCTCCTCCCACACGGGGGCCAGGGCCCGAACCGCGTGCCGGGTGGAGACCAGGACCGGGAAGAAGGCGGCGGCGCAGGTGATGAAGACGATGCCCTGTTCGTTGCTGGGGAAGAGGAGGATCGCCACCGGGACGAGCGCGATCGCGGGGATCGGCCTGAGCACCTCCACCAGCGGGCCGAGCAGGTCCTCGGCCAGGCGCGAGCGGGCCACGAGCACGCCCGTGGCCACCCCCAGGACGGCTGCCAGCAGGAAGCCCGTGAGGATCCGGGTGAGGCTGTCGGTGAGGTCCGTCCAGTAGTCGTGGCCGCCGAGGCGGTCTCCGAAGGCACGGGCCACGTCCGCGACGGTGGGGAACTGCGAGAAGCGCAGCCAGAGATCGACGTTCAGGCTGGTCAGCAGCTGCCAGGCGGTCAGGGCCGCGGCGAGCGAAGCGGCCCTGACGAGATACCGGGTCATGAGGCCCGCTCCAGCGCGGAGGCGTACGAGATCGTGTGCGCGCCCTGGTGGCCGGCGAGGTACGCCCGGGCGGTCGCCGCCGTGACGAAGGGGTGCAGGTCGCTGCCGTCGACCACCCACACCGCCCGGTCGGCGAACCACTGGGTGCCGGTCGTGGCGTCGGGGACATACGCGGCGCGGACGGTGTCGCGGTGGGAGGACACGTAGTGGAGGAGAGCGGAGGGGGAGGCGAAGGTACGGGTCGAGGAGGCGTCCTTGGGCCACACCTCGCTCGCGGCCGGTGGAGGTGACGCGGCGAGCTGATCGGCGTACGCGGTCGGGCCGAGGGCGCGCTTCACGTACTGGTCGTCGACGAAGGCGTCCACGTCGACGTCGCCCACGAGCTTCGCCGACTTCAGGACGGAGACGTCCTTCTTCAGCGCGGAGATCAGCTGGGGCTTGAGGGCCGGGTCGAAGGTGGCGATGCCGTGAGCGCCGTTGTAGAGGTAGACGACCTCGGCGGGCAGATCGGTCGCCTTCGCGACCTTCTGGGCGGCGGCCAGCGGGTGGTCGTGCAGATAGGTCGTCGCCTCCGACTGCGCCCGGAGGAAGGCCTCCAGCACGGTCGGGCGCTTCTTCGCGAAGTCCTCGCGGGCGGTGACGCCGTGGAAGGTCGGCAGATCGAGTGCGGCGCCGTCGTACAGAGCCTTCGCCTTGCCCTGGAAGGCGAGCAGGCCGGGCCAGGCAACGAACTGCGAGAGCGCGTCGGTGCTGCCCGCGGCGAGGGCCGAAGCGCCCACCGCGGGCTGCTGGTTGAGCTTCTGGATGCCCTTGTCCGGGTCGATCCCGGCGCGCTGCAGGGCTCGTACGAGGGTGCCGTCGGCCGCCGAACCGATGCTGGTCGACACCTTCTTGCCGCGAAGGTCGGCGAGGGTGGCGAGTTTCGAGTCCGGTGCCGTGACGATGGTGTTGAGGCCGCCTCGGAGGTTGTAGCCGGTGACGGAGACGAGGCGGGTGGGGCGGCCGAGCTGCTTGCCGCGGGCCGCGTTGATCAGCAGCGGGAAGTCGCCCATCGAGCCGATGTCGATCTTCCCGGCGGTCATCTGGGCGGTGATCGGGGCGCCGGTCGCGTAGTCCTGCCAGTTCACCTTGTACGTCGTGCCGTCTCCGAGGGCCTTGAGCTCCTTCTCGAAGTAGCCGAGCGAACGGAGGAGGGTGCCGGCCGTGACGGTGTTGATGGTCTTGGACTGGTAGCCGACCGTGATGGTGACCGTGGAGCCGGAGCCGGTCGTGGTGCCGCTGCCGCAGGCGGTGAGAGGAAGTACGAGGGCGGCCGTGACCACGGCGGCGAATGCCTTGAGTTTCATGGGAGTTCGGTCCTCTCACCGGAGGAGGTAGGGCATGTTGACCGTGACGGCCCCGGTGGGGCAGCGGGCCGCGCAGGGGCCGCAGTACCAGCACTCGTCGACGTGCATGTACGCCTTGCCGTTGCTCTCGTCGATGGCGAGGGAGTCCAGCGGGCACATGTCCACGCAGAGCGTGCAGCCGTCGATGCACTTCGACTCGTCGATGGTCACGGGCACGTCGGCCCGCTGGGGCGCCAAGGGCATGGCTGTCTCCAGAAAAGTCGTGCGTGGGATGAACCGGAAGGACCCTTCGAAACGATGAAGGGGTGGAGGGGCGCGGCGGTGAGGGGCGCGGCGGTGAAAGGGAGCTGTGGTGAGGGGCGCGGTGCGGAAGGGAGGTGACGGTGACGTGGTGAAGAGAGGCGTCAGATCGCGCGGCGGAGCCGGCCGCTCATTGTGATGCGGTCGCCGCGGAAGCGGATGAACTCCAGGTCCACGGGGCGGCCGTCGGCGAGGTGAGTGAGCCGCTCCAGCATGAGGACGGCCGCACCACGGGGCGCTTGCAGGACGGCCGCCGAGTGTGCGTCGGAGTTGACCGCCTCCAGGGTGATCTCGGCGTGCCCCAGCGGCTGGCCGGCGATGGCTTCCAGGAGGCGGAAGACATCGGTGTTCTCCAGGTCGGCGCCGAGCAGGGCGGTGCCGAGGTCGAGCGGGATGTAGGTGAGGTCGAGGGAGAGGGGGAGTCCGTCGAGGCGGCGAAGTCGTTCGATGTAGAGGACGTCGGCGCCGGGGGCGATACGGAGGCGGTCGGCCACGAGGGTGGGCGCGGCCACGGGGCCGACCGTACGGACCTCGTTGGTGACCTGGCCGTGTTCGCGCAGGGTCTCCGCGAGTCCCATCAGCCGGTCGAGTCCGTGCGGGTACTTCTGGGCGACGACGACGGTGCCGACGCCGGGGAGGCGTTCCACCAGGCCCTCCGCGCGGAGCAGGTCCAGGGCCTGGCGGACGGTGTTGCGCGAGGCGCGGTAGTCGGTGCCGAGGGCGGCTTCGTGCGGCAGGGTGCCGTCCGGGAAACCGCCGGTCAGCACCTGGTGGCGGAGCAGGTCGGCGAGTTGCCTCGCCCGGTCCGCGCGCAGCCGACGCCGGTGGGCGGCGACGGTGGTCGCGCCGGGGCCGGCGTGTTCTCGGACGCGTTCGGTGGGCATGCGACGGACCATACCGACGGGGTGCGGGTGGTGGTGTTGCTGGAGTGTTGCGCCACCTGTCGATGGTGAGGGTCGGGCGTTGGCCTGCGGTTTTGGTTGGGAGGAGGGGAGATCTGCCACCCGCGGGGGCGCGGTGTGGGGCGAGGGTGTCTTGTGGGTGCGAGCGCGGGTGCGGGTGCGGGGACGTGGGGTCGGCGGGGTAGGGGTCTTCGCCCCCGCCGCCCCTACCCGTCCCATCCCAGGGGCTCCGCCCCTTCGACCCCCTGGTGGCCCCTCCCCGGAGGGGCCACAGCGGGGCCTCGCCCCTGCACCCCGCCGGGGCTGTTGACCCGGACGCCGCCGGAGTCAGGAGGGGTTGGGTGCCGGGGTGATGCGGCCCCTCACCTCGCCCAGTCCCACCCGCGTGCCGTCGGGGCCCGGGGCCCAGGCCGTCAGGGTGACCTCGTCGCCGTCCTCCAGGAAGGCCCGCTTGCCGTCGGGGAGGTCGAGGGTGTCGCGGCCGTTCCAGGTGAGTTCCAGGAGGGAGCCGCGCTCGTGCTCGGAGGGGCCGCTGACCGTTCCCGAGCCGTACAGGTCGCCGGTGCGCAGGGAGGCCCCGTTGACCGTCATGTGGGCCAGTTGCTGGGCGGCCGTCCAGTACATGGTGGAGAAGGGGGGTGCGGAGACGACGTGGCCGTTGACGGCGACGGAGATACGGAGGTCGTAGCCGCCGGGCTCGTCCTCGGAGTCGTCCAGGTAGGGGAGGAGGGGGTGCGTGCGGGCCGGGGGCGCGACCCGTGCGTCGTCCAGCGCGTCGAGCGGGGTGATCCACGCCGACACCGAGGTGGCGAAGGACTTGCCGAGGAAGGGGCCGAGAGGGACGTACTCCCAGGCCTGGATGTCGCGCGCCGACCAGTCGTTGAGGAGGCAGAGGCCGAAGACGTGGTCGCGGAAGGAGGAGAGCGGGACGGGCGTGCCCCTGGTCGAGGGTGCGCCGACCACGAAGCCGACCTCCGCCTCGATGTCGAGCCGGACGGAGGGGCCGAAGACGGGGGCGGTGTCGGAAGGGGCCTTGCGCTGGCCCGAGGGGCGGACCACCTCCGTGCCCGACACCACGACCGTGCCGGAGCGGCCGTGGTAACCGATCGGCAGGTGCTTCCAGTTGGGGGTGAGGGAGTCGGTGGCGTCGGGGCGGAAGATCTGTCCGACGTTCCGGGCGTGGTTCTCGGAGGCGTAGAAGTCGACGTAGTCCGCGACCTCGAAGGGGAGGTGCAGGGTCACCTCGGAGAGGGGGTGCAGGAGGGGTGCGATGGTCTCCCGGTGGGCCGGGACCGTCACCCAGGCGGTGAGTGCGCGGCGTACGTCGGACCAGGCTGTGCGGCCGGCGGCGAGCAGCGGGTTCAGGGTGGGCTGCGCGAGCAGTTCGGCGTACGGGGAGCCGAGGGCCTGGGCGGTCGCTCCCGCGTCGAGGACGTGGTCGCCGAGCCGGACGCCGACGCTCCGCTCGGACGCTCCGGCCCGGGAGAAGACGCCGTAGGGGAGGTTGTGCGGGCCGAAGGGATCGCCCTCGGGGACGTCGAAGGGGGGCATCGGGTGGTGCCTCGCTTTCGTGGTCGTGCGCGCTGTGTGGTTCGTGTGACTGTCTTGGCCGTGTGATCCGCGCGGTGCATGTGTGGGTGTTTCACGTGTTCCGGGTGGTCGCGGCACAGGTTACGGGGGAGTGACGTGCTGTGGCAGTGCCCAAAGAGTCGCCATGAGTTGCCGCGAGTTGTCGTGAGGCACTGTGGCGGTACCTGAAGAGTTGCCTCGACAGTGCCTAAAGAGTTCGCAATGTCCGAATAGGCCTTGTCGGACTCAGTAGTTCCGGCTTAGCGTCCTTTGGGGACACGGACGGGGTGGGTCCGGTCCGTAGGGGGGACACGTGGGGGGACCCGTGGCCAGGAGCGTCAGCGGAGTGCCGGTCGACGCCGATCGGAACGTTCCGGGCCTGATCGTGAAGTTTGGCGACTATCCGCTGCATCACGGCGGTGTGGGCGCCATCCGAAGTCTGGGCCGCCTCGGCATACCGATGTATGCGATCACCGAGGACCGTTACACGCCTGCCGCGGCCTCGCGTTATCTGCGCCGTGCCTTCGTCTGGCCGACGACGGGGACGGAGGAGCCGGAGCGTCTGGTCGAGGGGTTACTGCGGATCGGGGCCCGCGTCGGGCGGCCGACGGTGCTCGTCCCGACGGACGAGGAGGCGGCCGTCCTGATCGCCGAGCACCAGGAGGAACTGGGGGAGCGATTCCTCTTTCCTCGGGTCGACGCCAAACTGCCCAGGCGCCTCGCCAGCAAGCAGGGCCTGCACGAACTCTGTGTGGAACACGGCATCCCCAGTCCGGCGGCGGCCTTTCCGCAGTCGTACGAGGAGATCGTGGCGTTCGCCGAGAGCGCTCGGTTTCCGATCGTCGCCAAGAACCGGGAGGCGTTCGTACGCCGCAGCCAGCCGGCGGTGAACGGGACGACGAGGATCGCGACCCGGGAGGGGCTGCTGTCACTCGCCCGGGACTGGGGTGATCAGCCGGGCGTGATCCTCCAGGAGTACCTGCCCAGGGAGGAGGCGGAGGACTGGATCGTGCACGCGTACTTCGACGCGGACTCGACGCCGCTCGCGATGTTCACGGGCGTGAAGGTCCGCTCCTGGCCGCCGCACGCGGGAATGACGGCGAACGCGTACGTCGTGGACAATCCGGAACTCGCGGACCTCGCCGCGCGTTTCATCAAACAGATCGGCTTCAGCGGCGTCATCGACCTCGACCTGCGCTTCGACCGGCGCGACGGGCAGTACAAACTTCTCGACTTCAACCCCCGGATGGGCGCGCAGTTCCGGCTTTTCGAGAACGAGTCGGGGATCGACGTCGTCCGGGCCATGCATCTCGACCTGACCGGGCGCACCGTTCCCGAAGGGGAACAGCGGGCCGGTCACCGGTACATCGTGGAGAACATCGACCTGCCGGCCCTGCTCGCCTACCGGCGCAGCGGCTACACGACCCCGCACGCGCCGGCTCGCGCGAGCGGCACGGAGTTGGCCTGGCTCGCGGGTGACGACCTGCGGCCGTTCTTCACGATGCTCGCGCGCTTCGTGCGGCCGGGCGCGAGGCATCTGTATCAGCTGTGGCGGACCAACCGCCGTGGCAACAGCACCAGTACGACCACGAAGTGACGAAAGTATGTCCTGGGGAGGGACTTCGTGAATCATCCGGTAGCAGTCATCGGTGCCGGCCCGTTCGGCCTGTCCACCGCCGCCCATCTGCGGGCGCGTGGCATCCCGGTGCGCGTGTTCGGCGAGCCCATGGTGAGCTGGCGTGACCACATGCCCGAGGGGATGCTCCTCAAGTCGACCCCGGTCGCGTCCAGCCTCGACGCCCCGCAGCCCGGCCACACGATCGCCGACTACTGCGACGCGGCGGGGACCCGCCGGCTCGTCACGGACGAGGACATCATTCCGGTCGAGACGTTCATCGCGTACGGCGAGTGGTTCCAGCAGCAGCTGGTGCCCGAGTTGGAGCGGGTGCGGGTCGTGTCCGTCGACCGCCGGGGCAGCGAGGGCTTCGAACTCAAGCTGGACTCGGGGGAGTCGTTCACGGCGCGGGCGGTCGTCGTGGCCACGGGACTGTACGGACTCGCCCATCTGCCGCCCGAGCTCGGCGGCGCGGCGGCGGACGGACCCACACCCACCGGCCCCGTCTCGCACAGCTCCCAGCACCACGACCTCGCCCGGTTCTCCGGCAAGGAACTGATCGTCGTCGGCGCGGGCCAGTCCGCGCTGGAGACGGCGGCGCTCGCGGCGGAGGCGGGCGCGCAGGTGCGGGTGGTGTCCCGGGGACGGGGCAGGGTCGCCTTCGGCGCACCGCCCTGGAAGCAGCCGAAGTTGCGTCCCGAGTCGCCCTTCGGACGCGCCTGGTCCCTGTGGGCGCTCAGCTACTACCCGCACCCCTACCGCTATCTGCCCGCCGAGGCCCGGCACTACCTGGTCCGCCGGGTGCTCGGCCCCCTCGGGGCGTGGTGGCTGCGCGACCGCTTCGAGGGCAAGGTCGAGGTCAGCGAGGTCTCCGGGATCGTTCGCGCCGACGTCTCCGACGGGCGTCCGGTCCTCTCCGTGCAGACCCTGGGCGGCCGGAGCGAGGAGCTCGCCGCCGACCATGTCATCGCGGCGACCGGTTATCGCGTCGACATCGCCGCGATGGACTTCCTGGGACACGAGTTGCGTACGGCGCTCGCGGTGAGCCGCGGCACTCCCAAGCTCGGTGCGGGGTACTGCTCCTCGGTGCCCGGGCTGTACTTCACGGGGTTGCCGGCGGCGGCTTCGTACGGGCCGGTGATGCGGTTCGTGTGCGGTACGGAGTTCGCTTCGCCGCGGCTGGCCAAGCACTTGGCGAGCGCGCACGGGTGAGGTGACCGGGGCCAGTACGGCCGGAGGGGTCGGTGACTGGTGGGCCACGCCGTGAGCGGGGCCCAACCCGCCGCGTCGGAGCTCGTGTTGGGCTCAGGCGGCCACAGTCACCGCAGCCGCGTCATCCTCTGGAGTGACATTCCGCTCGGAGTCTTTTCGTACCGTCCGCATCGGTGGGCGGGGGCGGACGTGCACTTTGTACGCCCGGTACGCCCCGTACGGTGAACGGCGTTGCTGACGGGATACCGGACGTCGTCCGGTTCACGCCGGGCCGACGAGTCGTTCGATCCGTATTCTTCGGATCATGGCCGCTCCGACTGCATATTCACTTATCGCCACTGACCTGGACGGAACGCTGCTCCGCGGCGACGACACCCTCTCCGACCGGTCCCGGGCCGCGTTGGAGAGGGTGGCCGAGGCGGGCGCCCGACACCTGGTCGTGACAGGGCGCCCGGCGCCGAGAGTACGACCGTTGCTCGACGAACTCGGCGGCGCGGGGCTGGCGGTGTGCGGGCAGGGGGCGCAGCTGTACGACGCGGCGGCGGACCGACTGCTGTGGTCGGTGACCCTGGACAGGGAACTCGCGGAGACCGCGCTCGGCAAGA
Organism: Streptomyces sp. GbtcB7; assembly: GCF_019091445.1. Taxonomy (NCBI): domain Bacteria; kingdom Bacillati; phylum Actinomycetota; class Actinomycetes; order Kitasatosporales; family Streptomycetaceae; genus Streptomyces; species Streptomyces sp. GbtcB7. Next base: position 160,365 of record NZ_JAGXJM010000013.1, read on the forward strand.
TCGAGGCGGAGGTCGGGCTGCTCTACGCCGCGGTGGACCAGGACGGCGTGGACGGGCTGACGCTCATCGAGCCGGGGTACGTGATGCCGCATCCGACGCTTCCGGCGGTACGGGTGCGTCACCGCGACGACCTGTGGACGGAGCCGATCAGCAAGGTGTTGCTCCGTCACCCGTCGCTGTCCGACGACGAGTTGGCCTCGGCGGCCCGGGGTGTGGTGGGCTCGTTGGCCACCGTCACCATGTCGGGGCCGGGGACCGTCGAACTCCAGCCATGCGGCGTGACCAAGGCGACCGGTCTGGCGCTCGCCGCCGCCCACCTCGGTCTCACTCCCGCCGCCACCATCGCCTTCGGCGACATGCCCAACGACATCCCCATGTTCGACTGGGCCGCCCGGGGTGTCGCCATGGCCAACGCCCATCCGGAGCTGAAGGCGGTGGCCGACGAGGTGACGCTGTCGAACGAGGGCGACGGGATCGCGGTGGTGCTGGAGCGGCTGTTCCCGTGCCGGTCGGATCGGTTCCGGGAGTCCGGAGAGCCCGGTGCGTCCCGGCAGCTCTCCGAGTCTCTCCGACCTCATCAACCGCATCAGCCCCGGCAGTCGTACCAGCCCTACCGGTCCAACCAGCCCCACCAGTCCTGTCAGTAGGGCCCGTTGACGTTGTCGATCGAGCCGTACTTCGCCGCCGCGTAGTTGCAGGCCGCCGTGATGTTCGCGACCGGGTCGTAGATGTTCATCGACGTGCCCGGCACGTGGTAGGCCTTGAACGTCGGGTCGATGACTTGGAGCAGGCCCTTGGAGGGGATGCCGGCCTTGGCGTTGGAGTCCCAGTTGTTGATGGCCAGGGGGTTTCCGGAGGACTCGCGCATGACATTGCGGTGGATGCCGTTGTAGGTGCCGGGGATCTTGGCGCGGGCCATGACGTCCAGCGAGTGCTTGATCCATCCGTCGAGGTTGTTCGCGTACGTCTTCGAGGTGGTGGGCGCCGTCTTCGCCTTGGTGGGGATTTGGACGGTTTTGGTGCCCACGGTCAGGGTGAGGCCCGGACGGAGCGTCGTCGGGTCGGGGCCTATGACCGCGCGGTTGGCGGCGTACAGCTTCGCCGCGCCGCCGCTCTTGGGGTACTTCTGCGCGATCTTGGCCAGGGTGTCGCCCGCGACCACCTTGTACGTGATGAGCTGGACATCGGTGGTGGTGGCCGTGGCGGCCTGCGCGCAGGTCGCGCCCACGAGCGGAAGGGCGAGTGCGACTCCGCCCATTCCCGCGGCGAGGATGCCCCGAGTGAGCATGCTGTGGATCTTGAAGCTGCGGTGCTTGCCTCGTGCGGACATGGCGAATTCCTCTCCGGCGCCTGCGAAGTGAGCTGTCGGGTTCGGGCGGGAGCTGCCCGGCCGCACGGTGTGTGCGACTTCACCCCTAGCCGTTCCGGTGTCCGGATCGGCGGCTTACCTGGGTCCCCCGCTCCTGCCGTGCGTGTGTGTGGGTGGCTGGGATATTCCGGTCGGCGGCAGGATTGGGCGGTCCGTCCGGATCGACGTGAACGTATGCGAGAGCACATGTCCGGAACAAGCCCTCATTTCCCGGTGTAGATCGCTTTCACCTGCGCAATATGAGGGCGAAAATGCCCGATTAATCCGGAACGTGACGCTCAACTTGCCTTATGCAAAGGGGGAGTCGTCAAGAGGGGATAAAGAGCCCACTCCGCATGGGAGTGACCCAATTCACGCGACCAAGCAGAAATAAAGCGGCACTGGCGGCAAAACGGACATCAGGCTTCGAGTGTCCAGGCCGGTGAGCCCGCGGGCGGAGCCGGGCGTACCTCCCACACGGACTGGTCCGTGTCGGGGTCGTCGTCGGGGAGCCGGCCGGTGTTGGGCTTGAAGTAGAGGCCGTAGGCCCAGTATTCGGGGAGTTCGTGGCACATCAGGTCCGGGTAGAGCCCGAACTCCTGCCCCGCGTAAGCCCTGTTGATCCTCGCCACCGCCTCGGCCCGGGGAATCCCGAAACGCGTGACCATCTCGTCGGCCATCTCGCGGAAGTACGCGAGCATCCCCTCGTCCAGGGCCATCAGGAACTCACCGGTCCGCGCCATGCTCCTCAGGGTTGCCCATGCCGCCGTCGGGCCTCCAGTCCGCCGTCCGGGGGATTCTTCTCTCCCACGTCCGATGGAAGACCACCTCGTTGCCGTCCTTGCAGATCAGCTCGTTCGAGGTGATGAACTCCCGGTCGTCGCAGCCGAGTTCGGAGCGTGTCTCGACCCGTGCGTCCCAGGGCAGCTCCGGGCGGTGCAGACGGATCGACCTCGTCGAGCGGGTACGGGCGGAGAGCGGGTCCCACTCGTCGATGGTGTACGTGTCCCGGGCGTCCTCCGTGCATTCGAGGCCGTCCGGGTGGACACGGGTGCCGTCCTGGCGGGGGTCGACCTCCAAACGCCACTCGCCCCTCGCCACGTCACGGGCGACCAGGCGTTCGGGGCGGGGCTCGTCAAGGGTGGCCGGGGACGTCACTCCCAGGGGTTCGGACTGCTCCGGCTCCTCGAAGGTGATCCTCGGGTCCGACTCCCTTGCTCGCACCGGAAGTTCGAGGGAACTGCCCGCCGGGTCCAGGATGAACCCCGCCGCCGAGCCCGGCTGGGGCCAGATCCACGGCCAGTAGGCGGAGGACAAGGAGAGCCGGATGCGGTGGCCGGACGGGAACGCGTAGCCGATGGCGGTCAGGTCGAAAACCACGTCCTCCGTAGAGCCCGGTTTCCAGGAGACCGCCTGGTTGGGGCCGTAGCGCGCTGACAGGTTCAGAGCACCCCGGGTCACCAGCGTCGAGGAACCGTCGGCAGCGACGTCGCACACCCGGGCGATCACCTGGCCCCAGGGGGAGTGGGACGTCAGACGGAGGCGGACCCTGGGGCGCCCCAGGATCCAGGTCTCCCCCGGGACCTCGAACTCGAAGCAGGCCGACCTCGCGTCCTCCTCCCGCTGGTTCGGCGGCAGGTCCGCGTCGTTCCCGACGGGGCGGAAGCGGCCCGCGTCCACGCCCGTGTGCTGAGGGGAGCGCACCAGCACCGGTGCGCCCCGCAGCGCGTACGCGATCGGGGTCACGGAGGGGGAGGGCCAGGCGGTGTCGCCCACCCAGCGGCCGGGGAGGGACGGGTACGTCGTCGCCGGGGGGTGTGCGGCCATGACGTAGGAGCGCAGGAGGGGCTGCGCCATGACGTCACGGTCGTTCACGCCGGGGTCCGGATCGTCGTTCACCTCGGGGTCCGGATCGTCGTTCACGCCGGGCCCTGGTTCGTCGTTCACGCCAGGGTCCGGATCGGCGGTCGCGCCGGGGCCCGGATTTTTGATCACACCGAGGTCGGGACTGAACACACCGAGGTCGGGATGGCCGATCGCGTCGGGGTCGGGCTCGGGCTCGGGGTCGGGCTCGGGGACGCTCGTAGCGGTCGGCCTGAGCCAGTGGTCCCACCACCCCAGCGTCTCCTGGAGGAAGCCGATCGCCGGGCCCGGCGGCAGGCCCCGGTCCGGGTACTGGTGGCACCAGGGGCCGATCAGGCCGCGCACGCGCTCGGCGGGAAGGCTCTCGACCAGCCGCGGCACCGTGTCGCGGGACGGGTCGTGCCAGCCGCCCACCGCGAGCACGGCGGCCCGGATCCCTCCGTATCCCCCGTCCTCGCGCACACCGGCGTGGCGCCAGTACGCGTCCCGGGTCGGGTGGGACAGCCACGTATGGATGAACGGCTCCACCGTCTCCAGGCGCTTCACCCACATGTCGCGCCACATCACCTGGCCCACGTGCGCCGGATCCGGCGGACGGGCGACGTCGGCGAGCGCCGTGGCCGCCCGGGCGTGCGTCTCGACGGCGAGGACGGAACCTCCCATGCGGTGCCCGTCGTTGTCATAGGGATCGTCGGTCGCGCAGACCGTGACGATCGCCTTGAGCGGTTCGGGCGCGAGGGCCGCGATCCGGAGGGAGGTGAAGCCGCCCCGGGAGATGCCGAACATGCCCACCGCGCCGCTGCACCAGGGCCGGTCCGCCAGCCAGTGGATCACTTCCACCCCGTCGGCCCGCTCGCTCTCCCCGTACGGGTCCGCCGGCGCGCCCTCCGAGTTGCCGAAACCGCGGGCATCCACCCGGACGGACGCGTAGCCGTGGCCCGCGTACCAGGGGTGGCGCTGCCAGTCGCGTGGCGCGGTCCGGTCGGTGAGCCGGTCCGGGAGATATTCGAGGAGCGCGGGGACGGGCGCGTCGGTCAGCGGGCGCCACGCGCGCGCGTGCAGGCGGGTGCCGTCTGGGAGAGGGATCCACAGATCCTCGCGAGTCGTCTCGTGCGAGAAGGACGTACGGATGTGCATGCTCATCACGGTGTCCTGGGTGATGCGTCCAATATCGGGTCATATCGACTGATCAAGAACATACCGCCCGTGATCCCGTACCGCCCGGGTGTGGGACTGTCTGCCGCTCGGGGGACATCGGGTGGCGGGGGAGAGGGAAGTCGGGAGGAAGTCGGCAGTGGGGACGGTGGGCGCTCGTGGTGATCGAAACGTGACCGGATACGCTGACTTGAGTGATGGCAGCGACACATCGACAAACCGTGTCATCGACCGAATGATCGACCGAGTTCGCCATGTGATCGTCAGCAGACAGGAGAACCTCTCGTGACCGTCGTCGGGCCGTTCGGGCTGAGCGTGCGGGACCAGGCTCTCGAAGCCGATGTCCAGGCCGGATTGACGGCTGTGGAGGAGGGCTTGCTCGAAGTCACCAAGAGCGAGGTCCCCTTCATCACAGAGGCCGCGCAGCACCTGCTGCGCGCCGGCGGGAAGCGGTTCCGTCCGCTGCTCGTGATGCTCGCCGCGCAGTTCGGTGACCCCTACGCGCCGGGTGTCGTGCCCTCGGCCGTGGTCGTCGAACTGACCCATCTCGCCACCCTGTACCACGACGACGTGATGGACGAGGCCGACGCACGGCGCGGCGTGCCCAGCGCGAACACCCGCTGGGGCAACTCGGTCGCCGTGCTCACCGGCGACTTTCTCTTCGCGCGCGCGTCCCACACCCTGGCCGACCTCGGGCCCGAGGCCGTCCGTATCCAGGCCGAGGCGTTCGAGCGGCTCGTCACCGGACAGATCCTGGAGACGGCGGGGCCGCGCGACGGGCGCGACCCGGTCGACCACTACCTCGACGTGCTCAGCGGCAAGACCGGCTCGCTGGTCGCCGTGGCGTGCCGGTTCGGCGCGATGATGTCGGGCGCCGACGAGACGGTCGTGGACGTGCTGACGCAGTACGGGGAGCGGCTGGGCGTCGCCTTCCAGCTCGCGGACGATGTGCTGGACATCGCCTCCGACTCGCACGAGTCCGGGAAGACGCCCGGTACGGACCTGCGCGAGGGCATCGCCACGCTGCCGGTGCTGCGGCTGCGTGAGCGGGCGGAGCGGCTCGGTCTCGCCGAGGACATCGCGCTGTGCGAGCTGCTCGACTCCGACCTCACGGACGACGACCGGCACGCGGAGGCGCTGGCCCTGTTGCGGGCGCATCCCGCGCTGGAGCAGGCCCGCCGTGACACCGTGCGGTACGCGGAGGAGGCCCGCGCGGCGCTCGTTCCGCTCCCCGAGTGCGATGCGAAGGCGGCGCTCATGGAGCTGGTGGACGCGGTGGTGCACCGGGCCGGATAGGTGCCCGGAGCGAGCCACTGACGTACGCCCTCCCCGGATCTCGGCGTACGCCCTTCCTGGTGCAGACGTGGGCCCTCCTCGCTGTGATGCACGTCACATTGTTGGATTGAGTCCAGGGTAGGAATCGGTCCGTACTCCCGTACAGAAGCTGACGCAGGGGGCGTCGGCTGCATTACGGGGAGAAAAAAGAATCATGGAATCGAACGCCACGTTCAATGCCATGTCGGACAAGCGCCGCAAGGGCCTGGTCATGGCCGGTGTCGCGGTGGCAGCCGCGGCCGGTGTCGCCGCCGCCGTCATTCCGGCGGTCGCGGCCGGCGGCAGCCACCGCAGTGACCACGGCGGCATGAGCCACTCGGCGCAAGGCGACCAGACCATCGTCGCGCAGAGCGGAGTCGTCGGCGGCAGCGGCGGCACCATCCTCGCCACCAGCCTCCGTGGCGCCAACGAGGTGCCCGTCCAGGGCGGCCCCGCCGTCGGCGACAAGGACGGCGCGGCGCTGGAGTTCATCAAGGTCAAGGGGGACAAGGTGTCCGTCGCCGTGACCTGGCGCGGCACCGGCAGGCCGACCATGCTCCACATCCACCAGGGCGCCAAGGGCACCAACGGCGGCGTCAAGATCGACTTCACCGAGCTGCTCGGCAGGATCAAGGGCCACCACGTGGTCGGCACCGTGAAGGTGAAGGATGCCGCCCTGCTGGAGCGGTTGAAGAACGACCCGGGGGCGTTCTACGCCAATCTGCACACCGCCCAGTTCCCGGGTGGAGCCGTCCGCGGCCAGCTCCACAAGGTCACCGGCTCCTTCGACTTCCGTGACGCCCTCGGCAACTTCCAGGCGTCCGTGGTCAAGGGCAAGCAGATCTACGAGTGCAAGCCCGCCGAGGGCGGTGGCTACGCCTTCGCTCAGCGTGACGTCGCGGCGCTGCTCGGTGGCGACATCGTGCACACGTTCGTGAAGCCCAACTCCGGTACACCGCAGTGGGTCGCGCCCGACCGCAGCGCGGTCACCGGAGCGGTGATCTCCAAGACTCCGAACGGCGAGAAGAACATCGCCGAGCTGGACCTCAAGGCCACCCGGTCCGGCAAGCACCGCGGTCTGCTGGCCGACACGCAGGAGATCCTGCGGCTCAACACGGTGGGCGGCGTCGCCCCGGCCGGCTCCTGCTCGCCGGGCGCGATCGTGGGCGTGCCCTACCAGGCGGACTACGTGTTCGTGCAGCGCTGACGGGTACCGGGGCTCTGTGAGGCTCAGGCGGTGGTTTCCCCAACCCCTACGGGTCGGGGGAGCCACCGCCTCCTCACGTCATACCGCAGGACTACGTGGAGTTGAGTCCGGGGTCTGACGCTTCTCGTCGGCCGATTTGGTCAGATTGAGAACACCACTCCTCACCGGTTCGGGTGAGAATGGCGGCTATAGGGGTGGAGTAGTGAGGACGGTAGGCCGCCGCCGACGACGGAGGTAAGGCACACATGGCACCGTACGAATCCGACAGGACCGCCGGGGCGGAAGGGCTGCCCGACGAGGCCGACGACGTCCGCGCAGGCCGGCGCAAGGCGGCTCGTTACGTCGTTCCGGTCGCAGTGGTGGGGGTGGCGGCCGCGACCATCGGGCTCGTCCCGGCGCTCGCCGACTCCGGCGACCCCAGCCTGCCGAAGATCACCGCAGAGCAGCTCATCGAGAAGATCGCCAAGTCGGACGTCCAGCAGCTGTCCGGCACGGTCAAGGTCAGCACCGATCTTGGACTGCCCAGCCTGGGCGGCCTGGAGAGCGGCATGCTGTCCGGCGCCACCAGGGGGTCCGGCGGCTCCTCCGCCGACCCGCAGTCCAAGCTCATGGAGCTGGCCTCCGGCACGCACACGGTGCGCGTCGCGGCCGACGGCCCGGACAAGGCCAAGGTCTCCGTCCTGGAGAACGCCGCCGAGTACAGCATCATCCACAACGGCAACGACGTGTGGGCGTACGACAGCAAGTCGAACGAGGTGTACCACTCGACGGCCCCCGCAGCCGAAAAGGGCCAGGAGAAGGCGCCGAAGGACGTCCCGACGACGCCCAAGGAGCTCGCCGACGAGGCCCTGAAGTCGGTCGACGACACGACCTCCGTGACGGTCGACGGTACGGCGCAGGTCGCGGGCCGTGACGCCTACAAGCTGCTCATCAAGCCGAAGCAGTCCGGTTCCAGGGTCGGTGCGATCACCGTCGCGGTGGACGCGAAGACCGGGGTGCCGCTGAAGTTCACGCTGGTGCCGACGAGTGGCGGCGCGGCCGTCGTGGACGCCGGGTTCACCCAGGTCGCCTTCGCCAAGCCGGCCGCCTCGACCTTCGACTTCACCCCGCCGAAGGGTGCGAAGGTCACCGAGGGCAAGGACTCCAAGGACTCCAAGGCCCCGGAGTCCGCTCCGAGCCGCGGTGACCTCGGCAAGGGGCTCGACGGTCTGAAGACCATCGGCAAGGGCTGGAGCACCATCGCGGAGTTCGACACGGGCGGCCAGGGCATGCCCTCCGGCTCGTCGTCCGAGGGCGGCAACGTCTCCGGGTTCCTGAACTCCCTCGGTGACCACGTCAAGGGCAAGTTCGGCTCGGGCACGGTCTTCTCGACCCGCCTGGTCAACGCGCTGATCACGGACGACGGCAAGGTGTACGCCGGTGCGGTCACCAAGGACGCGCTGGTCAAGGCGGCCAACGCGGCCCACTGAGTACCGTACGTGCGGAACTGACGTGCGGAACTGACGTGCGGAACTGACGTACGGACGAAGCCGAAACGAGGGAGCCCATGGAGGAGCGGTCCGACGAGGGTACGGACCCGCCTGTGGCGGGCACCGCCGGCGCGTCAGACGAGGGCACGGTGATCGCCACCCGCGCGCTCACCAAGCGCTTCCGTGGCGGACAGCTCGCCGTGGACGGTCTCGATCTGACCGTCCCGGCGGGCAGCGTCTTCGGCTTCCTCGGACCCAACGGCTCGGGCAAGACCACCACCATCCGCATGCTGATGGGCCTGATCGAGCCGACCTCGGGCACGGCGCGTGTGCTGGGGCAGCCCATGCCCCGCGCCACCCGCGCCGTGCTCCCGCACGTGGGCGCCCTCATCGAGGGCCCCGCGCTGTACGGCTTCCTCTCCGGCCGCGACAACCTCCTCCGGTACGACGCCGCCGACCCGACCGCCGACCCGCGCACCCGGCGTACCCGCGTCGAGGCCGCCCTCGACCGGGTCGGACTCACCGCGGCCGCGGGCAAGAAGGCGAAGGCTTACTCGCTCGGCATGAAGCAGCGGCTCGGGCTCGCGGCCGCGCTGCTCCAGCCCCGCCGCCTGCTCGTCCTGGACGAGCCGACCAACGGCCTCGACCCGCAGGGCATGCGCGAGATCCGTTCCCTCGTGAGGGAGCTGGCCTCGGACGGCACGACCGTCTTCCTCTCCTCACACCTGCTCGACGAGATCGAGCAGGTGTGCACGCACGCCGCCGTGATGGCACAGGGGCGGCTGATCACGCAGGGCCCGGTGGCGGAGCTCGCGGCGGGGGCGCGGGGGCGGCTGGTCGTGACCACCCCGGACCCGGGGGATGCGGCGCGCGTACTGAAGGAACAGGGAGTCGCGGATCTCGTCGTGACGGAGACGGGCGTGAGTGCCGAACCTCCGGACCGCGAACTCGCCGAACTGAACGCCGCGTTGGTCACGGCGGGCGTCCGCGTCCGTGGCTTCGGCGTCGAACGGGCCTCGCTGGAGGACGCGTTCGTGGCGCTGACGGGGGAGGGGTTCGATGTCGCGGGCTGAGGCCGAGGCGGTACGCGTCCAGGACACGGCCGTAGGGAAACCGAACCCCCTGTGGACCTTCGGACTCTTCCGCAGCGAGCTCCTCACCACCTTCCGGCGCTGGCGGACCATCGCGCTGCTCGCCGTGCTCGCGGCCGTGCCGATCCTCATCGGCATCGCGATCAAGATAGAGACGCGCGACGGCTCGACGGCGGGCGGTGGTGGCGGCGAAGGACCGGCGTTCATCTCGCAGATCACCAACAACGGCCTGTTCCTGGTGTTCACGGCGCTCGCCGCGACCCTCCCCTTCTTCCTGCCGATGGCCATCGGCGTCATCGCGGGCGACGCGATCGCGGGCGAGGCGAACGCGGGGACGCTGCGCTACCTGCTGGTCGCGCCCGCCGGCCGTACCCGCCTGCTGCTCACCAAGTACGCGACCACCATGACGTTCTGCCTGGTCGCGACCCTGGTGGTGGCGCTCTCGGCGCTCACGGTCGGCGCGCTGCTCTTCCCCCTGGGCGAGCTGACGACGATCTCCGGGACCCGGATCAGCTTCACCGAGGGGCTCGGACGTGCGTTCCTCATCGCGTTGGTCGTCGCCGCGTCACTGATCGGCGTCGCGGCCCTCGGCCTGTTCGTCTCGACGCTGACCAACAGCGGCATCGCGGCGATGGCGACGACGGTCGGCCTTCTCATCACCATCCAGATCCTCGACCAGATCCCCCAGCTCCACGCCCTCCAGCCGTACTTCTTCTCCCACTACTGGCTGTCCTTCGCCGACCTCATGCGCGACCCGGTGTACTGGGACGACCTGGTCCGCGATCTCGGACTCCAGGGCCTGTACGCGGCGGTGTTCGGCTCGGCGGCGTGGGCGCGGTTCGCGGCGAAGGACATCACCGCGTAGCCGCTAGCGCGCGGCTGCCATGCCCCGCGTGTCGCGCCTGGTCCGGGCGCCCTGCGTGTCGTCGGTGTCGTGCGTCTCGTAGGGGTAGCGGGCGAGCGGCGCCTCCCGTGTGAAGAACGTCTTCGCATGCGCCAGCGCGGCCGTGTCCTTCAGTACGTCACCGGGCTTGCTGCCGTTGCCGAGCAGGACCCCGCCGAAACGCATGCCCAGGTACGCGGCCGAGTGGTGGAGAGTGCCGATCAGCGGGTCGGCGACCTCTTCCTCCTCGTGCGCCAGCGCGGTCACGCCCCAGAGGACGCGCCCCGCCATCCTGGCCTTGAAGTCGACGTCGGGCGTGCGCAGCCAGCCCGACCAGTAGTCCAGGTAGCGCTTGGTGAGGCCGGACACCGAGTACCAGTACAGCGGCGAGGCGATCACGATGTCGGTGGCCGCCAGGGTGGCGTCGAGCAGCAGCGCCGGATTGCTCCCGGCGGCCGGGCGTACGTGGTCGCTGTCGCGCCGCAGGTCCACGAAGTCGGGCAGCGGGTGCTCGGCGAGGCTCAGCCAGCGCTGCTCGACATCCGCGGGCAACTGTTCGGCTGCCCGGCGGGCCAGCAGCTCGGTGTTGCCGTCAGGGCGGCTGCTGCCCAGCAGGAACAGGAAGTGACGGCTCATGGGTCCCCCAGGGTGCGTGCGCAACGGGTCGTGGAACGCCACGACCCGCAAGTGCAACTACATGCGTGCACAATATATGCATACGCATGTGACGTCCATGTCGGGAGACAGGGATGGCGGATGCCGGACGCGGACTGTCGGCTTCCGGCTTCCGGGGTTCTGCCGGGGTTCCGTCGGGGTTCCGTCGGGGTTCTGTCGGGGTCAGGGCAGGCGCGTGGCGCCCGTCAGGCGGGCCAGCGCAGCCGTCTCGCGGGGCGGCGCCGAGGTGAGGTCACCGATGCGCCACGCCGGGATCCACGGCACCTGATACACGTCGATCATCGAATCGATCACCTTGACACGCTGGGCGAGTGGGCGGGGCAGCCGTCCGGGCGCGTCCGCGACCAGCACCACGGCGTCGAGGTCGAGCCCCGGGGGTGCCTCGCCCCGGCGGAACGTGTCCAGGGTGTGCGAGACGGCGTCCAGTCCCGCCGCGTGCGTACGCCCGACGAGGAGCACCGACCCCGGTTCTCCCTGGTCGGGCCGGGGCCAGTTCCGCCCGGCGTCATGGCCGCCGAAGACCGCGGCGAGCGTGGTGGTGCCGGCCCCGCCGTGCGTCGCGACCCAGGCGAACCGCCGTGGGCCGACGGCGAGGCGTTCGGGTTCGTCCCCGCCGGGTTCGGGCCACCGAGTGGGTTCCACCGTGTCGGCGACCGGCCCGCGGAGCCAGATCTCGGGCCCCTCCGCCCCCTGCCGCCTGCTCACCTGCATCACTTGACCACTCTCCTCGGTCGTTGTCGGCGTTGTCGGCCACTCTTACGAGGCTGTGACGCCGTAGTGACGCATGCAGCGGTGGTGAGCCGAGAGACTTGACTGTATGCACCTGACGGGATCTTGAGGCAAGGTCGACGCATGGAAGTACGACCCGAGTGAGGGAAGCGATGTCTCGACTCAGCCGCGAACAGAAGCGGGAATCCAAGCGGCAGCGCTCGGCGGTCGGCCCCGGTACCGGCCCGCTGGAGGTGTGGGTCACCGCGCCCGCGGGGGAAAGCGGGGGCGGTGTCACGGTCGGCGGTGTGCCGGTCGTCGTCGTGACCGGCGAGACCGTCCAGGCCGCCGTCCTGAACCACCTCCACCGACTCGCCCTCGCCGCCGGTCACTCCGTCCTCGCGACCATCCACGACGAACGGATCGGCTTCGTCGTACCGCTGGAGGTGTACGGGGACGGGTCGAGCCGGTACACGGGCGAGCCGGTACGGGTGGGGCCGCCGGCCGAGGTGCCCGAGGTGCCGGCAACCCCTCCCGCGATGCCTCCGACCCCTCCCGCGATGCCTGCGGCCCCACCCGCGGCGCCGCGGGTGCCGGTGGCGGAGCCTCAGCCCCTGCCCGGGGCCGCGGCGACGCATGTGCTGCGGGCGCTGCCGGAGCCGACGCGGGACGCCGCCCCCGGCGTCGCGGTGGCTCCGACGGGCGAGTTCGGCCCGCCGCCGCCCGTGGGACCGACTCCTGAGCGTCCGGCCCCCGCGATGGAGGCCATGTCCGTCATGGACCCCGAGCCGGAGCCGGATCCGAAGCCCACTCCCGCGCGCGGCTTCGACGCCGTCGCCGAGTCCGTGCTGGCACCGGTTCAGGAGACGGAGGGCGCGGCGTTCCTCGTGGAGCCCGTGGCGCGGATCAACGAGGCCGTGAAGATGGGCCGGATCGAAGAGGCCACGGGGATGGCGGAGCGGGTGGGCGCGGACGCGTCGCGGTCGCTGGGCCCCGAGCACCCGGAGGTGCTGCGGCTGCGCGAGCTGAGCTCGTACATCGCCTATCTGGCCGGTGACCCGCTCCGGGCGTTCCACCTGTCCCTCGACCTCGCCCGCGTCCGCAGGCGGCACCAGGACCCCGAGGCCGCGTACGGCAACGTACAGAGCGCCGCCGCGGCCTGGCGCGCCGTGCGCGACCCCGTGCAGGGGCTGAACCTGGGGCAGGACCTCATCACGCTGTGGACCGAGCTCGTGGCCGACGGCGGCCCCGCCGCCGACGACCTCGAACAGCTCGAGTCGGCCCGCACCCGCATGACCCGCCTCACGGAGCGGGCCCGGGCCCGTTCCCTGGCGGACAACCCGTACACCCCCTAGGAGGGCGGGGAGGACGAGGAGCCCCAGTGGGCCCCAGGAGCCCCCAGTGGGCCCTAGGAGCCCAGGAGCCCTAGGAGGACAGGAGCCCTAGGAGGACAGCGTCCACACGGCGTACGCCAGCGCGTCCGCGTTCCGGTTCAGCGCCGTGTCGTCGATGTTGGACGCCGTGTCGCAGGAGGCGTGGTAGCAGCGGTCGAAGGCCTGGCCGGAGGTGCCGCCCCACTTGGCGGCCTGGGCGGCCGTCTTGATGTAGTCGGCGCCGCTGAAGAGACCGCCGACCGGGATGCCCACGTTCTTGAAGGGGGAGTGGTCCGAGCGGCCGTCGCCCTCGGTCTCCGGCTCCGTGGCGATGCCGACGCCCGCGAAGTAGTCCTTGAAGGTCTTCTCGATCGTGGGGTCGTCGTCGTAGACGAAGTAGCCGGGGTTCGGTGAGCCGATCATGTCGAAGTTCAGGTAGTCGCTGATCTTCGCCCGGTTCGCGGAGGACAGGCTGTTCACGTAGTACTTCGAGCCGACCATCCCCAGCTCCTCCGCGCCCCACCAGGCGAACCGCAGGTGCTTGGTGGGCTGGTACTGGGCCCGGGAGACGGCGAGCGCGGTCTCCAGGATCGCGGCGGACCCGGATCCGTTGTCGTTGATGCCGGGTCCCGCGGTCACGCTGTCGAGGTGGGAGCCCGCCATGACGACCTGGTTGGCGTCGCCGCCGGGCCAGTCGGCGATCAGGTTGTACCCGGTGCGGCCGGAGGACGTGAACTGCTGGAGGGTCGTGGTGAATCCGGCCGCGTCCAGTTTCGCCTTCGCATAGTCGATGGAGGCCTTGTAGCCGGTGCGGCCGTGTGCGCGGTTGCCGCCGTTGGCGGTGGCGATGGACTGCAGCTGTGCGAGATGGGCCTTGACGTTGGCCACGGGGATGTCGGGTGCGGCTGCCGCGGCGGTGGGGGCCGGCGCCGCGCCGGTTATCGCGCCGGTGGTGAGGAGCGTGACGGCCGCGACGACGACGGCGCCGGTGGCACGCCCGGGAACGGAGAGCTTCATGTGGGGGGCTCCGGATTCCTTGTGGGAATGAGGTGCCTGATGGTGTTTCTGAGGCTGACGTTCCGTCAAGAGCGCAATCCGGTCAGGGTGGTTCGCATAGCGAACCCGGGCCGCCGGGGTGGGAAGGCCGGGCGGCCGTGGAGGGCGACGGTGGCCTCGGCCGGCAGGGTACCGAGGCCCAGAAGTCGTTCGCCGAGCGCGCTGTCGCTGCTCACCTACGACTTGGCGTCCACGGCGGTGGCACCCCGCACGCCGGCGACGGCACCCGCGACCGCCCCGGCCCTGAGCGCCCGAGCCGCCCGTCGCGCGGTCCGCAGCGCGTCGAAGGTGAGCAGCGACAGCGCGAGCCAGACCAGCGCGAACCCGGCCCACCGCTCCGGCGGCATGGCCTCGTGGAAGTAGAGGATGCCGAGCAGGAACTGGAACACCGGGGCGAGGTACTGCAACAGCCCCAGCGTGGACAACGGCACCCGTATCGCGGCCGCGCCGAAGCACACCAGCGGAAGTGCGGTCACCACGCCCGTCGCCGCGAGCAGTGTCGCGTGCCCCGCGCCCTCCGTGCCGAAGGTCGCGCCCCCGCTCGAACCCAGCCACAGCAGATAGGCGAGCGCGGGCAGGAACTGGATCGCCGTCTCGGCGGCGAGCGACTCGATCCCGCCGAGGTTGACCTTCTTCTTCACCAGCCCGTAGGTGGCGAAGGAGAAGGCGAGGGTGAGGGAGATCCACGGCGGCCGGCCGTACCCGATGGTGAGGACGAGCACCGCGGAGAAGCCGACACCGACCGCCGTCCACTGCAGGGGACGCAGTCGTTCCTTCAGCAGCAGGACGCCCATGGCGATGGTGACGAGCGGGTTGATGAAGTAGCCGAGGGACGCCTCGACGACGTGCTCGCTGTTCACGGCCCAGATGTAGACGCCCCAGTTGACCGTGATCACGGCCGCCGCGACGCTGATCAGCGCCAGCTTGCGCGGCTGTCGCAGCAGCTCGCCGAGCCAGGCCCAGCGCCGCATCACCAGCAGGGCGACGCCGACCACGGCGAGGGACCACACCATCCGGTGGGCGAGGATCTCGAGGGCCCCGGCCGGCTTCAGCAGCGGCCAGAAGAGGGGAACGAGCCCCCACATGCCGTACGCGGCGAAGCCGTTCAACAGCCCGACGCGCTGCTCGGCCTTGGATGTCCGGGGACCCGTCGAGCCGACAGGGCCACTGGAACCCGCGGAGCCGACGGGGTCACTGGAGCCCGCGGAGCCGGTCGCACCCATCGAATTCTTCGCCTGCTGCACGGCCACCGGCCCTCCCTCTCGCACAGCTGCTCCCGTGCAGCCTCCAAGAAGGTAGCGCCGGGCACCCCCGCCTGTCATGCCCGTATCGCTATACGGTCATGACAGGCGGGGGTGGGGAGGGCGACGGTGCCAGGGCCCCGAGGGGGAGTCAGCCCTTCAGTGCCGCCGCGATCGACTCGGCGACCGGCGTGGTCGGGCGGCCGGTCAGCCGGGACAGGTCACCGCTGGTGCCCGCGAGCTCGCCCTTCTCGATGGACGCGTCGACGCCCGCGAGGATCGCGGCGAGGGGGCCGGGCAGTCCGGCGCCGGTCAGGATGCCGGTGAGCGCCTCGACGGTGACGGCGTTGTAGACGATCTCCTTGCCGGACCGCTCGGCCACCAGGGCGGCGTACTCGGCGAAGCTCCACGCGGTGTCGCCGCTCAGCTCGTACGTCTTGTTCTCGTGGCCCTCGCTGGTCAGTACGGCCACGGCGGCGGCCGCGTAGTCGGCGCGGGCGGCGGAGGCGACCTTGCCGTCGCCGGCGGCCTGGGTGACGGCGCCGTACTCGAGGACCGGGGCGAGGTTCTCGGTGTAGTTCTCGTTGTACCAGCCGTTGCGCAGCAGGGCGTAGGGCACACCCGACGCCAGGATCGCCTTCTCGGTGCCCTTGTGGTCGTCGGCGAGGGCGGCGGTGAGGGTGCCCGGCGCGCTGGTGTACGCGAAGAGCGCGACCCCGGCGGCCTTGGCGGCGTCCAGGACGACCTGGTGCTGGGCCACGCGGCCCTTGTCGAACTCGTTGCCGGAGATGAGCAGCACCTTGTCGCCGGCGGCGAAGAGGGTCCCGAAGGTCTCGGGCTCGTTGTAGTTGGCGACCGCGATCTTCACGCCGCGGGCCGCGAAGCCGGCGGCCTTCTCCGTGTCGCGGACGACGGCGGTGATCTGGTCGGCCGGAACCTTCTCCAGCAGTCCCTCGATGACGTGGCGGCCGAGGTGTCCGGTGGCTCCGGTGACGACGATGCTCATGACTTGGCTCCTTGTGGGGTGGGTCTGTCACTAACCCTAGGAGGTGCGCTAACTCTGCGAAAGTACCCACTTTGAAGTAAGGTACTGGCATGGGAGTAAGTGCAGAGGTATCCACCGACACCCCGGCCGCGTCCAAGCCTGCGGCCGTCTCCGAGCGTGCGGCCGTCTCCAAGGCGGCCGTCTCCAAGTACGACACGGGCGAGGCGATGTGCCCGTACCGCCTCGTCCTGGAGCACGTCACCAGCCGCTGGGGTGTGCTCGTACTGATCGAGCTCCTCGACCGCCCCTACCGCTTCAGCGAGCTGCGCCGGGCGATCGGCCGGGTCAGCGAGAAGATGCTCACCCAGACCCTCCAGACCCTGGAGCGCGACGGTCTTGTCCACCGTGACGCGAAGCCCGTGATCCCGCCCCGCGTCGACTACTCGCTCACCGAACTGGGCCGCGAGGCCGCCGAGCAGGTGCGCGCGCTGGCCGTCTGGACCAAGGACCGGATGGACGACGTGGAGAAGTCCCGCCACGCGTACGACGAGGCCCGGGTGTCAGCCACCCGGGCCCCTGGAACTTCCTGAGCGCCTCGAACGCCTCGAACGGTCGGCTCGCTCAGCCGACGACCGTCCAGGTGTCCCCGCCCGCGAGGAGCGTGGCGAGATCGCCCTTGCCGTTCTGTTCGATGGCCGTGTCGAGCTGGTCGGCCATCTGGGTGTCGTAGACCGGCCGCTCCACGGAGCGCAGGACGCCGATCGGGGTGTGGTGCAGGGTGTCCGGGTCGGCCAGCCGGGAGAGCGCGAAGGCCGTGGTCGGGGACGCGGAGTGGGCGTCGTGGACCAGGACCTGTGCCTCGTTCTCCGGGGTGACGGTGACGACCTTCAGGTCACCGGTCAGCTGATCCCGTACGACACCCTTGGCGCGGTCCGCGCCGAAGCGGATCTGCTGCCCGTGTTCGAGCCGGATCACCGCCTCCTCGGCCTGCTGCTTGTCCTTGAGGGCCTCGAAGGCGCCGTCGTTGAAGATGTTGCAGTTCTGGTAGATCTCCACCAGCGCCGTGCCCGGGTGGGCGGCGGCCTGCCGCAGCACGTCGGTGAGGTGCTTGCGGTCGGAGTCCACGGTCCGGGCCACGAAGGACGCCTCCGCGCCGATGGCCAGGGACACCGGGTTGAAGGGCGCGTCCAGCGAGCCCATCGGCGTCGACTTGGTGATCTTGCCGACCTCGGAGGTGGGCGAGTACTGCCCCTTGGTGAGGCCGTAGATCCGGTTGTTGAACAAAAGGATCTTCAGGTTCACGTTGCGGCGCAGCGCGTGGATCAGGTGGTTGCCGCCGATGGAGAGGGCGTCCCCGTCACCGGTCACCACCCACACGCTCAGGTCCCGCCTGCTGGAGGCGAGGCCCGTCGCGATGGCGGGCGCGCGGCCGTGGATGGAGTGCATGCCGTACGTGTTCATGTAGTACGGGAAGCGGGACGAGCAGCCGATGCCCGACACGAAGACGATGTTCTCCTTGGCGAGACCGAGCTCGGGCATGAAGCCCTGTACGGCGGCCAGCACCGCGTAGTCACCGCAACCGGGGCACCAGCGCACTTCCTGATCGGACTTGAAGTCCTTCATGGACTGCCTGGCCTCGGCCTTGGGCACCAGAGTGAGGGCCTCGATCGTGTCCGCGCTTCCTGTGGTCGTCTCAGCCATCGATGGCCTCCTTGAGCGCCGTGGCGAGCTGTTCGGCCTTGAACGGCATGCCGTTGACCTGGTTGTAGGAATGCGCGTCGACCAGGTACTTCGCCCGGACGAGCGTGGCGAGCTGGCCGAGGTTCATCTCGGGGATCACCACCTTCTCGTAACGCCCCAGCACCGCTCCGAGATTCCGCGGGAAGGGGTTGAGGTGGCGCAGATGGGCCTGCGCGATGTTCTCCCCGGCCGCCCGCAGCCGCCGTACCGCCGCGGTGATGGGTCCGTACGTCGAACCCCAGCCCAGAACCAGGGTGTCGGCCTCGCCGGAGGGGTCGTCGACCTCGATGTCCGGGACGTCGATGCCGTCGATCTTCGCCTGGCGGGTGCGGACCATGAAGTCGTGGTTGGCGGGGTCGTAGGAGATGTTGCCCGTGCCGTCCTGCTTCTCGATGCCGCCGATGCGGTGCTCGAGTCCCGGTGTGCCCGGGATCGCCCACGGGCGGGCCAGGGTCCCCGGGTCGCGCTTGTACGGCCAGAACACCTCGGTGCCGTCGTCCAGGGTGTGGTTCGGACCCTGTGCGAACTGCACCCGCAGGTCCGGAAGTTCGTCGACCTCCGGGATCCGCCACGGCTCGGAGCCGTTGGCCAGGTAGCCGTCGGAGAGGAGGAGGACGGGGGTGCGGTAGGTGAGGGCGATCCGGGCCGCCTCCAGGGCGGCGTCGAAGCAGTCGGTCGGCGTGCACGGGGCGACCACCGGGACCGGGGCCTCTCCGTTGCGCCCGTACATCGCCTGGAGCAGGTCCGCCTGCTCCGTCTTCGTCGGCAGCCCCGTGGAAGGCCCGCCACGCTGGATGTCGATGACCAGCAGTGGCAGTTCGAGGGAGACCGCGAGCCCGATGGTCTCCGACTTCAGCGCCACGCCCGGCCCGGAGGTCGTGGTGACGGCGAGGGAGCCGCCGAAGGCCGCGCCCAGGGCCGCGCCGATGCCCGCGATCTCGTCCTCGGCCTGGAAGGTCCGCACGCCGAAGTTCTTGTGCCGGCTCAGCTCGTGCAGGATGTCGGAGGCCGGGGTGATCGGGTAGGAGCCCAGGTAGAGGGGCAGGTCCGCCTGTTTGGAGGCGGCGATCAGGCCGTACGACAGGGCCAGGTTTCCGGAGATGTTGCGGTAGGTGCCGGTCGGGAAGGTCTTGGTGGCCGGGGCGACCTCGTAGGAGACCGCGAAGTCCTCGGTCGTCTCGCCGAAGTTCCAGCCCGCCCGGAAGGCGGCGATGTTGGCGGCGGCGATCTCGGGCTTCTTCGCGAACTTGTTCCGCAGGAACTTCTCGGTGCCCTCGGTGGGCCGGTGGTACATCCAGGACAGCAGGCCCAGCGCGAACATGTTCTTGCTGCGCTCCGCCTCCTTGCGGGACAGCTCGAACTCCTTGAGCGCCTCGACCGTCATCGTCGTCAGCGGGACCGGATGGACGGCGTACCCGTCCAGTGAACCGTCCTCCAGCGGGCTGGCCGCGTAACCGACCTTCGCCATCGCCCGCTTCGTGAACTCGTCCGTGTTGACGATGATCTCCGCGCCGCGCGGCACATCACCGATGTTCGCCTTGAGCGCCGCCGGATTCATGGCCACCAGCACATTCGGCGCGTCACCGGGCGTGAGGATGTCATGGTCCGCGAAATGCAGCTGAAATGAAGAAACGCCCGGCAGGGTGCCTGCGGGCGCTCGGATTTCGGCGGGGAAGTTCGGCAGCGTCGAAAGATCATTGCCGAAGGACGCCGTCTCGGAGGTGAAGCGGTCGCCGGTGAGTTGCATTCCATCACCGGAGTCACCCGCGAACCGGATGATCACCCGGTCGAGCCGGCGTGTTTCCTTTGCCCCCGCCGGTTTGCGCTGTTCTCCTACGACGGCTTCGTCGGCCTGCTCCGCTGGGCTACTGACCTGGCTGGTCACTGAACTGGACCTCCTTCGAGGCGGCTGTCTGGGAGCGGCCTTCCCGCAGGCCTTCCCGGGATCAACCCTACGTCTGTAAGGGTCGCCTTCCCTCGGCCGTTCGCATGATGGACACCATTTTGAGATGGTTCGACGCCCTGACTTGTCATGACTTACTCGCCCCCGACGCTGCTCTGGAAGACGCTTCTACCTCATCCTTTGGTTCTCGTGCCGGTCTCGCGCCGCTCTGGTGCCGTGTCGGGCCCCCGGTCCTTCGAGGCGATTCCGTTCGGCCGACCCAGTGCGTTCGGCTGCCCCAGGGTCAGTCCCTAGTGTCAGTCCCTCAGGAGTTCAGATAGGTGAGGACCGCGAGAACACGCCGATGATCGCCGTCGCTCGGGGAAAGCCCGAGTTTCAGGAAGATATTGCTGACGTGTTTCTCGACAGCTCCGTCACTCACCACGAGCTGCCGCGCGATCGCCGAGTTGGTGCGTCCCTCAGCCATAAGTCCTAGGACCTCCCGCTCCCGCGGGGTGAGCCCGGCCAGTACGTCCTGCTTACGACTGCGTCCGAGCAGTTGCGCGACCACTTCCGGGTCCAGAGCGGTACCCCCCTGGGCCACCCGCACCACCGCGTCCACGAACTCGCGCACCTCCGCGACGCGGTCCTTGAGCAGGTAGCCGACGCCACGGCTCGAACCGGCCAGCAGTTCGGTGGCGTAGCGCTCCTCCACGTACTGCGACAGCACCAGCACCCCCACCCCCGGGTGCTGCTTGCGCAGCTGCACGGCCGCCTTCACGCCCTCGTCGGTGTGCGTCGGCGGCATCCGTACGTCGGCGACCACGACGTCCGGCAGCGAGTCCTGGGCCGCCAGGTCGGTGATGGTCTTGATCAGCGCGTCGCCGTCTCCGACACCGGCCACGACGTCGTGCCCGCGGTCGGTCAACAACCGGGTCAGGCCCTCCCTGAGCAGCACTGAATCCTCGGCGATGACCACCCGCACCCTGTCCTCCACGATTCTCGGCCCCCCACACCATTCCCCGACCCACGTCGGCCGCGTCCCCGCCCATACCTCAGCCCACAGCATCCCAGCATTCGGACCCACCTGCCCCCGAGCAAGGGGAATCAAGGGAAATCAGGGGGAGGGGGAAGGGGGAATACGGGGGGCGCACTTTTGGCTCCGGGGTGGGGTTTAGGGGGTGGGGATGGGGGTGGGGATTTCGGGCTGGCGGTGGGAAGCAGGGGGCAGGGGGCGGGGTCCGTGGGGGAGGGTTCTTGGTGGGGGCGGAGCCCTGCGGGGGCAGGGGGTACGCGCGTGGTGGGGTGCGGGGTCGGTGCTCCGTCGGGGTTGGGGGCGGAGCCCTGTCGGGGTCGGGGCCGAGCCCTGCGGGGGACTGGGGGTCATGTGCGTGGTGGGGGGCGGGGGCCGAGCCCCGTCGGGGTTGGGGGCGGAACCCTGTCGAGTTGGGGAGCCGAGCCCGGTCGGGTTTGGGGCATCGCCCCGGTGGGGGGCGGGGGCCGAGCCCCGAGGGGCCAGAGGTGACGCCTGTGGTGGGGGCAGGGGCCGAGCCCCGTGGAGGTCAGAGGTGACGCCTGTGGTGGGGTGCGGGGCAGCTGGACCGCGGGGGCCAGGGGCAGCGCCCGTGATGGGGCGCAGGGGCGGAGCCCCGCCGGGGGGCCGGGGGCGGAGCCCCCGGGGATGGGACGGGTAGGGGCGGCGGGGGCGAGAAACACCCCACCCCACCCCACCCCACGCCCCAGCTCACCCCCGCCAGGGCAACTCCGCAGTAATCCGACTGGGCCCACCCACAGGAGAGTCCACCACCAGAACCCCGTCCACCGCATCGAGCCGCTCCGCCAGCCCCGCAAGCCCGGACCCACCGGAAACATCGGCCCCACCCACACCATCGTCGACAACCTGAAGCATCAACCGGTTCTCGACCCGCCACACATCGACCGTGGCCCGCGTCGCCCGCGCATGCTTACTGATGTTCTGCAGCAGCTCGGAGACGGTGAAGTACGCGATCCCCTCGATCGCCGGCGCCGGCCGAGCGGGAAGATCCACATCCACCTGCACCGGCACGGTGCACCGCGAGGCCACGGAAGACAGCGCCGCATCCAGCCCACGATCGGTCAGCACGGCCGGATGAATCCCCCGCGCCAGATCCCGCAGCTCCTGCAACGCCGTCTTCACCTCACCGTGCGCCTCGTCCACCATCCGCGCCGCGGCCTGCGGATCCTCGGTGAGCTTCTCCTTGGCAAGCCCGAGCCCCATCGCGAGATTGACGAGCCGAGCCTGCGCCCCGTCGTGCAGATCCCGCTCGATGCGCCGCAGGTCCGCCGCGGCCGTGTCGACCACGACCCCCCGGTCCGACTCCAGCTCGACCACCCGGCTCGCCAGCCGCGACGGCCCGAGCAGCCCCGCCACCATCACCCGGTCCACCATGGTCAACGCCCGCACGATCCACGGCGTGGCCATCGTGATCAGCAGCCCCAGCAGCGCGGTGACGGTGATCTCGAAGGGGTTGTCCAGGTAGATGCGGTGCATGCCGTCGCCGTAGAGCTGGAGGCCGCCCTGCCCGCCGTACACCGGGAAGAGCCAGAACCACAGCGGATACGTCAGCATCGCCCAGCCGTACGACCAGAAGCTCAGCGCCACCACGAACGAGAACACCGACCACGGGAACTGCACCACCGAGTACAGCAGATGCCGCCACGCCGAACCGTTCTTCAGGATCGCCCCCATCCATGCCAGCGCCCCCTGCTTGCGCACCCGCAGGGGCTCCGGCGCGGCCACCTCGATCCCGAGCAACCCGCGCGCCCGCGCCCGCTCCAGCGCGCCGAACCCGCGGACGCCGGCGAGGGCCGCAGCGAGCACCGGGATCCCCAGGAAGGTGATCAGCAGACCCATGCCGAGCGAGAACATCGTGACGGCGAACGTGAACATGAGGATGCCGACCGGCAGGCCCGACATCACGTAACCGAACTCGCGCCAGCTGCGCGCCTCGATCGGCGCCCGCAGCGGTGTCGGGAGACGGTGCCGCCGCTCCTCGGCACCCGCCTCGTGGAATCCGGGCCCGCTCGGGTACCCGTACCCCTGTCCGTACTCCGTCGCCATCGGTCTTGTCCGTTCTGCTCGTCCTGCTCGTCGGTTCGTACCCCCACCCTGCTGTTCTCGGCCCTTGCCGACCATGGAGCGGGTCGGCGTCTTGGGACGGGGGTTTTCCCTACCTCGGAGCCGGACGGAAGCCGCATGCCGACGGCCCCCGCCAAGGCGGACCCATCAAGACGGACCCATCAAGACGGACCCATCAAGACGGACGCACCAAGGCCGACCCGTCGAGGCAGACACGCACAGGTCACCCCGTAGGCCGGCCCCGTCAGCCCCGTCAGCCCCGTCAGCCCCGTCAGCCCCGCCCGTCCTGCCCGCCCTGCCCGTCCTGTCAGCCCCGCCCGTCCCCCCGGTCCCGCCAAGGCAGCTCCGCCGTGATGGTGGTCGGGCCGCCGGGCGGTGAGTCGATGACGAACAGTCCGTCCACCGCGCCCAGCCGGTCCGCGAGCCCCGCCATCCCCGTACCGCCGTCGAGGGCGGCCCCACCGCGCCCGTCGTCCTGGACCTGGATGAGCAGCCGCTCGTCCGTCCGCCACACGTCGACGGACGCGGAGCGCGCCCCGCTGTGCTTGCTGACGTTCTGCAACAGCTCGGACACGGTGAAGTAGGCGATGCCCTCGATGGCGGCGGCCGGTCTCGTCGGGAGGTCGGCCGTCACCTTCACCGGCACCGTGCAGCGCGAGGCGACCGACGACAGCGCCGCGTCGAGGCCCCGGTCGGTGAGGACCGCGGGATGGATACCGCGGGCCAGATCGCGCAGCTCCTGCAGGGCCAGTTTCACCTCGCCGTGCGCCTCGTCGACCATGGCCGCGACGGTCTCGTCGGCCTGACCCTCGAGGATCTTCTCCTTGGCAAGCCCGAGCCCCATCGCGAGGTTGACGAGCCGCGCCTGCGCCCCGTCGTGCAGGTCCCGTTCGATGCGCCGCAGGTCCGCCGCGGCCGTGTCGACCACGACCCCCCGGTCCGACTCCAGCTCGGCGATGCGCCGCTCCAACTCGTCCGAGGGCGACAGCAGCCCGCGCACCATGGCCCGGTCCACGTTCGTCAGCCCCCGCGCGAGGAACGGCAGCACCGGCCACAGCAGGAACAACGACGTCAGCGTGACCGTGAACGTGACGATGCCCCACGGCAGCCGGATGAAGTCGTACAGCACCGTCCGCCAGGCCACCGAGTCCCGCAGGCTCGACCACAACCAGGGGAAGAAGCCCGTCCCGCGCACCGGCATCGGGCTCGGCTCGTCGATCCGCACGCCGAGCAGCTTGCGTGCCCGCGCCCGCTCCATCCGGCCCAGCAGCCGCCCGCCCCGCAGCCCGCCCGCGAGCAGCGGCAGCCCGATCACCGTCACGGCCAGCCCCGCGCCCGTGGAGACGAGCGTCACGACGTACACGAAGCCGAAGATCGAGACCGGCAGATTGGCGAGGAGGTGCGCGATCTCCTTCCACGTCTGCCGGCCGAGCGCGAAGCGTGGGGGAGGCAGCCGATCGCTGTCGATCGACTCGTCCGGTACATCTTGTACATCTTGTACATCTTGTGCATCTGATACATCCGGTATACCCGGTATATCCGGGGCTTGCGGCGTGTCCGACGGGCCGTGGGGGCCGAGGTGGCCGACAGGGATGATGCGTTCGGTCATATTCGCTAGCCTGCCCGGCGGCGGGCCGCCGCGCCATGAGGTCGACCGCCACGATCCACTGGGGAAAACCCCACCCTTGAGGTGAAAGCGAAGGCCGCCGCACGGTGTACCTGGATGTGCTCGCGAGGTGAAATGGGAAGTGACCGCGAGGTGCGGACGGGAACCCGGTGACATGTGAGCCGGGCGAGTGCGCGAACCCGGCGACGGGCGAGGCGGACGAGTCCCTGACATGTCCCCGATAGCCAATGCGTGACGGGCTGCTTACCGTCTCTTTAGCAGGCCCTAGACTCCCGTCCGTACAGATCGTCGAACGGGGCGCATCACAGCGTGCGCGACGGGGCGCGCGCCGGGCGCAACGAGGTCAGGGAGTGAGGGGCTGACGTGCCGGAACCGACCGTTGTCACGGCAACCGGGGCCGTCGTCGCGGCGGGCTACTTCCAGTCGTACTCGGTCGTCGGACTGCTCGCCGTCGTCGGCGTGCTGTTCGTCGCTGTCGCCTTCGGGGCGGGTCGTCTGCTGCGGCCGGTGGTCCCGACCCCCGAGAAACTCCTGACATACGAGTGCGGCGTCGACCCCGTCGGCGAGGGCTGGGCCCACACCCAGGTCCGCTACTACGTCTACGCCTTCCTCTACGTCATCTTCGCCGTCGACTCGATCTTCCTCTTCCCCTGGGCGACCGTCTTCGCCGCGCCCGGCTACGGCGCGGCCACCCTCGTGGAGATGTTCATCTTCCTCGGCTTCCTGGCCGTGGGCCTGCTGTACGCATACAAGAAGGGCGTCCTGACATGGACGTGACCCCCTCGGACGTGACCCCCTCGACGCCCTCCGAACCGGCGCCGCTGCCCGCGCCCGTGCTGCTTCCCGAGCCGGTGCTGCTTCCCGAGCCGAAGCGGCTCGGCGTGCTCTCCCGGCTGGCCCCGGAGCCGATGAAGGTGGTCCTGAACTGGGGTCGCCGCTACTCGCTCTGGGTCTTCAACTTCGGCCTCGCCTGCTGTGCGATCGAGTTCATCGCCGCGTCGATGGCCCGCCACGACTTCATCCGGCTCGGCGTGATCCCGTTCGCACCGGGTCCGCGCCAGGCCGACCTGATGGTCGTCTCCGGCACGGTCACGGACAAGATGGCCCCGGCCGTCAAGCGCCTCTACGAGCAGATGCCCGAGCCGAAGTACGTCATCTCCTTCGGCGCGTGCTCCAACTGCGGCGGCCCGTACTGGGACTCCTACTCCGTCACCAAGGGCGTCGACCAGATCATCCCGGTGGACGTCTACGTCCCCGGGTGCCCGCCCCGCCCCGAAGCGCTGCTGCAGGGCATCCTCAAGCTCCAGGAGAAGATCGCCCGGGAGTCGCTGGGGGAGCGCTACAGCTCCTCGCCGCGTCCGTCGGCCGCCGCCCTCCAGAGCGGCCTGGTGCGTCCGCCCGCCGTGAGGGAGGACCGATGACCGTCGGCTGGCTTCCCGCCCCCGTCGAGGAGCTCTTCGGCCCGGAGGCCACGGCCGAGGAGTCGTACGAGGTCCTGACGGTCGACGTACCGCCGACTGCCTGGCTCCCCGCCCTGGAGACCGCGCGCGACTCGCTGGGCTGCACCTACTTCGACTGGCTGAGCGCCGTCGACGAACCCGGCACGGGCTTCCGCGTCGCCGCGCACGTGGTGGCCCTGTCTCCCGTACGCCGCCTCCTCGTCCGTACGACCGTCCCGCACTCGGCACCCGTCCTGGCGACGGCGGTCTCCGTGTACGCCGGCGCCGGCTGGCACGAGCGCGAGACCCACGAGATGTTCGGCGTCACCTTCGAGGGCCACCCGGGCCTCGACCCCCTGCTTCTCCCCGAGGGCTTCGAAGGCCACCCCCTCCGCAAGGACTTCGTCCTCGCCGCCCGCGTCGCCAAGGCC
Source organism: Streptomyces sp. GbtcB7 (assembly GCF_019091445.1). Classification (NCBI taxonomy): domain Bacteria; kingdom Bacillati; phylum Actinomycetota; class Actinomycetes; order Kitasatosporales; family Streptomycetaceae; genus Streptomyces; species Streptomyces sp. GbtcB7. Next base: position 186,970 of record NZ_JAGXJM010000013.1, read on the forward strand.
TGGCCCGGGGCGAAGGAGCCGGGGGAGTCCGATCACGGTGGCCCCAAGCGCCGCCAGATGCTTCCGCCCGGCGTACCCGACCCCAACGAATGGGGTCCCCTGAAGGGCCAGCTCCCCCCGGCCCCCGCCCGCCCGGCGCGCGGAGCGGCCCGAGCCGCCGGCGACCGCCCGGTGCGGCGGGCCCGCACGGCGGGCGAGGGCTCGGCAAGCCAGACCACCACCACTGGTGACACGGGAACCGGTCCCGCCGCCGGTGCCACCACTGCTGCCGCTGCCGGTGCGCAGGCCCCGACGCCCCCTCGTCGGGCGCGCAGCGCCGGCCAAGGCTCGGCCAGCCAGCAGACCGAGGCCCCGGCCGCCGACGAACAGGCGCCTTCGACAGCCGCCCCCGCGGCCCCCGGAGCCGCCGAGCCGACGCCTCCCGCCGGCCCCCGCCGCACGCGCAGCGCCAGCCAGGGCTCGGCGACACAAAGGACACAGGCCACCGAGCAGCCGCCCGCTGCCGCGGCGCCGCGCAGCTCCGACGCCCCTTGGCACCACGCCCGCCCCGCGTTCGACGAGCCGCAGCAGGAGTCGAAGCAGGCGCAGGAACAGGCGCAGGAGCAGGAGCCGAAGCAGGCGCAGGAGCAGGAGTCCAGGTCGGAGTCGGAGCCGGGGGCCACCCCGGAGCCCGCGGCTGCCCCGAGTCCGGCCTCCGAGGCCACCTCGAAACCCCCGGCATCCCCCGAGTCGGACTCCGGCTCGCACCCCGACTCCACCCCCACTCCCGAAGACCCCACTCCCGAAGACCCCACCCCCAGAAACCCAGCCGGAGGCACGCAGTGAACGACGCTCTCGACGTCGCCCTACGCCTCCTCGTCGTCTTCGTCGTGTTCCTGACGTTCCCCCTGATCGTCGGTCAGACCGAGCACAAGGTGATGGCCCACATGCAGGGCCGCCTCGGCCCGATGTACGCCGGCGGCTTCCACGGCTGGGCCCAACTCGTCGCGGACGGCGTGAAGTTCGCGCAGAAGGAAGACATCGTCCCCGCGGGTGCGGACCGCCGTATCTTCCAGCTCGCCCCCGCCGTCGCCCTTCTCCCGTACCTTCTCGTCCTCCTCGCCATCCCGATCGGCCCGGGTGAGGGCGCCGTCGGCCAGGTCGTCGACGCGGGCATCTTCTTCGTTCTCGCCGTGATGGGCGTGGGCGTCCTCGGCTCGCTCATGGCGGGCTGGGCCTCGGCCAACAAGTTCTCCCTTCTCGGCGGCCTGCGCACCGCCGCGCAGCTCCTCGCGTACGAACTCCCGATGCTGCTGACCGCCGCCTCCGTCGCGATGGCGGCCGGCACGGTCTCCCTGCCCGGCATCGTCGCCGCCTTCGAGTGGTGGTGGGTGCCTTGGCAGATCGTCGGCGCGGTCGTCTTCTTCGTGGCGGGCCTCGCCGAACTCCAGCGCCCGCCCTTCGACATGCCCGTCGCCGACTCGGAGATCATCTTCGGCGCGTACACCGAGTACACCGGCCTGCGCTTCGCGCTCTTCCTCCTCGCCGAGTACGCCGGAATCGTCGTCCTGTGCGGTCTGACCACCGTCCTCTTCCTGGGTGGCTGGCACGGCCCGTGGGGTGCCGACGGCCTCGGCTGGGTCTGGACCCTTCTGAAGGCGGCCCTCCTCGCCTTCGTCGTGATCTGGCTGCGCGTCACCTACCCCCGCCTGCGCGAGGACCAGCTCCAGAAACTCTCCTGGACCCTCCTCATCCCCCTCTCTCTCGCCCAGATCGCCCTCACCGGCATCGTCAAGGTGGTGATCTCGTAACCATGGCTGAGCCTCTCCCGCCCACCCGTTCCCGCATTCCTGGCTCCGGACTCGCCAAGGGCCTGGCCGTCACCCTCCGCACGATGACGAAGAAGACCGTCACCGCGCAGTACCCGGACGCCCAGCCCGAACTCCCGCCCCGCTCCCGCGGCGTCATCGGCCTGTTCGAGGAGAACTGCACGGTCTGCATGCTGTGCGCCCGCGAGTGCCCGGACTGGTGCATCTACATCGACTCCCACAAGGAGACGGTCCCGGCGGCCGCCCCCGGTGGCCGCGAGCGCAGCCGCAACGTCCTCGACCGCTTCGCCATCGACTTCGCCCTGTGCATGTACTGCGGTATCTGCATCGAGGTCTGTCCTTTCGACGCGCTGTTCTGGTCCCCGGAGTTCGAGTACGCGGAGACCGACATCCACGAACTCACCCACGAGCGCGACAAGCTCCGCGAGTGGATGTGGACGGTTCCGGCCCCGCCCGCCCTCGACCCCGGCGCCGAGGAACCGAAGGAACTGGCCGCCGCCCGCAAAACCGCCGACAAACTCGCCGCCGAGGCAGCCACGGCAGCCGAACTCGCGGCGCAAGCAGCCGGACAGGCAGCCCAGCCCGAACCCCCGGCCAGCGGCACGACTACGCCCACGGACCCGACTACGGGCACGCCCACGGACCCGACTACGGGCACGCCCACGGACCCGACTACGGGCACGACCACGGACGCGACCACGGACCCGACTACGGGCATGCCCGAGCCCTCCAAGCCTTCCAACCCGCAGGACGGTGCGTCGTGAGCCTCGCAGCAGCCACGGCCGCCGCGGCGCGGGCCACGACCACCGCCGCCGAAAGCCACGGCTTCCTCTCCCCGACGGGCGTCGAGATCGCCTTCCTCCTCGTCGGCCTGGTCACCTTCGGCGCCGCGATCGTCACCGTCACCACCAAGCAGCTGGTGCACGCCGCCCTGTGGCTGGTGATGACGCTCGGCGGCCTCGCCGTCGAGTACCTCCTGCTCACGGCCGAGTTCATCGCCTGGGTGCAGGTCCTCATCTACGTCGGTTCCGTCGTCGTCCTCCTTCTGTTCGGTCTGATGCTCACCAAGGCGCCGATCGGCCGCTCCCCGGACGCCGACTCGGGCAACCGCTGGGCCGCCCTCACCGTGGCCGTCGCCGCGGCCGCCGTCCTTGTCTGGGTGGTCGTGGACGCCTTCCGCACCACCTGGGTCGATCTGACGGGCCCCGCCGCCGGTTCCACCGAGGTCACCGGAGCGAGCCTCTTCCAGAACTGGGTCCTTCCCTTCGAGGCCCTCTCCGTCCTCCTCCTCGCCGCCCTGGTCGGCGCGATCGTCCTCTCCCGCAAGGCGAAGGCGGACGCGACCACCACCGCGGACGCTGCCACCCCCTCGGGTGCCCAGAGCCGCCGGAGCGAGAAGGAAGGGACCCGCTGATGCACCTCGCCTATCCCGCCGTGCTCTCCGCCCTCCTCTTCTGCACGGGCCTGTACGGAGTTCTCGCGCGCCGCAACGCGATCCTGGTCCTGATGTCCGTCGAGCTCATGCTCAACGCCGTCAACCTGAACCTCGTCGCCTTCGACGTCTGGCTCTCCAGGACCAGCCGTGACGCGCTCCACTCCGGCCAGGCCCTGACCCTGTTCACCATCGCCATCGCGGCCGCCGAGATCGGCATCGGCCTGGCGATCGTCCTCGCCGTCTACCGGGGCCGCGGCACCTCGGACATCGACAAACTCCGCGACACCGCCGAGGGCCCCGCCCCGGACGGCTCCCACGGCGACGGCACCGAAGAAGCCCCCGTCACGGGAGACGAGAAGGCTGAGGCCACCGCGTGACCACGACCACCCTCGCCGTCCTCGTTCCCCTCCTTCCGTTCCTGGGCGCCGCGGCCGGACTCCTCCTCGGCCGCACGGCCCCCGGCTACGTCCGCCCCCTCGCGGTACTCCCGTCCCTCACCTCGCTAGCCCTCGCCGTACTGGTCGCCGTGCGCCAGGGCGGCGGCCAGGCCATCAACGCGGCCACCGAACTGACGCCCACCGGCTCGGTCCCGATCGAACTCGCCCTGCACATCGACGGCTTCGCCGCCCTCGTCGCCGTACTCGTCGGCGTCGTCGCCTCCTGCGTGCAGATCTACTCGACGGGCTACCTGCGCGACGACCCGCGCTACCCCTCGTACGCCGCTCTCGTCTCCCTCTTCACCTCCGCGATGCTGCTCGTCGTCTACTCCGGCGACCTGATCGTGCTCCTGGTCGGCTGGGAGGTCATGGGCATCTGCTCGTACTTCCTGGTCGGCCACTACTGGGAGACCCCCGAGGCCCGCGCCGCCTCGATCAAGGCCTTCCTGGTCACCAAACTCGGCGACGTCCCCTTCCTCATCGGTCTGTTCGCCCTAGGCACCGACGCCGGGTCCTTCCGCATCACCACGGTCCTCGGCACCGTCGCGAGCGGCGGACTGCACCATCCGACGCTGATCGCCCTGCTGCTCCTCGCCGGCGTGGCGGGCAAGTCGGCGCTGTTCCCGCTGCACACCTGGCTGCCCGACGCGATGGCGGGCCCGACACCCGTCTCCGCCCTGATCCACGCGGCGACGATGGTCGCCGCCGGTATCTACTTCGTGGCCCGGCTCCTCCCCGTCTTCCAGGCCTCCTCGGCCGCGATGGTGGTCCTCGCCGTCATGGCCGCTGTCACGATGGCGGGCTCGGCACTCGCCGCACTCGCCCAGGACGACATCAAGCGGGTCCTCGCCTACTCGACGATCGGCCAGCTCGGCTACATGGCCGGCGCCCTCGCCGTCGGCGACCGTGGTGCCGCCGTCTTCCACCTCCTGTCCCACGGCGCCTTCAAGGCGCTGCTGTTCCTCGCCGCCGGCGTGATCATCCATGCCTCCGGCACCAACTCGCTGGCCGTCATGTCCCGCATGACGGGCCTGCGATCCCGCGTCCCCGACGCCTACTGGACGATGACCGTGGCGCTGCTCGCGCTCGCCGCGATCCCGCCGTTCAGCGGCTTCTTCTCCAAGGAGGCCGTCCTCGGCGCGGCCGAGCACGTCGCCACCGGCCACACCGAGCACGCCCCCGGCTCCGCGGGCTGGATCGTCCTCGTCGCCGGTCTGGTCACCGCCGTACTCACCGCCGCGTACGCGACCCGGCTGTGGCTGCTGGCCTTCCACGGCCGGGGCGTCGAGGCCCCCGCCCACGGCAAGGAGCCGCGCAGCATGACCGTCGTGCTGTGGGTGCTCGCCGTCCCTTCCCTCGCTTTCGGGCTCGCGTACGGCCCACTGCCCGACTGGTTCGACGGCCGCGACCTGACACCGGTCCTCACCACCTCCGTCCTCGGCACGGGGCTCGCCCTGGTCGGCGGGATCGTCACCTACGGCGCCTGGCGGCACACCACCGCGCTGGCTCCCCGCGTGCCGATGGGTGCGGTCGTGGCCCATCCCGATGCCGAGCCCGCGCAGGTCGAGGCGGAGGCGATCGCCAGTCACGCGCCCGTGTTCGGAGACGTGGCCTACGCCCCAGACCCGGCGGATCCCGGACGGCTGCTGCTCGGCCCGCTGCACCGGCACGCGGCCGTCGGATTCCACCTCGACGCCGTGTACAACGTGCTGTTCGTCCGCCCCGTCCAGGCCGGAGCCGCACTCGTCCGGTTCCTCGACCGTGAGGTCGTCGACACCTACGTACGCGGTGCCGCCGCCCTACCCCGCCTGCTCGGCGCCGCCGTACGGCGCGCGCAGACCGGCAATGTGCAGACCTATGTGAGCGCGCTGCTCGCCGGCACCGTCGTCCTGGTGGTCGCCGCCCTCCTCGTCGCCACGGGAGCGTGAGCAGGCGTGATCGATATCAGTGAATCCGTGATGCAGATTCTTCTCGCGTTGATCGTCGTCGGGCCGCTCATCGGCGCCGCCGCCGCTCTCCTGCCCGCGCCGCCCGGACTGAAGGGGAAGTCGCCGGACCAGGCCGTGCTGCGGCACGGCGTGATCGTCACCGGCGTGGTGCTCATCGCCGCGATCGTCCTCGCGCTCGGCTTCGACCACGGCACCCCGGCCAAGGCACAGCAGATGCAGGCCACGACGGACATCAGCTGGATCCCCGCACTCGACGTGCGGATCCACCTCGGCATCGACGGCATTTCCCTCCCCCTTCTGGTCCTGACCGCGCTGCTGACCTTCCTCTGCGCGCTCTACAGCTACTTCAAGATGCCCGCGGGGCCGACCCCGAAGGCCTTCGTCGCACTGCTGCTCGTCCTCGAGTCCGGCACCCTCGCGACCTTCGCCGTCCTCGATCTGCTGCTGTTCTTCCTCGCGTTCGAGATGGTGCTCATCCCGATGTACTTCCTCATCGCCCGGTGGGGCGGTGCGCAGCGCCAGGCCGCGGCCTGGAAGTTCATCCTCTTCACACTGCTCGGTTCGGTCGTCATGCTGCTGGGCCTGCTTCTGATCGGAATCAAGGCGGGCACATTCGACATGGTGGCACTCGCCACTGACAACGGCCGGTCGCTGACCACATCCGTGCAGGTCATCGCCGTTTTGGCGATCGGAATCGGGCTCGCGGTCAAGACGCCGATGTGGCCGCTGCACAGCTGGCTGCCGGACGCCCACACCGCCGCGCCCACCGTTGGCTCGGTCCTGCTGGCTGGTGTACTGCTGAAGATGGGTACGTACGGTTTCGTCCGGATTCTGCTGCCGGTCGCGCCGGACGGGATGCACACCTTCGCCCCCTACCTCGCCGCCTTCGCCGTGGTCGGGATCATCTACGGATCCCTGGCCTGCCTGGCCCTCGCGAAACAGGGAGCGAAGGGCGATCTCAAGCGGCTCATCGCGTATTCGTCCGTCGGTCACATGGGATTCGTCCTGCTCGGCATCGCGACGATGACCCCGACCGGCGTGAACGGCGCGCTGTTCGCCAACATCGCCCACGGCCTCATCACCGGACTCCTCTTCTTCCTCGTCGGGGCGCTGAAGGACCGCACGGGCACCACCGACCTCGACACCCTCGCCGAGGAGACCGGCGCCGCGCTCTACGGCAAGGCTCCGCGTCTCGGCGGGCTCCTCGCCTTCGCCGCCGTCGCCTCTCTCGGGCTCCCGGGCCTCGCCGGATTCTGGGGCGAGATGCTGGCTCTGTTCGGCGCGTTCAAACCCGCAGCCGACCTCAGCCGTCCCGCGTATCTGACGTTCATGGCGATCGCCGCCTTCGGCACGCTGCTCACGGCCGCGTACATGCTCGTCGTCGTACGCCGTGTGTGCATGGGCGAGACCCCGGGGCAGGAGGCGCCGAAGCTCGCCGACGTCCAGAGCTACGAGTTCGCGGCCTGGACGCCGCTCGTCGCTCTCACCGTCGTCGCCGGCCTGTGGCCCAAGGCCCTTCTCGGCCTGACCGACCCGGCCGTACAGCAGCTCCTCGCAGGAGGCACCCGATGAGCTCCCTGGTCCAGTCCGTCGACTGGCTCGCGATCGCGCCGCCCACCCTCGCCGCGGTCGTCGGACTCGTCGTGCTCGTCGCCGACCTCTTCATCGGAGAGGAGAAGAAGGCGGTACTCGGCTGGGTGTCGGTGGCGGGGCTCGCCGCGTCCGCGCTCATGCTGCTGCCCCTCCGGGACGGCGACCGCGCCACCTTCTGTCTGACGGGCGACGCGCACGCCTGTAGCTACACGGCGGACCGCTTCACCCTCGTCATCCAGTTCCTGGTCCTCGGCGGCGCGCTCCTGGCGGCACTGCTGTCGGTCACGGCCCTGAAGGACGCCAACAAAGACCTCCCCGAAGGGGAGTTCTGGTTCCTGTTGCTCTCCTCGGCCGCGGGCGCCGCCCTGCTGCCCGCCTCCCGCGACCTCGCGACACTCATCGTCGCCCTCGAAGTCGCCTCACTGCCCGCCTTCGCACTTGTCGGCATCAAACGCGGTGACAGGAAGTCCTCCGAGGCGGCCCTGAAGTTCTTCCTGTCCTCCGTCACGGCGACCGCCGTCAGTCTCATGGGCGTCAGCTTCGTCTACGCGACGACCGGCAGCCTCTACCTGACCCAGATCGCGGACAGGATCCAGCACGTCGACGGACAGTTCCACACCCTCGCCCAGGCGGGCGTCGTCCTCACCCTTGTCGGCTTCGCCTTCAAGACGGCCGCCGTGCCCTTCCACTTCTGGGTGCCCGACACCTACGTAGGGGCGCCTTTGCCGATCGCCGCCTACTTGTCGGTCGTCGGCAAGGCGGTCGGCTTCTCCGGCCTGATCCTCGTCACCGTCGTCGCCCTCCCTTCGTACGGGGACGTCTGGGGCCCGGCGCTCGCCGCGCTGGCCGCCCTCACCATGACCGTCGGCAACGTCGGCGCCCTGCGCCAGCAGGCCACGCGCGCGTACAGCGCGGTCCGCCTGCTCGCCTGGTCCTCCGTCGGCCAGGCCGGCTACCTCCTGGTCCCGATCGCGTCCGCCGCCTACTCCAAGGACGCCGAGAAGGCCATCGGCTCCACCGTCGCGTACGCCCTGATGTACGCGGTGGTGAACCTGGGCGCCTTCGCCGTGGCCGCCCTCGTCGCCCGTACGAGCCCCCTGAACCGCATCAGCGACTACCGGGGCCTGTACGCGAGGAGCCCCCTGTCCGCGCTGATCCTCGGCTTCTTCCTGCTCTGCCTCGCTGGACTGCCGCCGGGCATCATCGGGCTCTTCGCCAAGGTCACCGTCTTCGCGGCCGCCGTCGACGCGGGGCTCGGCTGGCTGGCCGTGGTCATGGCCGTCAACGTCGTGATCGCGCTCTTCTACTACCTCCAGTGGACGACCCTGCTCTTCCGCGCCCCCGAGGGGGAGCCCGAGAAGCACCGTGTCCCGGCCCCGCTGACCGCCGCGATCGCCCTGACGGCCGTCCTGGGCATCGCCCTCTCCGGAGCACCCCAGCTGGTCCTGCGCTTCTCCACGACCGGCCTGTTCTGAGACCGTCACCCGGACCGTCACCCGGACCGTCACCCGGACCGTCACCCGGACCGTCACCCGGACCGTCACCCGGACGGTCCACGTGCGCTGTCGCGCGCACAAGGGAACTAGTGCTCCCCGCCTGGCGTTGACCAGTGCGGGAGGTTCCACTGAAAAGTGGAAGCAAGGTATCAGCAAGCAAAGGGTTCCCCTGCCGCACTACTTGGAGGGCGTACCGTGCACCGCCGGCACAATGGGCTCAGGACCGCCGTACTCCTCGGGGGACTGTCCGCACTCATCATCGTCATCGGCAGTTTCTTCGGGCGTACCGGCCTCGTCGTCGCGCTGTTCATCGCGATCGGGACGAACGCGTACGCGTACTGGAACAGCGACAAACTGGCTCTACGCGCGATGCGCGCACGCCCGGTGAGCGAATTCGAGGCCCCGGCCCTGTACCGCATCGTCCGAGAGCTCTCGACCCAGGCCCGACAGCCCATGCCGCGCCTGTACATCTCACCGACCGAAGCGCCGAACGCGTTCGCGACGGGACGCAATCCGCGCAACGCGGCGGTGTGCTGCACCGAGGGAATCCTGCGCATCCTGGACGAGCGCGAGCTGCGCGGCGTCATCGGCCACGAGCTCAGCCATGTCTACAACCGCGACATCCTGATCTCGTCGGTCGCGGGCGCCCTCGCCTCAGTGATCATGTTCCTGGTGAATTTCGCCTGGCTGATCCCGGTCGGCCGTTCGAACGACGACGAAGGCCCCGGCATCCTCGGCATGCTGCTGATCATGATCCTGGGTCCGCTCGCCGCGTCCCTCATCCAGCTGGCCATCAGCCGCTCCAGGGAGTACGAGGCGGACGCGTCCGGCGCCCAGCTCACCGGCGACCCCCTCGCCCTCGCCAGCGCCCTGCGCAAACTCGACGCGGGCACCAAACAACTGCCTCTGCCCCCCGAGCCGCGCATCGAGACCGCGAGCCACATGATGATCGCCAACCCCTTCCGCCCGGGCCAGGGAATGTCGAAGATGTTCTCCACGCACCCGCCGATGGCGGAGCGCATCGCCCGGCTCGAGCAGATGGCAGGTCGCCAGCAATGAAGACAATCCTGAACGTCATTTGGCTCGTCCTGAGCGGCTTCTGGCTGTTCCTCGGCTACTTGGCCGCCGGCGTGCTGCTGTGCATCACCATCATCGGCATCCCCTTTGGCATCGCGGCCTTCCGTATCGGCGTCTACGCCCTGTGGCCCTTCGGCTATACGACGGTGGAGCGCCGCGACGCGGGCGCCCCCTCCTGCGTCGGCAATGTTCTGTGGCTGGTCCTCGCGGGCTGGTGGCTCGCCCTCGCCCACATCGTCACCGGCATCCTGCTGTGCATCACGATCATCGGCATCCCGTTCGGCATCGCCAACTTCAAGCTCATCCCGGTCTCGTTGCTCCCGCTGGGCCGCGAAATCGTCCGCACGGACGAGCCGTTCGCCACGCGCTGACGGGGCGGCGCGGGGGTGCAGAATCCGAAGTACGCCGTGGCGGCGTACAGCAACAGGGGCGTCGGCGAGTCGATATGGGCCCTGTGCAAGGACGCCACTGACGAGCTCTACGCCGATCCGCTCCCTCCCCCGCGCGTCCGGTACGACCTCCTCGGCTGCGCACCCCGGGGCGAGCTGGCCGGGGCCGTGGAGCGGGCCCGCACCACGGGCTCCGCTCCGCTGGGCGGCCTATTGGTGCGGACCCTCGACGCCACACACACCCCGGTCGGGGAGGAATGGCCACTGGAGTACGCACGGGTCCTCGGCGACCGCCCGTGCGCGCTCGACCCGGCGCTGCGCGACATCACCGTCGAGGCGTCGGCGATCCCGGACACCCAGGCCGAACGCCCCCAACGGTCGTTACTCTCCGCGGGACACCGGCTCCTGGGCGCGGACGGCGAGCCGTGGGGCCACTGCCGGGACCTCGGCCAAGTCCCGGGCGAATTCCTCGAACCGGCTGACCCGCCGGTGCGCCTGCTCGGCTGCTCCCCGCGCGGATCCCTGCGCGACGCGCTCGAAGCGGGCGACGAGGACCTGGGACACGCCCGCGTGCTGCGCCTCAACTGGGTCGGCCGGACGGTCGGCTCCGTACTCGAAGGCGAGATCATCGCGTGGATCCCCTCCGCGCACGGCCGGGGCCTGGTCGATCTCACGCTCGACCCCTGGTCGCGGCGGCTTCCCAGAGCAGCCCGCGAGGCCTGGGACGTGTGGTGGCACGAACGCCAGTCCGAGCCGAACAGCTGGGCCCGATGCAGCTCGCAGGGGCGCGAGTTCTGGCTCGACCGGGCACGGGAAGGAACGAACCCGTACGGGCCCGACCCAGAGCCAGGCTCCACCTACCACCTCGACGGCCGCCACGTCACCGACGCGCCGGCCTTCCACTGCGCGCTGGGCGAGGCGGTGAACGGTCCCGGCGGCTACTTCGGCCACGACCTGAGCGCCGTCGCCGACTGCCTGCGAGGCGGCTACGGCGCCGAGCCGCCCTTCACCCTCGTCTGGCACGACGCGGACGTCGCCCGCACCTGCCTCGGCGTGACACCGTGCCGCGACCGCAGGCCTCCGACATTCGAGGAACTGCTCGCCTTCCTCACCGAGAACGGCGTCGACGTACGCATCGCCTGATGGGTTATCCACAGGCCGCCCGATTGTCAGTGGCGCGCTGCATCATGAAGCCATGACCGAAATCGAGCAGTTGCTGGCACGGGTCGGTACGGAGGCCCGCAACACCCGCCCGTGGGGCTGGCCTTCGCTCCCCGAGCCCGTGGACGCGGCCACGGTCACCCGCGCCGAAGCCGTCCTGGGCTTCACCCTGCCGCCACTGCTCGCCGCGCTCTACCTACAGATAGGGGACGGCGGCTTTGGTCCGGAGTACGGCCTGTTGCCGCTGCTCGACGGCGCCCCGTCCGGCGAGCCCGCCGCCGTCCCGCAGTACCTCGCCCACCGGGAGAGCGGCCGCCAGGACCCCGACTGGCCCTGGCCCGAGGGCGTCCTGCCGATATCCCACTGGGGCTGCGGGATGTACGCGTGCGTGGACTGCCGCAGCCCCCGGGGCACGGTCCTGCTCTTCGAGCCGAACGCCGACGAGGCCGACCATGCCTGGTACGTGGACGCACCCGACCTGGAGGCGTGGCTGGACACCTGGCTGGAGGGCTCCGGCTGGTACGAGGAGTCCAACGACGACACGGACTTGGCCCCTTGGCCCGACTTCCGCATACGCACGGCGGCGGCACAGGCCTCGTAGCGACCTGCCCGCCACCGACGCCCCGCCGATGGCCACCGCGAGGCCACCTGCCCCGTCACGCCGTACGCCGCCATCCCCTCACGCCGTACGCCGCCACCCCCACACCCAGCACAGCCACGCCCACGATCACCGAAAGCGCCGGCAGCGCGAACGCCAGGGTCACGCACCCGACGAGTCCCACCACCGGCACCAGCCGCGCCGCCGGAGCGGGGCTCAGGGTCCACGCCGACGCGTTGGCCACGGCGTAGTACGCCAGTACACCGAAGGAGGAGAACCCGATCGCGCCCCGCACGTCCACCGTCGCGGCCAGCGCGGCGACCACCGCGCCCACGGCCAGCTCCGCCCGGTGCGGCACCTGGAAACGCGGATGTACGTCGGCCAGGGTGCCCGGCAGATGACCGTCGCGGGCCATGGCCAGCGTCGTCCGTGAGACGCCCAGGATCAGGGCGAGGAGCGAGCCGAGCGCGGCCACGGCCGCACCCACCCGTACCACCGGCACGAGCCCCGGCACACCGGCCGTCCGCACCGCGTCGGCCAGCGGCGCCGAGGCGCGCCCGAGCCCCTCCGGCCCCAGCACCGAAAGGACCGCCACCGCGACCGCCGCGTACACCACGAGCGCGACACCCAGAGCCGTCGGGATCGCGCGCGGAATGGTGCGCGCCGGATCCCGTACCTCCTCACCGAGCGTCGCGATCCGTGCGTATCCGGCGAACGCGAAGAACAGCAGCCCCGCCGCCTGAAGCACCCCGCCCGCGCCACCGGAGACCCCGACGTCCAGTCGCCCGGCGTCGGAGGCGTCCGATCCGAGACACACGACCACCACGGAAGCGAGGACCGCGAGGACCACCGAAACGATCACCCGGGTCAGCCGGGCGGACTTGTGCATGCCGCCGTAGTTCACCGCGGTGAGGGCCACCACGGCCCCGACCGCCACCGCGTGCGCCTGCCCCGGCCAGACGTACGCGCCCACGGTGAGCGCCATCGCCGCACAGGAGGCCGTCTTCCCGACGATGAACGACCAGCCCGCCAGATACCCCCAGAAGGCGCCGAGACGCTCACGCCCGTACACATAGGTGCCACCGGAGGCGGGATACAGAGCGGCCAGCCGTGCCGAGGACATCGCGTTGCAGTACGCGACCACGGCCGCGACCGCGAGCCCGAGGAGCAGGCCGGACCCGGCCGCCCGTGCGGCGGGGCCCAACGCCGCGAAGATCCCGGCACCCACCATCGACCCGAGCCCGATGACCACGGCGTCCCCGACGCCCAGGGTGCGCCGCAACTCTGATCCGGACTGTGCCATGGACGGCACCCTACTGATCGCTGCAACCGACCGCCGCCGACAAGGCGTCCTTCCCGACAACGCGCCACGAACACCAGCACGACCACCGGCTGCTCGAACTCGAAGGCATGAGACAGCAGGCCCGGAGCAGGATCACAGCACAGGCACAGCGCGGAGAGGCAGGTTCAGGGCATGGGCATCATCAGCTGGATCATTCTGGGACTGTTGGCCGGAGCCATCGCCAAATTCCTGCTGCCGGGCCGTGACCCGGGCAGTTTCATCGGAACGACCGTCATCGGCATCGCGGGCGCCTTCATCGGCGGCTGGATCTCCGCGCGCTGGCTGGACCACCCGATCGCCAAGCAGTTCTACGACGGCGCCACGTGGGCTGCCGCGATCGGCGGCTCGCTCGTCCTGCTCATCCTCTACCGCATCCTGTTCGGCGACTCGCGCCGTTGAGGGCGCGCCCCGAGGCCGCAGCCAGCAGGCGAGAAGGGTGGGCACCCCCGGGGGCCCACCCTTCCTCGTACGCGCAACTTTCCTCGTACGCGCAATGAACCACCGGCCGAAGCCGGTTGGCGGCCGATGGCTACCGGTAGTTCACGAACTGCAGCGCGAAGTCGAAGTCCTTGCCCTTGAGCAGCGCCTGCACGGCCTGCAGGTCGTCACGGCTCTTCGAGCTGACACGCAGCTCGTCGCCCTGCACCTGCGCCTTCACGCCCTTCGGACCCTCGTCGCGAATGATCTTCGCCACCTTCTTCGCGTTGTCCTGGGAGATGCCCTCCTCGATGGACGCGAAGATCTTGTACTCCTTGCCGGAGAGCTGGGGCTCGCCCGCGTCCAGCGCCTTCAGCGAGATACCGCGCTTGACCAGCTTGGTCTCGAACACATCGAGGACGGCCTTGACCCGCTCCTCGGAGTTCGCCTCCATCAGGATCTTCTCGCCGGACCAGGAGATGGAGGCGCCCACGTTCTTGAAGTCGTAGCGCTGCGAGATTTCCTTGGCGGCCTGATTGAGGGCGTTGTCGACCTCCTGCCGCTCGACCTTCGAGACGATGTCGAAACTGGAGTCGGCCATGTCCTGTGGCTCCTTGTATCGGGGTGCGTAGGGGCGGCCGTCGAGCCCGGCGTAGGTCCCCGGCCGCATCCGCATAAGCCTAGCCACCCCCTCCCCTCCAAGCGCAGATCAATCGGGTGGCGAAGCACCCCCGAGCATCAGGTATCGTTTACGTCGTTGCCAGGGAGCACCGCCGAAAAGCGGTCCTCAGGGCAGCAACCCCGGCGGTGTGCCCGAGCGGCCAAAGGGAGCAGACTGTAAATCTGCCGGCTCAGCCTTCCCAGGTTCGAATCCTGGCGCCGCCACACGGGAATCAAAGGGCCCGTGACCTGCCCTCTACGCAGGTCACGGGCCCTTTGTCATGCGCTCTCGCGAGAGACGTCCTGTCTCGCGCTGTCTCGCATTCGAACGCACCGTCTCGGGGTCTGTGGACGGGCCGTGGACGGGCTTTCCGGCCCCCTGGACGGACTTCCCCAGGCGGGCGGAGATCTTGGCGTTGGCGGCCTCGTCTCCGTCGCTGAGGAACTGTGCGCAGACCCGGAAGAGGACGGCGATGCTGTGGCCCGCGCGCTCGGCCACGAGCTGCGGTTCTACCCCTGAGCTGAGCCATGTGGGGACTGTCGCGTGACGTAGATCATGTGGGCGCTTGGCAAGGGGCGATTCCTTCTGCGCGCGTGTCAGGGTGGGTGATCGGGCTTCGGCCCAGACAACGTGAGGTGCTGTTCGCCACCTCCGGCTAGTTTCAGGGGCTGTTCGTGCGGGCGGTCGCCGGCGCCCTGAACTCCGCGGCGCCGATCGACGCGCTGGCGGTGGGTCTTGATGCGGTCTCCGAGATGCTCACCGACCAACGCGACTGAGTGCGTACTCGACAAGCTGTGATCATGGCGAACCCCGAGCCCCAGGAGCGCGACCTGATCAAGCTCACCTCGATGTCGGCCGCGCTCGCCGACACCCTGCGTCGACACGGCGTTATGGAGTCGGCCGCGAGCCTGGCCGCCGAGGCGGGAGTCGCCGTCTTCAAAGTCGGCTTCGAGCGCTGGATCACGGGGGACGAGGAACGCGAGTTGTCGCGGTTGATGCGGAATCACTGGACGAACCCAAGGCCGTGACCGCAGGCCGCTCGGTGTGTTGCCCTGAAGGGTTGTTGACGTGGGGGACGGGGGACCGGCCCGCGAGTACGGCCGCCGGTGCTTCACAGCTCCCGCGTGTCGTGCGCTTCGCCGGTGTCCGTCCAGGCTGGACGCGACCGAGGGCGCGGCTCCCTGAGGTGGAGCGCTCCCCGGCGACGTCGGCGGCCATCTTCGGCCGTGCGTCCGTGGCTTTTGCGTGATCTTGATAGTGCCCGTCGCATCTGTCAACCCCTGTGTGAGGCACGGGAGTTGATCGAAAAAGTAGTCGCGCTTGAAGATCATTTAGGCATAGGGTCCAGCCACGTTCGATTGACACCTACGCGTTGAAGACCTCCGGAGGAACCCAGTACGCGACGATCCACCCGTACTACGACTCCTCGACGGGCAAGAACTGCGCGGTGACTGCGGCTGACCCGGACCGACGCGGCGAGGAAGTACCCGACCGTCGCGCCGCAAGGCTCGCACGGAGAACCGGAGACCTATTCCGGACTGTGATGGTGCAGTTCCGAAGGGGTTTCTTCGTGTGAGGGGGCGGAATCGGAGGTTGGCGACCGGGGCTGGGGTCGGGTGCTGTCGGTGCGGCTGCTGCCCGCCGGGCAGACTGATCTCATGTCATCGCGTCGTAGGAACTGCCCCGAGTGCCGTCGGGAGATCGCCGTCGTCGCGGGACGGTTCGCCCGGCATGATCCGCCTGGTGCCCGGGGGAGCGGGGAGCTGGTCTCGTGTCCTGGGTCGCGTCGGCCGGCGCAGCTGGGGGCGGCCCAGCCGACGCTGGACGGGTACTCCGTGCCCGACTTTCCCGGGCAGCTTCCGTTGTTCTGAGCGGGCCGGCGAATGGCCTGGTCCGGTCGGTGTCTAGTTCCCCGCCACCGATTTGATCGCCACCGAAATCGGCGTCGAGCCGCTGATCAACTCCAGGGTCAGCCCGGCCGTCGCAGGAGTCTCCACCAGCTCCGCCAACACCGCGGCGACGTCGTCCCGCGGGACCGCTCCGCGGCCCGTCGAGGCCTCCAGGCGTACGAGGCCGGTGCCGGCGTCGTCGATCAGCGATCCGGGGCGCAGGATCGTCCACTCCAGGGACGTACGACCGCGTACGTACTCGTCGGCCTCGCCTTTGGCGCGCAGATACAGGTCGAAGACGTCGTCGCCCGGGTGCGCCGGGTCCGCGCCCATGGACGACACGACGACATGGCGCCGTACGCCCGCTCGTTCCGCGGCGTCGGCGAACAGGACGGCGGCGCCCCTGTCCACCGTCGCCTTGCGGGCCGGACCGCTGCCCGGGCCCGCGCCCGCCGCGAAGACGGCCGCGTCCGCGCCCTGCAGATGGGCGGCGACCTCCTCCACCGAAGCCGACTCCAGATCGCAGAGGACCGGCTCGGCACCGGCCGCCCGCAGATCGTCGCCCTGCTCGGCGCGGCGGATGATCCCCGCGACCTCGTCACCGCGCGCGGCGAGCAGTCGCTCCAGCCGCAGCGCGATCTGACCATGACCTCCAGCGATGACAATGCGCATGTTTCCGACCGTACGCCCGGATGGACCCGTTCGCCGCACGACCCTGTGGACAACTCAGGGGTCTCTTGAGTTGTCCACAGGGTCGCGCGGCGGGGGAGGCCGTCGTGCCCTCGGCCCGCGCGGTGAACAGGGGGCGCTCGGGGGGTGGTTGCGGCTGTGCGCGCACAACGCGTGGGTTGGTGGACGGCAGTTGTGGCTAGGAAGGCTCTCCGCGTCCCTGTCGGGGCAGGTCCAGCCCCGCCACTGCCGCCGAGTTGCAGTACTCCCGCACCGCGCTGGTCCGTGCCACCACGCGCCCCCGGTGCACCACGATCCGGCTGTACGCGAGCGACAGCGCCCCTGCCAGCCGTTTCCCGCGCACCGCGAGCAACTCGGCCGGGAAACCCGCTTCCACGCGTACCTCGGGCAGTCCGAGGGCGGCCCGAGCGCCGGAGCTCACGGCGTCGTACGCGTCCTCGGGGCGCAGACCGTGCCGTGAGGCCAGCAGGTAGGCGGCCTCCAGGGGGTCGCCGCGGCCCACCGGGTTCGATACGTCCCGGAGGGCGCCGCTGCCCGCGGCGATCCGTACCCCGGCCGCCCGCAGCATCCGCACCGGAGCCGTTCCGCGCCGGTCCACGCCCCCGCAGCCGCCCTGCGGCAGGCACACCACGGTCACGCCCGCCGCGGCGAGTTGTTCGGCCGCCCGGGAGGCCACCTCGGACGGCAGCCGGCCGAGGCCGCTGCACGGGCCGAGCGTCACGCCGGACCGCAGGCCGCCCGCCATCGCCGCGAGCCGGGCGAGCCGGGCGGGATCGGAGGCGTCCGTGTGCAGGTCGACCGGGCAGCCGTGTTCCGAGGCGAGTTCCAGGACCGCCTCCACGTACCCCGTCGGATCCGGGTCGGCGTCCGGGCAGCCGCCCACCACCGAAGCGCCCATCTTCACGGCGTCCTGCAGTATCGCGAGCCCGTCGGCACCGGCGAGCCCGGTGAGCACCCGCGGCATCGCCACCGCCGTCAGCTCGGCCAGCCCGCGCAGCGCCCGCCGCGCCTGGAGCACCGCCGCCAGCGAGTCGAGACCCTGTACGTCGCCGACGCGCACGTGCGAGCGCAACGCCGTCGCCCCGTGCCCGAGTTGCAGCAACGCGGCCTCGGTGGCCCGGCGCTGGACCTCCTGGGTGTCGTACGAGAGGGGGCCGTCGCCGTCGGCCGTCAGGGCCGTGTCGCCGTGGGCGTGGGGCTCGGCGGGGGCCGGCAGGAGCAGGTAGCCGTCGAGGTCCACCTTCGAGGCGCGCGAGCCGGAGGAGGGTGTCGCCAGGCTCCCGGCGGTGCCGACCGCCTCGATGCGCCCGCCGCCCAGCCGCACGTCCACAGTCCGGCCGTCGGTGAGCCGCGCTCCGCGCAGCAGCAGGGTGGCGGTGTCGGTCTGTCCCGACGAGGAGTGGGGTGGCTGCGGCTGACTGTCGGGCATCGCGCTCCTGGGGCTCGGGGGCGGCTGCGGGGAGGGGCGACTGGGGAGGTGGGCGCTTCGGTGGTGGCGGTGTGGGGTGGCCGGGTGGAGGAGGGGGAGGTGGCTGGGTGGAGGGGTGGGGCGAGGTCGTGGGTGGTGAGGGGCAAGATCACGCAGCGTGAGTCGAGCCTAGGGTGGCGAACCCTCCTCGTCCGGGAGGAGCGCAATAGTCGTACCGGTGTGGTCCGTGCACGGACAGAAAGTGGGAGATGAGAGCCGGACACGCGAGTCGGGACGGCCGGACGGAGTCGCTGGTCGGCTGGACGGAGCCGCTGGTCGGCCGGGCGGAGAGGCGGGGACCGGAGGCTGTCGACCGGGCTGTGTGCCCGTGATCCGTGGGGCGGGAGCGGCCGGAGTCGCGGCCGTGACGCACCGTTCGTGAGGGGCCGGAGTCGCGGCGGCGAACGGCCGGGAACGGGCCGGGGCGGGTGCCGCGAAACGGATTTGGGCGATCGGCGGGCGAGCGTGTAATGTCTTCATCGCTCGCCCCAATAGCTCAGTCGGTAGAGCGTCTCCATGGTAAGGAGAAGGTCTACGGTTCGATTCCGTATTGGGGCTCTGGTGTGAGGGGTTCCCGTCGCAAGGCGGGGACCAATCGCATCACAGCGGTGTAGCTCAGTCGGTAGAGCAAGCGGCTCATAATCGCTGTGTCACCGGTTCAAGTCCGGTCACCGCTACAGACAGTAGCCGATTGTGGGGTCGGTCCTTCGATCGGCTACTCTTCTATGCGTTAATGTCCCATCCGTTCGTCAAGGAGCACTCCTGTGGCTGCCACCGACGTCCGCCCGAAGATCACGCTGGCCTGCGTGGAGTGCAAGGAGCGGAACTACATCACCAAGAAGAACCGGCGTAACGACCCGGACCGACTGGAGATGAAGAAGCACTGCCCGCGTTGCAATGCGCACACCGCGCACCGCGAAACGCGATAAATCAGGCTCGTACACGAGGCCGTCCCCAGTAACGGGGGCGGCCTCGCGTCGTTCACCGGCCGAGTGCCGACGTGTGAGTGATCGTCGAGCAGTCGCCGACAGTCCTCGTACGGGCATCGGTCCGAGAATCGCTGCACCGGCTGAAAACCAGGAGGTACCGAGCCCATGGCGCTCGACCAGTCCTTCGTGGGGCGGTCCTACCCGCCCACCGACCCCTATGAGGTCGGTCGGGAGAAGATCCGCGAGTTCGCGGAGGCCGTGGGGGACACCAACCCGGCGTACACGGACCCGGAGGCCGCCAAGGCGCTCGGGTACTCCGATGTGATCGCCCCGCCGACCTTTGTGTTCGCGATCACCTTCAAGGCCGCGGGGCAGGTCGTCCAGGACCCCCAACTGGGTCTCGACTACAGCCGCGTGGTGCATGGTGACCAGAAGTTCGCCTACACCCGTCCGGTGCGCGCGGGCGACCGGCTCACGGTCACCTCGACCATCGAGGCGATCAAGTCCATGGCGGGCAACGACATCGTGGACATCCGTGGTGAGGTCCATGACGAGGCGGGCGAGCACGTGGTGACGGCCGTCACCAAGCTCGTGGCACGTGCGGCGGAGGAGGGCTGACCATGACGGCGAAGATCGCGTATGACGACGTCGAGGTCGGTGCCGAGCTGCCGGCCCGGACTTTCCCCGTGACGCGCGCCACACTCGTGCAGTACGCGGGCGCCTCCGGGGACTTCAACCCCATCCACTGGAACGAGAAGTTCGCGGTCGAGGTCGGTCTCCCCGACGTCATCGCGCACGGCATGTTCACCATGGCCGAGGCGATCCGTGTCGTCACCGACTGGGCCGGTGACCCGGGTGCGGTCGTGGAGTACGGCGTCCGCTTCACCAAGCCCGTCGTCGTCCCCAACGACGACAAGGGAGCGAGCATCGAGGTCAGCGGCAAGGTCGCGGCCAAGCTGGACGACAACACCGTCCGCGTCGACCTCACCGCGATGAGCGCGGGGCAGAAGGTCCTGGGCATGTCGCGAGCGGTCGTTCGACTGGCCTGATGGCCGTCATGAGGGGCGATGGGTAGGAGCGGGTAAGGGGCGTCGGCCATGGTCGGCGCCCCTTACGTGCGTCTGGCCGCGCCTGGTTGTACCGGGTTCGTCCGTTCGTGGTCCGGTTGTCTGTGGGTGTCCGTGGTCTGTTGTCTCGGGTCCGGCTGCCTGTGGGTTCCCGTGGTCTGTCGGTCCGCGGTCCGGCTGTCCGCCGGGGGGTGGGTCGGGGCCGTGCCGGTACGTCGAGCCCGTCGCCGCCGGATCAGACGTGGGCCGGGCAAGGGAGCCGCTGCTCGATCCGAACGTAAGCGACGGGCTTGCGACGCACCGGCACGGCCCCTTCCGTGCGTGCGCGGCTGCCGGTCGCGGGGGCGTGCGCGTCATTCGAAGCCGCTCCCGCCTACCGCTTGACTTAGTTAGTGATTGGGCACTAACTTAGTCGCATGGTCAGGATGAGCGCAGACGAGAGGCGCGAGAGCGTCATCCGCGCGGCGATCGCGGAGTTCGCCCGGGGTGGTTACTACGGCACGTCCACCGAGGCGATCGCCAAGCGTGTGGGTGTCTCGCAGCCGTATCTCTTCCGGCTCTTCCCGGGCAAGAAGGCGATCTTCCTCGCGGCGGCCGAACGCTGTCTGGAGGACGCTCGGCGCACTTTCGAGGAGGCCGCCGAGGGGCTGGAGGGCGAGGAGGCCCTGCACTCCATGGCCGACGCGTACACCAAGGTCATCGCGGAGCACCCGGAGCGGCTGCTCATGCAGATGCAGACGTACGCCGCGGTGGCGGCCGCCGAGGAGGCCGGTGACCACGAGTTCGGCCAGGCGGTACGGGCCGGCTGGATGGGGCTGTGGGACGCGGCTCATCTGCCGCTGGGTGCCGACGTGAACGACACCACGACCTTCATGGCGTACGGGATGCTCGTCAACTGCCTGGTGGCCATGGGCTTTCCGGCCGATCACCGGGTATGGGAAGGGCTCTACCCCTCGGCGCGGGTCAAGAGCGGGACCGGGCTCTGAAGCGGGCGGGTCGGTCACGGGGGAGGCGGAGATC
Source organism: Streptomyces sp. GbtcB7 (assembly GCF_019091445.1). Lineage (NCBI taxonomy): Bacteria > Bacillati > Actinomycetota > Actinomycetes > Kitasatosporales > Streptomycetaceae > Streptomyces > Streptomyces sp. GbtcB7. Next base: position 208,396 of record NZ_JAGXJM010000013.1, read on the forward strand.
GCCGCCTTTCCATGGCCGCGAAAGTTAGTAAGCAATAACTAATCATAGGGAACGATCGCCCTTAGGGGGAGCGATGTCACAGCAGACCGCACGTCGCGGGGGAGCCACCTGGGCCCTCATCATCACCAGCGTCGCCGGATTCATGGCGGCCCTCGACAATCTCGTCGTCACCACCGCACTGCCCTCCATCCGCAAGGATCTCGGCGGCGCGCTGGACGACCTGGAATGGACCGTGAGCGCCTACACGCTCACCTTCGCCGTCCTGCTGATGTTCGGTGCGGCGCTCGGTGACCGGTTCGGCCGCCGTCGGCTCTTCCTCGTCGGTCTCTCCGTCTTCACCGGCGCGTCCGCGGCCGCCGCCATGGCACCCGGCCTCGACTCGCTGATCGCCGCCCGCGCGGTCCAGGGCGTCGGCGCGGCGATCATGATGCCGCTCACGCTCACCCTGCTGACGGCCGCGGTGCCGGCCGCCAAGCGCGGCATGGCGTACGGGATCTGGGGCGCGGTGAACGGACTCGCGGTCGCCTCCGGGCCCCTCATCGGCGGCAGTCTCACCGAACACGTGTCCTGGCACTGGATCTTCTGGCTGAACGTTCCGCTGGGCCTCGCCCTGCTGCCCCTCGCCCGACTGCGGCTGGCCGAGTCCCACGGCACCGGCGCCCCGCTCGACATCACCGGCACCCTGCTCGTCAGCGGCGGTCTGTTCGGGATCGTGTACGGCCTGGTCCGCGGGCCCGCCGAGGGCTGGACCAGCCCGATCGTCCTGACCGGTCTGCTCGCCGGCGCCGCGCTGCTCACCGGCTTCGTCTTCCACGGCATCCGCGCCAAGAACCCGATGCTGCCGATGCGGCTCTTCCGCTCCCGTGCCTTCGCCGGGATCAACGCCGCGAGCCTGCTGATGTTCCTCGGGATGTTCGGCTCGATCTTCCTGCTCAGCCAGTACATGCAGGGCGTCCTCGGCTACTCGCCCACCCAGGCCGGCCTGCGGATGCTGCCCTGGACCGGGATGCCGATGCTCGTCGCGCCGATCGCCGGGTACCTCTCCGACCGTGTCGGCGGGCGTCCCGTGGTCGCCACCGGGCTCTTCCTGCAGGCCGCCGGGCTCGCGTACTACGCCTCCGTGGTCGCCGCCCACGCCTCGTACGCCGCCCAGCTGCCCGCCCTGATCGTCAGCGGCATCGGAATGTCCCTGTACTTCGCCCCCGCCTCCAACCTGGTCATGTCCAGCGTTCGTCCCCAGGAGCAGGGCATCGCCTCCGGCGCCAACAACGCGCTGCGTGAGGTGGGCGGCGCGCTCGGCATCGCGGTGATGTCCTCGATCTTCTCCGCGCAGGGCGGCTACGGGACCGCGCAGACCTTCGTGGACGGTCTGCGGCCGGCGCTCGTGGTGGGCTCGGCGGTGGTCGCCCTGGCGGGCGTCGCGGTGCTGCTCATCCCGACGGCGCGGCGTGCGGCTCAGGCCCGGGTCGTCGCCTCCGAGTCGCCCCAGGGGCAGGATCTGGCCCAGGCGCCGGTTCTGGAAACCGCCTCACGCTGAGGCAAGGGAAACCGCCTCACGCCGAGGCACAGGAAACGCCTCACGCCGAGGCAAGAGAAACCGCCTCGCGGTGAGCGGGAGGGAAACCGCCCGCCGGTGGAGGGTCCAGGATCCAAACCCTTGATTGGTCCATCTCGTGAACACACAGAAGCGGCCCCGCCTCGACCGGCGGGGCCCTTCTCGTACTCTTGAGCCCGTGCAGGAACTCCACGACGCTCCGCTCGCCCCGCTGACCACCTTCCGGCTGGGGGGTCCCGCGACCCGGCTGATCACCGCCACGACCGACGCCGAGGTGATCGCCGCCGTCCGGGAGGCCGACGACACCGGTACGCCGCTGCTGATCATCGGCGGCGGATCGAACCTGGTCATCGGTGACAAGGGCTTCGTCGGGACCGCCCTGCGCATCGCGACCACCGGCTTCGCCCTCGACGGTACGAGGCTGGAGCTGGCGGCGGGCGAGGTGTGGACCGACGCGGTCGCCCGCACCGTCGAGGCCGGGCTCGCCGGCGTCGAGTGCCTCGCCGGGATCCCCGGCTCCGCCGGCGCGACCCCGATCCAGAACGTGGGCGCGTACGGCCAGGAAGTGTCGTCCACCATCACCGAAGTGATCGCGTACGACCGCAGGGCGCGCGAGACGGTCACCCTGGCCAACGCCGACTGCGCCTTCTCGTACCGCCACAGCCGCTTCAAGGCCGACCCCGAGCGGTACGTCGTGCTGCGCGTCAGGTTCGAGCTGGAGGACGCGGACGGGCTGTCGGCGCCGATCAAGTATGCCGAGACGGCACGCTCCCTCGGGGTCGAGCCCGGCGACAGGGTGCCGCTCGCCGCCGCCCGCGAGACCGTCCTGAAGCTGCGCTCCGGCAAGGGCATGGTGCTCGACCCCGAGGACCACGACACCTGGTCGGCCGGGTCGTTCTTCACCAACCCGATCCTCACGCACGAGGAGTTCGCCGCGTTCCACGCGCGCGTGGCCGAGCGGCTGGGCACCGACGTCGTGCCGCCCGCGTACCCGGCGGGCGAGGGCCACACCAAGACCTCCGCGGCCTGGCTGATCGACAAGTCCGGCTTCACCAAGGGCTACGGCTCCGGACCCGCCCGGATCTCCACCAAGCACACGCTGGCCCTCACCAACCGGGGCCGGGCCACCACCGAGGACCTCCTCGCGCTGGCCCGCGAGGTCGTCGCCGGCGTCCGCGACGCCTTCGGGATCACCCTCGTCAACGAGCCGGTGACGGTGGGCGTGGAGCTCTAGGTGGAGCTCCAGTTCTAGTAGGCGACGCCGACGCCCTGCTTCACCGTCCCGGGGTCGTTGATCATCGCCAGCATCGCGTGCGCCACGTCGGCGCGCCCGATGAACCGGCCCTTGAGCGGGAAGCCTCCGACGACCGTCCGGTACGAGCCGGTCACCGGCTTGTTCTGCAGGCGCGGCGGGCGCGCGACCGTCCAGTCGGTCGCGCTCCGGGCCAGTTCGCCCTCCATGGCCGCCAGGTCGGCGTAGACGTCCTTCAGGATCAGCGAGACCAGGCCCCGCGCGGCGCGGTCGGCGAACGCCGCGCCCTCGGGGTCGGGACCGACCGGCCCCGCGCTCACCACCAGCAGCCGGCGCACCCCCTCGGCCTCCATGGCGCCCAGCACCGTACGGGTCAGCCGGGTCGCGATCCCGGCGTCCTTGCGGCTGCGGGCGCCGAGCCCGGAGAGGACGGCGTCGCGGCCCGCGACCGCGGGGCGCAGCGCCTGCGGGTCCGTGAGGTCCGCGCGGAGCACCTCCAGGCCCGCGCCCGTGACGGTCAGCCGCGCCGGGTCCCGTACGACGGCCGTGACCTGGTGGCCGGAGTCCAGCGCCTGCCGGACGATCTCCTGGCCGATGCCGCCGGTGGCCCCGAAGACGGTGAGTTTCATGACGTGATCCCCCTGGATGGATCGGGTGGGTGAGTATTCACTCACCTCTGCTTGCTCCTAGAGTGGGTAAGCACTCACCCACTCGTCAAGGCCGAACAGGGGTGACCATGGAATCCTTGGGGCCCATGCAGCAGAAACCGGCCCGGATCCGCATCCTCGACGCGGCGCACGAGCTCATGCTCACCATCGGCCTCGCCCGCGCCACGACCAAGGAGATCGCCAAGGCCGCGGGCTGCTCGGAGGCGGCGCTCTACAAGTACTTCCCGAGCAAGGAGGAACTGTTCGTCAACGTGCTCAAGGAACGCCTGCCCCAGCTGACCCCGCTGCTGGCCGGCCTCGCGGCCGAGCCGGGCCGGGGCTCCCTTCTGGAGAACCTCACCGAGATCGCCCGCCAGGCGGCCCTCTTCTATGAGCAGAGTTTTCCGATCGCAGCCTCCTTGTACGCGGAAACGCAGCTCAAGCGCCGGCACGAGGAGTCGATGCGCTCCATGGGGTCGGGCCCCCACATGCCCATCCGGGGCCTCGACGCCTATCTCCGCGCCGAACAGGACGCGGGCCGGGTCCGCGTCGGGGTCGACACCTACGCGGCCGCCTCGCTCCTGCTGGGCGCCTGCGCCCAGCGCGCCTTCGCCTACGACTCCACGGAGGAGGGCAAGCCGCCGCCCGTGGACGAGTTCGCCCTGTCGATCGCCCGCACGCTGCTGGGCGGAATCTCCGTTGCGGACGAGCCCTCGTGACGGTCACTCTGGCCCGATGAGACAAGCCCCCACGGCCGTGCGACGCTCCCTGTGCGGCTGAGCGTCACGGAGTTCACGCCGCGCGTCGGCCCCCGGGCCTACCGGGTCGTCCAGCCGCGTCCGCCGCTGCGGCACACCACGCTCAGTGACCCCTTCGAAGGCTGGGGCTACCTCGTGGGCGACCACGACGGACTCGCCCGCCTCGCCGCGCTCTTCTCGTTCGCCGCGTTCTCCCGGCACACGATCGTGTACGTCCCGCTGCGGCGGAGCATCCCCAGGGCCTACGCGCCCGGGGTGCCGGTCGACCTCGTCCTCGCCCACCGTTCGCCGGGCCTGCGGGCCTCCACCTGGCCCGAACTGCGCCGTCGGCTGCGTGAGGGCACCCCGCTCACCGTGCGCACGAACGAGGAGCGGACCGCAGCCCACGCGGCCGCCTGGGAGGCGCGCTGGGAGCAGCGCTGGGACCGCCTCGACGCCCGGGACCGGATCCGTCCGGCTGTACACGCGGGGACGCTCTTCCTCCTCGGCGCCCGCGACACCTTCGCCTCGGCCGCCACGCACCTGGAGGCGGCGGCCGGGTTCGGGCCGCGTGGAAAGCGGGCCGCCGAGGGGCAGGACGTGCTCGTCGCCTCCCTCACCCCGCACCTGCCGCCGTCCCGAGGCCGTCACGTCGAGCTGGACATCGGCTTCCAGGCGTATCCGCCCTACACCCACTTCAGGCGACCGGGGCGGCCAGCCAGTCGTCGATGCCCGACAGCAGCTTCTCCTTGACGTCCTTGGGCGCCGCCGTGGCCCGCACCGACTGGCGTGCGAGTTCGGCCAGTTCCGCGTCCGTGAAGCCGTGGTGGTGGCGTGCCAGCTCGTACTGGGCGGCCAGCCGGGAGCCGAACAGCAGGGGGTCGTCGGCGCCGAGGGCCATCGGGACGCCGGCTTCGAAGAGGGTGCGCAGGGGGACGTCCTCGGCCTTCTCGTAGACCCCCAGGGCGACGTTCGACGCCGGGCACACCTCGCAGGTGATGCCGCGGTCCGCGAGCCGCTTCAGCAGCCGCGGGTCCTCGGCGGCGCGCACACCGTGCCCGATCCGGGTGGCGTGCAGGTCGTCCAGGCAGTCGCGGACCGACGCCGGGCCGCTCAGCTCGCCGCCGTGCGGCGCGGACAGCAGACCGCCGTCCCGCGCGATCGCGAAGGCCCGGTCGAAGTCCCGCGCCATGCCCCGCCGCTCGTCGTTGGAGAGCCCGAAGCCGACGACGCCGCGGTCCGCGTAGCGCACGGCGAGCCGGGCCAGGGTGCGGGCGTCCAGCGGGTGCTTCATGCGGTTCGCGGCCACCAGGACGCGCATCCCGAGCCCGGTCTCCCGCGCGGCCGAGTCCACCGCGTCCATGATGATCTCCAGAGCCGGGATGAGCCCGCCCAGCCGGGGCGCGTACGAGGTCGGGTCGACCTGGATCTCCAGCCACCCGGAGCCGTCCTTCAGGTCCTCCTCGGCGGCCTCGCGCACCAGCCGCTGGATGTCCTCGGGCTCTCTGAGGCAGGACCGCGCCGCGTCGTACAGCCGCTGGAAGCGGAACCAGCCGCGCTCGTCGGTCGCCCGCAGCCTGGGCGGTTCGCCGCTGGTCAGGGCGTCGGTGAGGGCTTCGGGCAGCCGGACGCCGTACTTGTCGGCCAGCTCCAGCACGGTGGTGGGCCGCATCGAACCGGTGAAGTGCAGGTGCAGATGGGCTTTCGGCAGTTCAGAGAGATCACGTACGCGCTCCATTCCAGGATCCTGCCGTACGTTCCCGCCGTGTCGGTAGCGCTTTCCTCGTTAGTGGTCTTGCTCGCACGAAGAAGCGGGCCGTCTCCCCCCGGGGGAAACGGCCCGCACACACGCGTGGAGCGCGAAAACGTCAGTCCCGTGCCTCGGCCAGGAGCTTCTGGATCCGGCTGACGCCCTCGACGAGATCCTCGTCACCCAGGGCGTACGACAGGCGCAGGTACCCCGGGGTGCCGAAGGCCTCACCCGGGACGACCGCGACCTCGGCCTCCTCCAGGATGAGCGCGGCCAGCTCGACCGTGTCCTGGGGGCGCTTGCCGCGGATCTCCTTGCCGACGAGGGCCTTGACCGAGGGGTACGCGTAGAAGGCGCCCTCGGGCTCGGGGCAGAGCACGCCGTCGATCTCGTTGAGCATCCGCACGATGGTCTTGCGGCGGCGGTCGAAGGCCTCGCGCATCTCGGCGACGGCCGTCAGATCGCCGGAGACGGCGGCGAGGGCGGCGACCTGGGCGACGTTGGACACGTTCGAGGTGGCGTGCGACTGGAGGTTGGTCGCGGCCTTGACGACGTCCTTCGGGCCGATGACCCAGCCCACGCGCCAGCCCGTCATGGCGTACGTCTTCGCGACGCCGTTCACGACGATGCACTTGTCGGCGAGCTCGGGGACGACCACCGGGAGGGAGTGGAATTCCGCGTCCCCGTAGACCAGGTGCTCGTAGATCTCGTCCGTCAGGACCCACAGGCCCTTCTCGGCGGCCCAGCGGCCGATCTCCTCGATCTGCTCGCGGCTGTAGACCGCGCCCGTCGGGTTGGACGGGGAGACGAAGAGCAGCACCTTGGTGTTCTCGGTGCGGGCGGCCTCCAGCTGCTCGACCGAGACGCGGTAGCCGGTGGTCTCGTCGGCGACGACCTCGACCGGGACACCGCCGGCGAGACGGATCGACTCCGGGTACGTCGTCCAGTAGGGCGCCGGGACGATGACCTCGTCGCCCGGGTCGAGGATCGCGGCGAAGGCCTCGTAGATGGCCTGCTTGCCGCCGTTGGTGACCAGGACCTGGGCGGCCTCCACCTCGTAGCCGGAGTCGCGCAGGGTCTTCGCGGCGATCGCGGCCTTCAGCTCGGGGAGCCCGCCGGCCGGCGTGTAGCGGTGGTACTTCGGGTTGGAGCAGGCCTCGATGGCGGCCTGGACGATGTAGTCCGGGGTCGGGAAGTCGGGCTCACCGGCGCCGAAGCCGATCACCGGGCGCCCGGCGGCCTTGAGTGCCTTGGCCTTGGCGTCCACGGCGAGGGTGGCGGACTCGGAGATCGCGCCGACTCGGGCGGAGACCCGGCGCTCGGTGGGAGGGGTTGCAGGGCTCATGGCACCCATCGTTTCAGACTGGAAACTTCCCCGGCACGCGGGTTTCACGGACTGAACAACAAGAGAACAACCGTCCGGATCCGGATCCCTCACCGGTCGATCTTCGGCGGACAAAGCCCGTACGGACACTTTCTGTTCGACGACCGGCCCCGGACCACGTACACTCTCACCTCGTTGGCCTTCACCGGCCGCACTCAACCGATGCACACCGAGCATCCGGGTGGATGCGGTACGTTGGGGGAAACAAAGGGTCGTAGCTCAATTGGTAGAGCACTGGTCTCCAAAACCAGCGGTTGGGGGTTCAAGTCCCTCCGGCCCTGCTACACACACCTTCGCCAGGATGTGTGCGCATGTACGTACTGCAATGCACCGCCGTGCGGCTCAACCGGGCGCGGCACGGCCACGACCCGGAATCAGGTGAGGACGAGTGACGGACGCCGTGGGCTCCATCGACATGCCTGATGCCGAGGCGCCCGAGTCTCAGAAGAAGGCCCGCAAGGGCGGTAAGCGTGCCAAGAAGGGCCCGCTGAAGCGCCTTGCCACTTTCTACCGCCAGATCGTCGCGGAGCTCCGCAAGGTCGTCTGGCCGACTCGCAATCAGCTGACGACGTACACCACAGTGGTGATTGTCTTCGTCGTCATCATGATTGGCCTGGTGACCGTGATTGACTATGGGCTCAACCACGCCGCCAAGTACGTCTTCGGCTGAGCCGAGAGCGAAGGGCGCCGTCACCGGCGCCCCTTTCGCGCGTTCCACCCCCATGTATCCAGGAAGAAGCAGCCACCGTGTCTGACCCGAACCTGAACGATGCCAGCGAGTCGGTCGAGTCCGTTGACGACGAGCTCGACATCGTCGAGGGCGCGGACGTCGTGGACGAGTTCGAGGCTGCCGATGCCGCCACCGGCGAGCCCGCCGAGGAAGCGGCCCTGCACGTCGAGGACGAGTCCGGTGAGGACGTCGAGGACGAGGACGTTCCCGACGAGGCCCTCGCCGTAGACGCCGAGGAAGGCGACGAGGAAGAGGCCGAAGAAGAGGCCGAACCCGTCGACCCCGTCACCGCTCTGCGCGAGGAGCTGCGCACGCTCCCCGGCGAGTGGTACGTCATCCACACCTACGCCGGTTACGAGAACCGCGTGAAGACCAACCTCGAGCAGCGCGCCGTCTCGCTGAACGTCGAGGACTTCATCTTCCAGGCCGAGGTGCCGCAGGAAGAGGTCGCGCAGATCAAGAACGGCGAGCGCAAGACGATCAAGCAGAACAAGCTGCCGGGCTACGTCCTGGTCCGCATGGACCTGACGAACGAGTCCTGGGGTGTCGTCCGCAACACTCCCGGTGTCACCGGCTTCGTGGGCAACGCCTACGACCCGTACCCGCTGACGCTGGACGAGATCGTCAAGATGCTCGCCCCGGAGGCCGAGGAGAAGGCCGCTCGTGAGGCCGCCGAGGCCGAGGGCAAGCCCGCTCCGCAGCGCAAGCTCGAGGTCCAGGTGCTGGACTTCGAGGTCGGCGACTCGGTCACCGTCACGGACGGCCCGTTCGCCACGCTGCAGGCGACCATCAACGAGATCAACGCCGACTCCAAGAAGGTCAAGGGCCTGGTGGAGATCTTCGGTCGCGAGACCCCGGTCGAGCTTTCGTTCGACCAGATCCAGAAGAACTAGCAGCTTCTGGACGTACGTCTTCCGAACAGGTCAGACGGGCTCACGCAGCCCGTCTGACCTGCTCGGTTTTTGGCCGCGCATGGATACCCGTTATCGTTGTGCGGTATGCCTCCATCCGGATGAACCGGGCGGAAGCTGAAAACTCTCACTAGGACCCGGAGAGAGCACATGCCTCCCAAGAAGAAGAAGGTCACGGGGCTTATCAAGCTCCAGATCCAGGCCGGCGCGGCCAACCCGGCTCCGCCGGTCGGCCCGGCGCTGGGCCAGCACGGCGTCAACATCATGGAGTTCTGCAAGGCCTACAACGCCGCGACCGAGTCGCAGCGCGGTTGGGTCATCCCGGTGGAGATCACGGTCTACGAAGACCGCTCCTTCACCTTCATCACCAAGACTCCGCCGGCCGCCAAGATGATCCTCAAGGCCGCGGGTGTCGAGAAGGGCTCCGGCGAGCCGCACAAGACCAAGGTCGCCAAGATCACCCAGGCGCAGGTCCGCGAGATCGCCACCACGAAGATGCCCGACCTCAACGCCAACGACCTGGACGCCGCGTCGAAGATCATCGCCGGCACCGCCCGTTCCATGGGCATCACGGTCGAGGGCTGACACCCACCTTCGTAGGAACCATGCGGCGCGAGCCGCACGTGGCAGGGCCTGCTCGGTCCGTACCACGACTCCTCAGAACACATCAGGAGCAGTAGTGAGCAAGCGCAGCAAGTCTCTCCGCGCTGCGGACGCCAAGATCGACCGGGAGAAGCTCTACGCCCCGCTCGAGGCCGTCCGTCTCGCCAAGGAGACCTCCACGAGCAAGTTCGACGGCACCGTCGAGGTCGCCTTCCGCCTGGGTGTAGACCCGCGCAAGGCCGACCAGATGGTCCGCGGCACCGTGAACCTCCCGCACGGCACCGGTAAGACCGCCCGGGTCCTGGTCTTCGCGACCGGTGACCGTGCCGAGGCCGCACTCGCCGCGGGCGCCGACATCGTCGGCTCCGACGAGCTCATCGACGAGGTGTCGAAGGGCCGTCTGGACTTCGACGCCGTCGTCGCCACCCCGGACCTCATGGGCAAGGTCGGCCGTCTGGGCCGTGTCCTCGGCCCGCGTGGTCTGATGCCGAACCCGAAGACCGGCACCGTGACCCCGGACGTGGCCAAGGCCGTGACCGAGATCAAGGGCGGCAAGATCGAGTTCCGCGTCGACAAGCACTCGAACCTGCACTTCATCATCGGCAAGACCTCCTTCGACGAGGCCAAGCTGGTGGAGAACTACGGCGCCGCGCTGGACGAGATCCTTCGTCTGAAGCCGTCCGCCGCCAAGGGTCGCTACATCAAGAAGGCCGCGATCAGCACCACGATCGGCCCCGGCGTTCCGGTCGACCCGAACCGCACCCGCAACCTCCTCGTCGAGGAGGACCCGGCCGCCGTCTGAGCCTTCCGCTCACCACGGTGACCGCGTCGCATACGCGTTCTTGGCACGGGCCCCGCAACCTTTCGAGGTGCGGGGCCCGTCCCCATTCCTGGATACGTGTGTCAGTGGGCTGCGTTAGCGTGCAGCTCTCAGGATTCGCATAGGGGTGGGACGAATGAAGAGCACGCGCGTGCGCCGAGTGACCTTTTCGATCGCGCTGGTGAGCGCGCTGGCGGGGGTGGCCGCCTGTTCCTCGGGCTCCTCCGGAGGCTCCGGCAAGGGCGACAAGGCGGCCCAGGGCACGACTCACGTCAGCCCCATAGCGGCCCTGCAGTCGGCCGAGAAGTCCACCGACGGCGCCGACTCCGCCAGGATCGAGTCCACGACGAGCCTGGGCACGCTGATGTCCATGAAGTCGAACGGCTCCATGGGCTGGGGCAGCGGCCTCACCGGTGACATGACGATCACGTACACCGGCGGCACGATGGCCGAGGCGATGCGCAAGACGGGCAGCACCTCCATGCAGGCCCGCTATCTGTCGGACGCCTACTACGCCAAGATGGGCGAGGCGTTCGCCGGGCAGACGGGCGGCAAGCACTGGATCAAGTACGCGTACGACGACCTGGCGAAGATCGCGGGCGGCTCCGGCGCGTTCCTGAAGGACCAGATGCAGAACAGCTCGCCGAACCAGTCGGTGAAGCTCCTGCTGGCCTCCGGCGATGTGAAGAAGGTCGGCGACGAGACGGTCCGCGGCGAGAAGACCACGCACTACGCGGGCACGGTGAACGTCTCGGACCTCGCGGCCAGGAGCTCCCACCTCACCGCGAGCCAACTCGCCGACCTCAAGAAGCAGTTCACCCAGGCCGGCATCACGACGGAGGACGTCGACATCTGGGTCAACGGCAAGGACCTGCTCGTCAAGGCGGTCTCCAAGGGCGAGTTGTCGAGCGGCACGATGTCCTCCACGACGTACTACAGCGACTACGGAGTGAAGGTCGCCGCCGTGGCGCCCCCGGCGGGCGACACGACCGATTTCAAGGACCTGCTGAAGACACAGGGCCTGACGCCGGGCAGCAGCGACACTTCGAGCGGTTCGGGCACCACGAGCTGAGGCTCCGGGCGCCCGGAGGCCCAGGTACCAAGCAACTCAAGTACCAAGAAACTCAAAAGAATTCAGGAGACCGCTGGAACCTCCCTGGGCTACGCTGCTGGCGCAGTCTGTGTATCGCTCATGTGTTCCCTGGGGGGATCCTGATGTTTTCTGTGCGTGACTCCGTACGGCACGGAGCGGCGGGGGCCGCACTCGCGGCCCTGGTCTTCGGAGGGGGCGCCGTCGCCTGTGCGAAGGGCGACGAGTCGCCGAAGATGACGCCCGCGGCGGCCGTGGCCAAGGCGGCGAAGAACAGCGAGGCCATCACCTCGCTCAGCTACCGGATGACGGGCAAGGTCCCGGAGACGGGCCGCGTCGAGGCCCAGGCCTCGATGAGCATGAAGCCGCTGGCCATGAGCATGAAGATGACCGCTCTCGACCAGGGCGCTGACGGCAAGATGGAGATCCGGGTCGTCGACGGGGCGATGTACCTGGGCGGGGGCGCGGCCGCCGCCAAGGAGATGGACGGCAAGAGCTGGATGAAGTTCGACATCTCCGGGATGGCCAAGGGCGCCGACGGCTCCGCGGGCATCGACGCGAGCAAGCTCTCCGACCAGGCCGACCAGGACCCGTCCCAGGCGTCCACCTACCTGACCGGCTCCAAGGACGTGAAGAAGGTCGGCACCGAGAAGATCGACGGCGTGCAGACCACCCACTACAACGGCACGGTCACCCTCGACGAACTCCGCGCCGAGCTCAAGAAGAAGGACAAGGCGACGCGGGACAAGCGCGAGAAGAGCTTGAAGCAGTACGAGGAGCTGGGCGCCGACAAGCTCACGATGGACATGTGGGTCGGGCCGGACGACCACACCAAGCAGGTCCGGGTGCGCGCCGCCTCCGACAAGGGCCCGCTCGACATGACCATGGTCTTCCTCGACTACAACAAGCCGGTGACGGTGAAGGCCCCGCCCGCCAAGGACACCGTCGACCTCGCGCAGCTGATGAAGGACGCTCAGAAGGGCTGATCCGGCACCGAACCGCCGCTGAGCCGAGGCGCCGTGGGGCGCTGGGCGAGGCGCCGTCGAGTGCCGGGACGAGGCGCTGTCGAGCGGATTTGCTTGACAGCGACCCCGTCACGTACTGTTCCCCAGAAGCCAAAGACCGCTGGTCGTTGCCTTGTGCTCGCAAGAGGGCGGGGCGGCCGAAGGATCCGCTGAAACTGCGGACGACCCGCGTAGGTGACCGTGGATGTGCTCCCGGAGTTCGCTTGCCCAGCTTGCGGACGTACCGGTCGAGCTACGCCCCGTGCGCCTGCGCCGGGGCGTTTCGTTTTGCCCAGCCCCTTCTGAGCGGTCCTCATCACCCGGAAGGAGGCCGACGCTCTATGGCAAGGCCCGACAAGGCTGCCGCGGTAGCCGAGCTCGCGGACCAGTTCCGCAGCTCGAACGCCGCCGTGCTGACCGAGTACCGGGGTCTCACCGTGGCGCAGCTCAAGACGCTGCGTCGTTCGCTCGGTGAAGACGCCCAGTACGCCGTGGTGAAGAACACGCTGACCAAGATTGCGGCCAACGAGGCCGGGATCTCTACGCTCGACGACCTGTTCAACGGTCCGACGGCGGTCGCGTTCATCACCGGTGACCCGGTGGTGTCCGCGAAGGGTCTTCGTGACTTCGCCAAGGACAACCCCAACCTCGTCATCAAGGGCGGTGTCCTTGACGGCAAGGCGCTGTCCGCCGACGAGATCAAGAAGCTTGCGGACCTCGAGTCCCGCGAGGTTCTGCTCGCCAAGCTGGCGGGTGCCTTCAAGGGCAAGCAGACTCAGGCTGCCCAGCTCTTCCAGGCGCTCCCCTCGAAGCTCGTCCGCACCGTGGACGCTCTTCGTGCCAAGCAGGCCGAGCAGGGCGGTGCCGAGTAATTCGGCTCGCGCATTGACCGCCGCCTGAGCAGTTCCGCCCAGGCAGTGGTCGCAGCGGGCCGAAAGTACGCCCGCCTCACATGTACATCCGGCACCAGCCGAATAAGTGGAAGGATCGCCCCTCATGGCGAAGCTCAGCCAGGAAGACCTGCTCGCGCAGTTCGAGGACATGACCCTCATCGAGCTCTCTGAGTTCGTGAAGGCGTTCGAGGAGAAGTTCGACGTCACCGCCGCCGCCGCGGTCGCCGTTGCCGGTCCGGCCGGCCCCGCCGCCGCTGCCGAGGCCGTCGAGGAGCAGGACGAGTTCGACGTCATCCTCACCGGTGCCGGCGAGAAGAAGATCCAGGTCATCAAGGTCGTGCGTGAGCTGACCTCCCTGGGTCTGAAGGAGGCCAAGGACCTCGTGGACGGCGCCCCGAAGCCCGTTCTCGAGAAGGTCGCCAAGGAGGCCGCCGAGAAGGCTGCCGAGTCCCTCAAGGGCGCCGGCGCCTCCGTCGAGGTCAAGTAGTCCCACGGGCCCGCTGAGGGCCCCTCGCGAGCCGATACAGGACTACTAGTGAGCCTGTAACGCTGACGCACTGAGGAGCGATCACCCAACTGGGTGGTCGCTCTTCGGCGTTCCCGGGGGTCCGGTGGCGGCTGCCTTGCACTGTCGGTGGCGACGAGTATGGTGATCTTCGTTGTGCCTCCGGCCGAGCCCGTGACGGGCTGCAAGACGGGCTGCAAGACAGGTTGCACGTGACGATCGCGGCACTTGCTTAGGGCATGGGGGGCCTTGACGAACCGCACGCAGCGCGCAATTCTCAGGACGCGTCGTCACAACGATCCGGATCCGAGGCATGGATCGGTGGCGAAGAGGGCAGTATCGATGTGCATTGAGGGCGTGGCTTGCCGCAGGTGTTGAGAACAACGATGGTCTCAAAAAACCGGGACTGGACATCAGTGGGCCTAGTGGCTACACTGACCCTTTGCGCTGCCTGTTAGCTGCCTCCTGCCCGTCACCAGGGGCATGCCCTCGCGTGAGCACCGATGACTAGATCATCCCTGACCTGGCCTTTTGGCTGAATCGGGAACGGACTGTCTCTGTGCCCACAGTGGGGGGCCGGTACGCGCGTAGTGAGTCCGAGCCCTCGGAAGGACCCCCTCTTGGCCGCCTCGCGCACTGCCTCGACCGCGAATACGAACAACGGCGCCAGCACCGCCCCGCTGCGCATCTCCTTTGCAAAGATCAAGGAGCCCCTCGAGGTTCCGAACCTTCTTGCGCTGCAAACCGAGAGCTTCGACTGGCTGCTCGGCAACGACGCGTGGAAGGCTCGTGTCGAGGCGGCTCTGGACAACGGACAGGACGTCCCCACGAAGTCCGGTCTGGAGGAGATCTTCGAGGAGATCTCCCCGATCGAGGACTTCTCCGGGTCGATGTCCCTGACGTTCCGGGACCACCGCTTCGAGCCTCCGAAGAATTCCATCGACGAGTGCAAGGACCGCGACTTCACGTACGCGGCCCCGCTCTTCGTCACCGCCGAGTTCACCAACAACGAGACCGGCGAGATCAAGTCCCAGACGGTCTTCATGGGCGACTTCCCGCTCATGACCAACAAGGGCACCTTCGTCATCAACGGCACCGAGCGTGTCGTGGTGTCGCAGCTCGTCCGCTCGCCGGGCGTCTACTTCGACTCCTCCATCGACAAGACGTCCGACAAGGACATCTTCTCCGCGAAGGTCATCCCGTCCCGGGGTGCCTGGCTGGAGATGGAGATCGACAAGCGCGACATGGTCGGTGTCCGCATCGACCGCAAGCGCAAGCAGTCCGTCACCGTTCTCCTGAAGGCTCTCGGTTGGACGACCGAGCAGATCCTCGAGGAGTTCGGCGAGTACGAGTCCATGCGCGCCACCCTGGAGAAGGACCACACCCAGGGCCAGGACGACGCGCTGCTCGACATCTACCGCAAGCTGCGTCCGGGCGAGCCCCCGACCCGCGAGGCCGCGCAGACGCTTCTTGAGAACCTCTACTTCAACCCGAAGCGCTACGACCTCGCGAAGGTCGGCCGTTACAAGGTCAACAAGAAGCTGGGCGGCGAGGCCCCGCTGGACGCCGGCATCCTGACCGTCGAGGACATCATCTCGACGATCAAGTACCTGGTGAAGCTGCACGCCGGTGAGACCGAGACCGTCGGTGACAACGGCACGCAGATCGTGGTCGAGACGGACGATATCGACCACTTCGGCAACCGTCGTCTGCGCAACGTCGGCGAGCTCATCCAGAACCAGGTCCGCACGGGTCTGGCTCGTATGGAGCGCGTCGTCCGCGAGCGCATGACGACCCAGGACGTCGAGGCGATCACGCCGCAGACCCTGATCAACATCCGGCCGGTCGTCGCCTCCATCAAGGAGTTCTTCGGCACCAGCCAGCTGTCGCAGTTCATGGACCAGAACAACCCGCTGTCGGGTCTCACCCACAAGCGCCGTCTGTCGGCTCTTGGCCCGGGTGGTCTCTCCCGTGAGCGGGCCGGCTTCGAGGTCCGTGACGTGCACCCCTCGCACTACGGCCGCATGTGCCCGATCGAGACCCCTGAAGGCCCGAACATCGGTCTGATCGGCTCGCTCGCCTCCTACGGCCGGGTCAACGCGTTCGGTTTCGTCGAGACGCCGTACCGCAAGGTCACCGGCGGTGTCGTCACCGACGAGGTCGACTACCTCACGGCCGACGAAGAGGACCGATTCGTCATCGCGCAGGCCAACGCGCCGCTGACGGACGAGCTCCGCTTCGAGGAGTCCCGCGTCCTGGTCCGCCGTCGTGGCGGAGAGGTCGACTACGTCCCCGGTGAGGACGTCGACTACATGGACGTCTCGCCGCGCCAGATGGTGTCGGTCGCGACCGCCATGATCCCGTTCCTCGAGCACGACGACGCCAACCGTGCCCTCATGGGCGCGAACATGATGCGTCAGGCCGTTCCGCTCATCAAGTCCGAGGCGCCGCTGGTCGGCACCGGCATGGAGTACCGCTGTGCGGTCGACGCCGGTGACGTACTGAAGTCGGAGAAGGACGGTGTGGTCCAGGAGGTCTCCGCGGACTACGTCACCACCGCCAACGACGACGGCACGTACACCACGTACCGCCTGCACAAGTTCTCCCGCTCGAACCAGGGCACCTCCGTCAACCAGAAGGTTGTCGTGGACGAGGGCGCCCGGGTCGTCGCCGGTCAGGTTCTGGCCGACGGTCCGGCGACCGAGAACGGCGAGATGGCGCTCGGCAAGAACCTGCTCGTGGCGTTCATGCCGTGGGAGGGTCACAACTACGAGGACGCGATCATCCTGTCGCAGCGCCTCGTGCAGGACGACGTCCTCTCCTCGATCCACATCGAGGAGCACGAGGTCGACGCCCGTGACACCAAGCTCGGCCCCGAGGAGATCACCCGGGACATCCCGAACGTCTCCGAGGAGGTCCTCGCCGACCTCGACGAGCGCGGCATCATCCGCATCGGTGCCGAGGTCGTCGCCGGCGACATCCTGGTAGGCAAGGTCACGCCCAAGGGCGAGACCGAGCTGACCCCGGAGGAGCGCCTGCTCCGCGCGATCTTCGGTGAGAAGGCGCGCGAGGTGCGCGACACCTCGCTGAAGGTGCCGCACGGCGAGATCGGCAAGGTCATCGGCGTCCGCGTCTTCGACCGTGAAGAGGGCGACGAGCTGCCGCCGGGCGTGAACCAGCTGGTTCGTGTCTACGTGGCGCAGAAGCGCAAGATCACGGACGGTGACAAGCTCGCCGGCCGCCACGGCAACAAGGGTGTCATCTCGAAGATCCTGCCGATCGAGGACATGCCGTTCCTGGAGGACGGCACCCCGGTCGACATCATCCTCAACCCGCTCGGTGTCCCGTCCCGAATGAACCCGGGACAGGTCCTGGAGATCCACCTCGGCTGGCTCGCCAGCCGCGGCTGGGACGTCTCCGGTCTCGCCGAGGACTGGGCGCAGCGACTGCAGGCCATCGAGGCCGACGTGGTCGCCCCGGGCACCAACGTCGCCACCCCCGTCTTCGACGGTGCGCGTGAGGACGAGCTCGCGGGTCTGCTGCAGCACACGATCCCGAACCGCGACGGCGAGCGCATGGTGCTTCCGTCCGGCAAGGCGCCGCTGTTCGACGGCCGCTCCGGCGAGCCGTTCCCGGAGCCGATCTCGGTCGGCTACATGTACATCCTCAAGCTCCACCACCTGGTCGACGACAAGCTGCACGCCCGCTCGACCGGTCCGTACTCGATGATCACCCAGCAGCCGCTGGGTGGTAAGGCCCAGTTCGGTGGCCAGCGCTTCGGTGAGATGGAGGTGTGGGCGCTGGAGGCGTACGGCGCCGCTTACGCCCTCCAGGAGCTGCTGACCATCAAGTCCGACGACGTGACCGGCCGCGTGAAGGTCTACGAGGCCATCGTCAAGGGCGAGAACATCCCCGAGCCCGGCATCCCCGAGTCCTTCAAGGTGCTCATCAAGGAGATGCAGTCTCTCTGCCTCAACGTGGAGGTGCTGTCCAGCGACGGTATGTCCATCGAAATGCGTGACACCGACGAGGACGTCTTCCGCGCGGCGGAGGAGCTCGGCATCGACCTGTCCCGGCGCGAGCCGAGCAGCGTCGAAGAGGTCTGACGGGAGTCCGGCCGGGCCTTGACCGCCTGTGGAAAAGGTGACCAAGGCCCGCCGGCCCCAGGACCCCCGTATCAGACCCCTAAGACTTACAACCCTGAGAGGGATTGACGCATAGTGCTCGACGTCAACTTCTTCGATGAGCTCCGGATCGGTCTGGCCACCGCTGACGACATCCGTCAGTGGAGCCACGGCGAGGTCAAGAAGCCCGAGACCATCAACTACCGCACCCTCAAGCCCGAAAAGGACGGACTCTTCTGCGAGAAGATCTTCGGTCCGACCCGGGACTGGGAGTGCTACTGCGGTAAGTACAAGCGTGTCCGCTTCAAGGGCATCATCTGTGAGCGCTGCGGCGTCGAGGTCACTCGCGCCAAGGTGCGTCGTGAGCGGATGGGCCACATCGAGCTGGCCGCTCCCGTCACCCACATCTGGTACTTCAAGGGCGTTCCGTCGCGTCTGGGCTACCTGCTCGACCTCGCCCCGAAGGACCTCGAGAAGGTCATCTACTTCGCGGCGTACATGATCACGTTCGTCGACGAGGAGCGCCGCACCCGCGACCTGCCCTCGCTGGAGGCGCACGTCTCCGTCGAGCGTCAGCAGATCGAGAACCGTCGCGACGCCGACCTCGAGGCCCGCGCCAAGAAGCTCGAGACCGACCTGGCCGAGCTCGAGGCCGAGGGTGCCAAGGCCGACGTGCGCCGCAAGGTGCGCGAGGGTGCCGAGCGTGAGATGAAGCAGCTGCGTGACCGTTCGCAGCGCGAGATCGACCGTCTCGACGAGGTGTGGACCCGCTTCAAGAACCTGAAGGTCCAGGACCTTGAGGGTGACGAGCTCCTCTACCGCGAGCTGCGTGACCGCTTCGGCACGTACTTCGACGGTTCGATGGGTGCCGCGGCGCTGCAGAAGCGCCTGGAGTCCTTCGACCTCGATGAGGAGGCCGAGCGCCTCCGCGAGATCATCCGCACCGGCAAGGGCCAGAAGAAGACCCGTGCGCTCAAGCGCCTCAAGGTCGTCTCCGCGTTCCTGCAGACCAGCAACAGCCCCAAGGGCATGGTGCTCGACTGCGTGCCGGTCATCCCGCCGGACCTGCGTCCGATGGTGCAGCTGGACGGTGGCCGCTTCGCGACCTCCGACCTGAACGACCTGTACCGCCGCGTGATCAACCGCAACAACCGTCTGAAGCGACTCCTTGACCTCGGTGCCCCCGAGATCATCGTGAACAACGAGAAGCGCATGCTTCAGGAGGCCGTCGACGCGCTCTTCGACAACGGCCGTCGTGGTCGCCCCGTCACGGGCCCCGGCAACCGTCCGCTGAAGTCCCTCAGCGACATGCTGAAGGGTAAGCAGGGTCGATTCCGTCAGAACCTGCTCGGCAAGCGTGTGGACTACTCCGCGCGTTCCGTGATCGTCGTCGGTCCGCAGCTGAAGCTGCACCAGTGTGGTCTGCCCAAGGCCATGGCGCTGGAGCTCTTCAAGCCGTTCGTGATGAAGCGCCTGGTCGACCTGAACCACGCGCAGAACATCAAGAGCGCCAAGCGGATGGTCGAGCGCGGCCGCACGGTCGTGTACGACGTCCTGGAAGAGGTCATCGCGGAGCACCCGGTTCTGCTGAACCGTGCGCCCACGCTGCACCGCCTCGGCATCCAGGCCTTCGAGCCGCAGCTGGTCGAGGGCAAGGCCATCCAGATCCACCCGCTCGTCTGCACCGCGTTCAACGCGGACTTCGACGGTGACCAGATGGCCGTCCACCTGCCGCTCTCCGCGGAGGCGCAGGCCGAGGCCCGCATCCTGATGCTGTCCTCGAACAACATCCTCAAGCCCGCCGACGGCCGTCCGGTGACGATGCCGACCCAGGACATGGTCCTCGGTCTGTTCTTCCTCACCACCGACGGCGAGCTGCGCGACGTCAAGGGCGAGGGCCGCGCGTTCGGCTCCACGGCCGAGGCGACGATGGCGTTCGACGCCGGGGAGCTCGCGCTCCAGTCGGCCGTCGACATCCGCTTCCCGGTGGGCACCATCCCGCCGCGCGGCTGGACCCCGCCGGCGCAGGAGGAGGGCGAGCCCGAGTGGCAGCAGGGTGACACCTTCCGCCTCCGTACGACCCTGGGCCGTGCGCTCTTCAACGAGCTGCTGCCCGAGGACTACCCGTTCGTCGACTACTCGGTGGGCAAGAAGCAGCTCTCCGAGATCGTCAACGACCTGGCCGAGCGCTACCCCAAGGTCATCGTGGCGGCGACGCTCGACAACCTGAAGGCGGCGGGCTTCTACTGGGCGACCCGTTCCGGCGTCACCGTGGCCATCTCCGACGTCGTCGTTCCCGAGGCGAAGAAGGAGATCGTCAAGGGCTACGAGGCGCAGGACGAGAAGGTCCAGAAGCAGTACGAGCGCGGTCTGATCACCAAGGAAGAGCGCACTCAGGAGCTCATCGCGATCTGGACCAAGGCGACCAACGAGGTCGCCGAGGCGATGAACGCGAACTTCCCGAAGACGAACCCCATCTTCATGATGGTCGACTCGGGTGCCCGAGGAAACATGATGCAGATGCGTCAGATCGCCGGTATGCGCGGTCTGGTGTCGAACGCCAAGAACGAGACGATCCCGCGTCCGATCAAGGCCTCCTTCCGTGAGGGCCTGTCGGTGCTGGAGTACTTCATCTCGACGCACGGTGCTCGTAAGGGTCTGGCGGACACGGCTCTGCGTACCGCCGACTCGGGTTACCTCACCCGTCGTCTGGTCGACGTCTCCCAGGACGTCATCATCCGCGAGGAGGACTGCGGCACCGACCGTGGCCTCAAGCTGCACATCGCGGAGCGCGGCGCGGACGGTGTCCTGCGCAAGGCGGAGAACGTCGAGACCAGCGTGTACGCACGTGCGCTGGCCGAGGACATCACCGTCGACGGCAGGGTGCTGGCCCCGGCCAACACCGACCTCGGCGACGTCCTCATCGACGAGCTGGTCAAGCACGGCATCGAGGAGGTCAAGACCCGTTCGGTCCTGACCTGCGAGTCCGCCGTGGGCACCTGCGCCATGTGCTACGGCCGTTCGCTGGCCACCGGCAAGCTGGTCGACATCGGTGAGGCGGTCGGCATCATCGCCGCCCAGTCCATCGGTGAGCCCGGTACCCAGCTGACGATGCGTACCTTCCACACCGGTGGTGTGGCCGGTGACGACATCACCCAGGGTCTGCCCCGTGTCGTCGAGCTCTTCGAGGCTCGTACGCCCAAGGGTGTCGCCCCGATCTCCGAGGCCTCCGGCCGCGTGCGGATCGAGGAGACCGAGAAGACCAAGAAGCTCGTGGTCACCCCGGACGACGGCAGCGACGAGACGGCGTTCCCGATCTCGAAGCGTGCCCGGCTCCTGGTGTCCGAGGGCGAGCACGTCGAGGTGGGCCAGAAGCTCACCGTGGGTGCCACCAACCCGCACGACGTGCTGCGCATCCTGGGGCAGCGTGCCGTCCAGGTCCACCTGGTCGGCGAGGTCCAGAAGGTCTACAACTCGCAGGGTGTGTCGATCCACGACAAGCACATCGAGATCATCATCCGGCAGATGCTGCGCCGTGTGACGATCATCGAGTCGGGCGACGCGGAGCTGCTGCCCGGCGAGCTGGTCGAGCGTTCGAAGTTCGAGACCGAGAACCGTCGTGTGGTCCAGGAAGGCGGCCACCCGGCCTCCGGCCGTCCGCAGCTGATGGGTATCACCAAGGCCTCGCTGGCGACCGAGTCGTGGCTGTCGGCGGCGTCCTTCCAGGAGACGACCAGGGTTCTGACGGACGCGGCGATCAACGCCAAGTCCGACTCCCTGATCGGCCTCAAGGAGAACGTCATCATCGGTAAGCTCATCCCGGCCGGTACGGGTCTGTCCCGTTACCGCAACATCCGGGTCGAGCCGACCGAGGAGGCCAAGGCCGCGATGTACTCGGCCGTCGGCTACGACGACATCGACTACTCGCCGTTCGGCACCGGCTCCGGCCAGGCCGTCCCGCTGGAGGACTACGACTACGGTCCGTACAACCAGTAAGGCGTACGTCTGAAGTACTGAAGGGCGGCCACCCCGTTTCGTACGGGGTGGCCGCCCTTCGGCGTTGTCCGGTGCCGGGCGTCCGTGGTCAGCGGCCGAGCTGGAGGTAGGGCTCCAGGGCCTGGAGCCGGGTGTAGTTGTCCGGGTGCGTGGTCAGCAGCTTGGCCAGGCCGCCCGGTTCCTTGAGCTGCCTGCCCTGCGCCGCGGCCTGCGCCTTCACGGCGTCCTCCTGGGCCTGGAAGTGGTACAGGACCTGCGCCAGCTGGGGCGCGAAGCCGAGGTCCGCCGCCTGCCGGTCGGCACGCAGCTCGCCCTGGCGACCCACGTGGGCGAGCAGATAGGGGGCGACGACGAGCGGCACGGTGATGTACCAGGCGGCGACGAACCCGCCGATCACGAACATCCCGATGAAGAGGTAGACCATCCCGGTCGCGGCGAGCGAGAACACGCTCGCGACCCGGATCGCGATCCGGGCGATGCCCCGCATGAAGGCCCAGGCGATCCGGCCGGGCAGCGAGTACCAGTAGCCGAGCAGGCCCGTCCAGGCGTGACCGCCGGTGTGGTGGCCGAGTTCATGGGCGAGTACGGCGGCGAGGTTGCTGCTGGGGATCTCGTTCAGCGCGTACGTCGTGACGCCGACGACATGGCCGGCCGCCGCCACGGCGTTCAGGTCCGTGCTGTTCTCCACCATCAGCTCGTACGTGTGTGCCTCGATGCCCGCTCGGGCGGTGACCTCGCGCCAGATCGGCTCCAGACGGGCCCGCTCCTCGGCGAGCGGCGCCCTGAGCTTCATCACGTGCCGGGCGAAGGCCAGCTCGGTGGGCCGGTGGAAGACGAGCGCCCCGGAGGCCAGCCAGGCGAGGATGACCAGCCAGCCGATGGCCGTGCCGAGGATTCCCACGGCGAACGAGGCGACCACGGCGAGGCTCACCAGGAAGCCCGGCACCTGGACCGCCAGCTGCCCGATCGCGGTGGCGTCGGCACCGCGCTGGTGCGCGGCCACGTGGATGCGGGAGCCCGCGTGACGGTAGTCGAGGTCGTCGGGTGCGGGGGCCTCCGGCGGTGCCGCGGGTGTGGGGGCGGCGGGGGGCGTCTGCGCCGGGATGTACGGCGGTGCGGTGGCGGTGGGCTGCGGGCCGCTCGGGTACGTGGGCGTGGCCCCCGGGTAGGCGGGCGGCGCCGCGGGGTACGAAGGCGCGGCCCCGGCCCCGGGGTACTGGGGTGCGTCGCCCGGATAGGACGGGGGCGCGGGGGTCTCCGGGTACGGGGGCGGAGTGGCGGACCCGGGGTACGGGGGTGGGGGAGTGGCGGACCCGGGATACGGCGGTGGGGAAGCGGCGGGCCCGGGATACGGGGGCGAGGGAGCGGCGGATCCGGGATACGGGGGCGGAGTCGAGGCGGCCCCGGGGTACGGGGGCGCGGGCGGGCCTGGGTACGGGGGGTCCGGGTAGACGGGGCCGGGCTCCGGGGCGGCCGGGTCTGGTGGGTAGGACAAGGTGGGGCTCCTTCAGGATGGGGACGTCAGCCGATGAGCAGCCCGGCGGGAAGCAGCACCGTGCCCGCGCAGAAGGCGATCAGGCCGGTGCGGATCCACTGGTGCTTGCGGGCGGCGATGCGGCTGGTCTCGGTGAGCGCCGCGGTGAGTCCGGCGGCGGGGTCGCGGTCGGTGTCGGCGAGAGCGGTCGCCAACTGACCTTCACGTACGGCTTGTTGGATGTCGCCGAAGAAACAGAGGGGCCGGCCCAGGGCCCATGAACTGGCGCGGTACCGGGGGAGCACCGCGAGCAGCAGCGCGAACAGGGCGAAGGCGAGGGCCAGGGCGCCGGTCCACCAGACGGCCGTACCGGGTGCGGAGAGCGAGCTCGGTGACCAGTTCCGCCCGGCCAGCAGCCCGCTGAACACCCCCGCCGTCATCCCGAGCGCCGCCACGAGCACGGACGCCTTGCTGTCGGCCCGGGCGATCTCGCCCCGCAGCTCCTCCAGCAGCCGTTCGGCGGTTCCGGTGCCTGGAGCGGTGGTGGTCACTCCGGGCCCGTCTCGGAGGACTCCGGCGCTGGGGGCGGGGGCGGCGGACAGGCGGACGGCGCGGGCGGAATGACGGGCGTGGGAGCGACGGCCGGGGGCGGCGGGGCCTGGTCGTACGGGTTGCCGGCGGCGGGCGTGGCCGGGGGCTCAGCCTGGTAGGGCCCCTGCGGCACGGTTCCGGGCGCGGGCGGGACGTACGGCTGGTGGGACACGGGCGGCCCCGGCGGGGTGTAGGGGGCGCCCGGTACGCCTCCGGGGGCCGGAGCGCCGCCATAGGGCTGGGCGGCGGCCCCGTACGGCTGCGAGAGGTCGTACGGCTGCTGCGGTACGCCCCCGGGCGGCGGCGCCGGTCGGCCGGGCACCGGGGGCTGTGACGGGGGCTCCTGGCGGCTGTTGAGTTCCTTGACGACGCGCAGGGTGGAGCGGGCCGACTCGGCCTTCTGGTAGTCCTCCAGGGTGTCTCCGGCGATCAGCTCCAGCTGGCTCTCGATGGCGGAGAGCTGGTCCTTCTGGAGGGCGTTGATGACCATCCGGGTGTCCTCGGGGTGCGCGGCGAGGTGGAACGCCCACTGGGCGACACCCCCGTGCTGCAGGTGGTGCTGGTAGAAGGCGATCTTCTGGGCCATCAGCTCCTGCGACTGGTGCTGGCGCAGCACCTCCAGCTCGTGCAGCTGCTGGGCCTGGCGCAGCCGGTACTCGTGCTCGGGGTCGAGCATGTCGGCCTCGTAGCGCAGCGCCCGTTTGCGCCGTCTGTGCGCGATCGCGTCGTCGTCCAGGCGCAGCCGCACCGCGCAGGTGACCGCGAGCCCGATGCCGTCGGCGAAGACGCCGCTCTCGACGGCGTACTGGACCTCGGCCTCGGCGTCCCGGCTGTCCTCGATGGAGAACCGGCGGCTGACCGGTCGCGCCAGCTGGTGCAGTTCACGGGCGAGCCGCGTGGGCACGTCGCGTTCGCCGCCGGCCACGTACGCGATCGGGTCCGAGACGCGCCAGGTCAGATCGGCGGTGGCGCCGAACGAGAACGCGTCGTCGTCGCTGGGCAGTTCGAGTTCCAGCTGGACCGGGTGGCTGCCCATGTCGACCTCGTAGACCGAGGTGTAGCGGCGGGTCGCGGCGTCCGTGCGGCTCGGCCGGTGCGGGGGCATGTACGCGTCGTAGCCGCCGCCCGCGGTGGCGAACACCAGTGCGTGGTCGATCGCGGAGACCGGCCGCCGGGCCGTGTAGTCGAAACGGGAGATCGGCCGCACGGTGAGCACCGGGTCGATCAGCATGGTGTGCCGGTCGGCCTGTTGCTGCCACTCCGGCGGGCGGCGGAATTCCGCCATGGGTCAACTCCTCGTAACTCTGTGTCAGGCTGTCGGGACGGGGGGACGCAGTGCGGCGAGCAGGCGGTCGGCGAGGGGCGGGCGCGGGCCGCCGTCCCGGCCGCGCAGGGTGCGCAGTTCGTGGCTGAGGCGTTTGTGGTCGTCCGCCGTGACGACCAGTGCGGGCAGCAGCAGCTCCAGGGCCTGGGCCGCGTCCGGGCGGCGCTCGGCCACGTACACCCAGGTGTGCAGGGCGTTCAGGGCGCCCCGGGTGTGGGTGCGGTCGCCGAGGGCGGTGCGCCAGAGGGTGGCGAGGTCGCGGGCCGAGTCCGCCTGGTACATGCCGTCGCCGGCGTACCACTCGACGAGCGCGCCCTCCTCGGCGTTGTCGCACGCCAGCACGAAGGCGCCCAGCGCCAGCGCGCGGACCGCGGGGGTGTCGTGGTGGAGCAGCCGCACCAGCTCGGAGAGCATCTCGCCGCGCCTGAGGCCCACCGAGAGCAGCAGGGCCGTGGACTCGACCAGGTTGGCCGCCTCGGCCGGGCTGCTGTTGTCGGCCCGGGCCCGGGCAGCGAGGGCGCTCAGGGCCGTGCTCGCGAGGTGCGGGCGCAGCGGCGCGAGCAGTCCGAACGCGCGGATCGCGGTCCAGCGGCGGGCCCAGTGGGCGTCCGTGCACCACTGGGTGAGCAGGCGCAGGACAACGGGCGCGTCGAGGAGCTGGGCGAGTGTGAGGGTGTTCGCGGCGGTGACTCGGGGGCCGAACGTCTTCGACACCGCCCAGCCGTCGATCAGCAGCGCGACCGCGGAGGGCAGGTCGGCGAGCGCGAGCATGGCGGTGGCCGCGGCGGCCCGGGTCCGTACGACGGGACGCCCGTCGCGGGCCAGCTCCCTCAGCCAGGCGATCAGCGCGGGCCGGGCCGAGGGATGTCCCGTCCACACCTCGGTGAGCAGGGCGCGGGGGGTGTTCTCCTTCCGGAAGAACGCGGTGAACTGCGGCACCGGGCCCCATTCGGTCGCCTCGTCCCGCACTTCCCCCTCGGCGCGGGCCCGCGCGAGCCGGGTCTCGGCGGCGAGCCCGAACACCGGGATCTCCGGCGGCTCCTCGGGGTGCTGCAAGCGCTGGAAGTGCACGAACAGCTTGTCCGCGAGTTCGGCGGCGAGGACGTACGGCGCCCGGTCGAAGACGGCGAGCGAGATGAGGAAGGCCTTGTCGCGGAGCGTGGACTCGGGGTCGCTCAGCCACTCCCGGCACTGCTGCTCCACGGCCGCCTGCCCGAACTCCGCGAGCCGGGCCGCAGCCGCCTCGCCGCCGTCGTAACCCGCCACCTCCTTCGCGAACTCGGCCGCCTCGGCGGGCTGATGGTGTCCCCGGGTGAGGAAGTCCCGCACCGGGGCGAGGGCGAGAAGGCCCTCGGTGTCCTGCGCGCGGTGCCTGCTCACATACGCGCGGACGACGGCCGACGCCTCCGGCGGCTGCCAGACGGAGGCGGTGGCGCCCAGCAGGAAGGGCGAGTTCTCGACCGTCACCACCAGGTACCCGTCGACCTTCTTGAGCTGGTCGCGGGCCGCGTGGAGATGGGTGTCGCGCAGCGGCCGGTTGCGGCTCAGCGGCAGATCGCGCAGGACGTGCCCGCCGGGTGCGGTGAGCGGGGCGCTCAGGGTCGCCGGGCTCGTCTCCGGCGAGAGGGCGTGCACGGCGGGCACGCCCAGCCGGTGCAGGAGCATCAGCGCGGCGGCGTGGCGGCCGGTGGCGTGGGCGCCGGCGAGGACGAGAACGCGTTCTTCGCGGAGCCGGTCCAGGGCGGCGGCGAAGGCGGGGCTCTCGACGAAGACGGCGTCCAGGTCTTCGAGGTGTCGCCGTGGGATCTCTCCGGAGGCGTACGTCGCCGAAGCCGCCGAGCCGTGGTGGTGGATCTCCGTCTTGCCGCCCATGAACACGTCACCGGCGACCTCGCCGCCGGACACGCCGTGCTGGGCGCCGCCGACCAGACTCCCGCCGAAGGACGCGGCCGAGCCGAGGATGAACCCCGGGGTGTGCGCGAAGAGCTCGCGCTGTGCCGCGCGCGCCTCCTGCGTCCGTTCCTGTTCTCCCTCTCCTTCCCCCTCTGCGTCCTGGCGCCGGGTGTCAGGTTCGGGGGCCGGGTGGACGTCCTTCGGGGGTACGTCGCCGGGGCCCGGCGCCGTGGGTGGAGGCACCGTCACGCCGACTCACCCCCGGACCCGCCGAGGTGGACGTCTCCGGTGACCTGGCCGCCCGACACGCCGTGCTGGTCGCCGCCGACGAGGCTGCCGCCGAAGGTGGGGGCGCCTCCGTCGAAGTGGAAGACGGCGCCCGCGGGAGGGGCGGTTGGCCGGGCCGCGCGGGCCTCGGGGGCCTGGGACCCGGGCGCCTGGGTCCCTGGCTGATCCCGCCTCGGTGCCGGACGCTCCCCCGAGCTGGCGCCCGGCACCGAGGTTCCCCCCTTCTCACTGTGGTCGTCGCCGGCCCCCGGCACCGGGCCGTGCAGCCAGGCGCGCAGCGGGCCGTTCTTGCTGTCCACGGTCACCGGGTGGAAGTCCTCGGCGGGGATGCCCGCGTGACCGTGCCGCACGATCCCCGTGTGCACGCTCTCCGAGACGCACAGGGCGAAGTCGTCTCTCCGCTCCCGCAGGGCCGCGCGCAGCAGCTGGGCGTCGAGCAGGCGGCAGGCGTGGTTGAGGTCGGAGCCGACCCAGCCGTCGTGCTCGTCCACGGCGACGTAGCCCGTGGCGACGACGCCGCGCAGCCGGATCTGCGCCGAGCTGGACGCCATCCGGTTGACCGCGTGCAGCTGGGTGGGGACCTCGGTGAGCAGGGCGCGCAGCAGTGCGGTGACGGAGGCGTTGGCGTCGATCAGCTCCATCACGGAGTCGCCCCGGTCGGCGCGCAGGCGCAGGCGTTCGTCGATGCCGGCGCGCTCCAGGGCGCGGTCGGCGACGTCGTACAGCATGCGCCGCAGGTACGCCTGCTCGATGTCGTCCCGGTCGCTGTACTTCTCGATGTCGAGCAACAGGATCGTCCGGCTCACGGGGTCGGTCATGGTCGCCTCTCGCAGGTGGTGCGGCAGTGGCAGAAGAGTGGCGGGCGGGGTTGTGGTGGCGTGAGGGCGGATGACGCAGTCGGAGTGTGACGGCGTACACAGAACGCCCGGTCCCTCGCCCCCGCCGCCCCTACCCGTCCCATCCCCAGGGGCTCCGCCCCCTCGCCCCCGCCAGGGGCGCTGCGCCCCCTGGACCCCCGCATCGGCCCGAACGGCCTCGTCCTCAAACGCCGGACGGGCTGAAAGATGCGCGCCAGCGCACTCAAGGGGCGCGGGGAACTGCGCGCCCAGCCACCACCGGGCCCGCAGTGATCCACCGGACCCGGCCCCCACCCGCCCGCAGTGACCCACCCATCCAGCCCCACCACCCCCACCAAACCCACGTCACCCCCGCGCAATCCGCCGCAGCACATCCGGCCGCACGATCACCAGCGCCCGGCGCCCCGTCATCACGACCCCCCGTTCCCGCAGGTCCTTCAGCAGGCGTTGGACCATCTCCCGGGAGGCCCCCACCGACCCGGCGAGTTCCTGTTTGCTCAGGGGGACGGAGAGTTCGATGCCCTGGTCGGTGCGCCGCCCGTGGGTGCGGGCCAGGTCCAGCAGCAGGATCGCGAAGCGCTCCCGCACGCTGAGGGAGGCGAATTCCAGGCGGCGCCGATCGGCCGCCCGGGTGCGATCGGAGGTGAGGCCGAGGAGGGCGAAGGAGACGGCGGGGGAGCGGGCGAGGAATTCCGTGAACCGGCCGCGTTCGACCGCGACCGTACGGACCGGCTCCAGGGCCGTCACGGTGGCCGACCGAGGGCGCCCGGTGAGCGCCGCGGACTCCCCGATGATGTCGCCGGGGCCGCGCAGCGCGAGCAGCGCCTCGTAGCCGTTGGAGGCGGCCGCGGTCACCTTCGTCCAGCCGTGCGTGACGAACAGGACGTGCGAGGACGGCTCACTCTGGTGCAGGAGCACCATCCGGGGCGCGTACGAGAGCTCGTGCCCGAGAGCGAGCAGCGCCGAGCGGTCCTCGCTCTCCAGCCGGGCCAGGAACGGCACCCGGTCGTCGAGCCCCCCGTCGCCGGGTAAGCCCGACGAATCCCACGAACCAGGTAAGTCCGATGAGCCCGATGACCCGGATGACCCGGATGACCCGGATGAGTCCGGTGCGTGTGCTGCCGTCATGGTCCCCCCGATCGCCGCAGCCGACCGATCAAGGTACTGAAGGGCACACGGCGGTGGACAGAGATTGCGCGGTACCGTCGGGGATCGGAAACTTTTGGGGACGAGCGCCCCGGGAATGCGCTAAGGCCGGCCCAACAACCACCCTGCGGCCGCCCCGCAACGGCTCCGCGACCGCCCCACCACCGGCACACGACCGCCCGTCCCCGACTCGCGTCCCACCTGCGGCAGCACCGCGCTGACGTGGCAAGAAGTCCGGCGTGTCGCCCTGGACAGCATTTGTTTTGACCGAAGTCCTTGCGGTAGGTACGCTCAGACCTTGTGCCTGGGGTGTGCCCTGGCTCGCGTGCGTGCCTTCAAACCGCAAGGCGAGCCGTAACCGGCCACCGTAATCTGCGCCCTTTTCGCCTCGCGGCGGGAGTCTGCAGCATTCGACACACCCGACCGCGTGGGTCGGAGATGTTCCAGGTTAGCTTCACCATTCGGCACACAGAAACCGGAGAAGTAGTGCCTACGATCCAGCAGCTGGTCCGGAAGGGCCGGCAGGACAAGGTCGAGAAGAACAAGACGCCCGCACTCGAGGGTTCGCCCCAGCGTCGCGGCGTCTGCACGCGTGTGTTCACGACCACCCCGAAGAAGCCGAACTCGGCCCTGCGTAAGGTCGCGCGTGTGCGTCTGACCAGCGGGATCGAGGTCACCGCTTACATTCCGGGTGAGGGACACAACCTGCAGGAGCACTCCATCGTGCTCGTGCGCGGCGGCCGTGTGAAGGACCTGCCGGGTGTTCGCTACAAGATCATCCGTGGTTCGCTCGACACCCAGGGTGTCAAGAACCGCAAGCAGGCCCGCAGCCGCTACGGCGCCAAGAAGGAGAAGTAGAAATGCCTCGTAAGGGCCCCGCCCCGAAGCGCCCGGTCATCATCGACCCGGTCTACGGTTCCCCTCTGGTGACCTCCCTCATCAACAAGGTGCTGCTGAACGGCAAGCGCTCCACCGCCGAGCGCATCGTCTACGGCGCCATGGAGGGTCTGCGTGAGAAGACGGGCAACGACCCGATCATCACGCTGAAGCGCGCGCTGGAGAACATCAAGCCGACCCTCGAGGTCAAGTCCCGCCGTGTCGGTGGTGCGACGTACCAGGTTCCGATCGAGGTCAAGCCCGGTCGTGCCAACACGCTCGCGCTGCGCTGGCTCGTCGGTTACTCCCGCGCCCGTCGCGAGAAGACCATGACCGAGCGTCTGCTCAACGAGCTTCTCGACGCCTCCAACGGCCTTGGTGCCGCTGTGAAGAAGCGCGAGGACACCCACAAGATGGCCGAGTCCAACAAGGCCTTCGCGCACTACCGCTGGTAGTCGCTACCCCCATCGAGACCGAGAGAAGACCGAAGCCTTATGGCTACCACTTCACTTGACCTGGCCAGGGTCCGCAACATCGGGATCATGGCCCACATCGACGCGGGCAAGACGACCACCACCGAGCGGATCCTCTTCTACACCGGCGTCAGCTACAAGATCGGTGAGGTCCACGACGGCGCCGCCACCATGGACTGGATGGAGCAGGAGCAGGAGCGTGGCATCACGATCACCTCTGCTGCCACCACCTGTCACTGGCCGCTCGAGGACAACGACTACACGATCAACATCATCGACACCCCGGGGCACGTCGACTTCACGGTCGAGGTGGAGCGCTCGCTGCGCGTCCTCGACGGTGCCGTCACGGTGTTCGACGGTGTCGCCGGTGTGGAGCCGCAGTCCGAGACGGTGTGGCGTCAGGCCGACCGTTACGGCGTGCCGCGCATCTGCTTCGTCAACAAGCTCGACCGGACCGGCGCGGAGTTCCACCGCTGCGTCGACATGATCAAGGACCGCCTCGGTGCGGTGCCGCTGATCATGCAGCTTCCGATCGGTGCCGAGATGGACTTCAAGGGCGTTGTGGACCTGGTCCGCATGAAGGCGCTCGTGTGGTCCGCCGAGGCCGCCAAGGGCGAGATGTACGACGTCGTCGACATCCCGGCCACGCACACCGAGGCTGCCGAGGAGTACCGCGGCAAGCTCGTCGAGGCCGTCGCGGAGAACGACGACGAGATCATGGAGCTGTTCCTGGAGGGCCAGGAGCCCACCGAGGAGCAGCTGTACGCCGCGATCCGTCGTGTCACCATCGCGTCCGGCAAGTCCAAGGGCGTCACGGTCACCCCGGTGTTCTGTGGCACCGCGTTCAAGAACAAGGGCGTTCAGCCCCTGCTCGACGCGGTCGTGCGCTACCTGCCGACTCCGCTTGACGTCGAGGCCATCGAGGGCCACGACGTGAAGGACCCGGAGCTGGTCGTCAAGCGCAAGCCGTCCGACGACGAGCCGCTCTCCGCCCTCGCGTTCAAGATCATGAGCGACCCGCACCTGGGCAAGCTCACCTTCGTCCGGGTCTACTCGGGCCGCTTGGAGTCCGGCAGCGCCGTGCTGAACTCCGTCAAGGGCAAGAAGGAGCGCATCGGCAAGATCTACCGCATGCACGCGAACAAGCGTGAGGAGATCGAGTCGGTGGGCGCCGGTGACATCGTCGCCGTCATGGGCCTGAAGCAGACCACCACCGGTGAGACGCTGGCCGACGACAAGAACCCGGTCATCCTGGAGTCCATGGACTTCCCGGCGCCGGTCATTCAGGTCGCCATCGAGCCCAAGTCCAAGGGTGACCAGGAGAAGCTGGGTGTCGCCATCCAGCGCCTCGCGGAGGAGGACCCCTCCTTCCAGGTTCACTCGGACGAGGAGACCGGCCAGACCATCATCGGTGGTATGGGCGAGCTGCACCTCGAGGTGCTGGTCGACCGTATGCGCCGTGAGTTCAAGGTCGAGGCCAACGTCGGTAAGCCGCAGGTCGCGTACCGTGAGACGATCCGCAAGGCCGTCGAGCGTCACGACTACACGCACAAGAAGCAGACCGGTGGTACCGGTCAGTTCGCCAAGGTGCAGATCGCGATCGAGCCGATCGAGGGCGGCGACGCCTCGTACGAGTTCGTGAACAAGGTCACCGGTGGCCGCATCCCGAAGGAGTACATCCCTTCGGTCGACGCGGGTGCGCAGGAGGCCATGCAGTTCGGCATCCTGGCCGGCTACGAGATGACGGGCGTCCGCGTCATTCTTCTCGACGGTGGCTACCACGAGGTCGACTCCTCCGAACTCGCGTTCAAGATCGCCGGTTCGCAGGCCTTCAAGGAGGCCGCGCGCAAGGCCAGCCCCGTGCTGCTCGAGCCGATGATGGCCGTCGAGGTCACCACGCCCGAGGACTACATGGGTGAGGTCATCGGCGACATCAACTCCCGCCGTGGTCAGATCCAGGCCATGGAGGAGCGGGCCGGTGCCCGCGTCGTGAAGGGCCTCGTGCCCCTCTCGGAGATGTTCGGCTACGTCGGCGACCTCCGCAGCAAGACCTCGGGTCGCGCAAGCTACTCGATGCAGTTCGACTCCTACGCCGAGGTTCCCCGGAACGTCGCCGAGGAGATCATCGCGAAGGCCAAGGGCGAGTAACACACCCCGTTTACACGCTTTAGGCTTGACACCGACCGCCGGGGCTTCGAACCGGCAAGGGGACGAGAGATCGTCCCCCGGGGGAGAACCCCGGCGGGCGGCATCCCAGCAAAGATCACCTGGCGCCGATGAGTAAGGCGTACCAGAACCACTCCACAGGAGGACCCAGTGGCGAAGGCGAAGTTCGAGCGGACTAAGCCGCACGTCAACATCGGCACCATCGGTCACATCGACCACGGTAAGACGACCCTCACGGCCGCCATTACCAAGGTGCTGCACGACGCGTACCCGGACCTGAACGAGGCCTCGGCCTTCGACCAGATCGACAAGGCTCCTGAGGAGCGCCAGCGCGGTATCACCATCTCCATCGCGCACGTCGAGTACCAGACCGAGACGCGTCACTACGCCCACGTCGACTGCCCCGGTCACGCGGACTACATCAAGAACATGATCACGGGTGCGGCGCAGATGGACGGCGCCATCCTCGTGGTCGCCGCCACCGACGGCCCGATGCCGCAGACCAAGGAGCACGTGCTCCTGGCCCGCCAGGTCGGCGTTCCCTACATCGTCGTCGCCCTGAACAAGGCCGACATGGTGGACGACGAGGAGATCCTGGAGCTCGTCGAGCTCGAGGTTCGCGAGCTGCTCTCCGAGTACGAGTTCCCGGGCGACGACCTGCCGGTCGTCAAGGTCTCGGCGCTCAAGGCCCTTGAGGGCGACAAGGAGTGGGGCCAGACCGTCCTCGACCTGATGCAGGCCGTCGACGAGAACATCCCGCAGCCCGAGCGTGACGTCGACAAGCCGTTCCTGATGCCGATCGAGGACGTCTTCACGATCACCGGTCGTGGCACCGTCGTCACCGGTCGTATCGAGCGTGGTGTCCTCAAGGTCAACGAGACCGTCGACATCGTGGGCATCAAGCAGGAGAAGACCACCACCACGGTCACCGGCATCGAGATGTTCCGCAAGCTGCTCGACGAGGGCCAGGCCGGTGAGAACGTCGGTCTGCTCCTCCGTGGCATCAAGCGCGAGGACGTCGAGCGCGGCCAGGTCATCATCAAGCCCGGTTCGGTCACGCCGCACACCGAGTTCGAGGCCCAGGCCTACATCCTGTCCAAGGACGAGGGTGGCCGCCACACGCCGTTCTTCAACAACTACCGTCCGCAGTTCTACTTCCGTACGACGGACGTGACCGGCGTTGTGACCCTCCCCGAGGGCACCGAGATGGTCATGCCGGGCGACAACACTGAGATGACCGTTTCGCTCATCCAGCCCGTCGCCATGGAGGAGGGCCTGAAGTTCGCCATCCGTGAGGGTGGCCGGACCGTGGGCGCCGGCCAGGTCATCAAGATCAACAAGTAAGTCCTTGTTGGCTTGACAGCCTGGTAGCTCCTCGCGAGCTCCTTGAAGGGGCCCGTACGACTTCGGTCGTACGGGCCCCTTTGCCATGCCCATCGCGCACACTGCGTGCGTGGATTCCAATGACCTGGGCGCGGTGGGACGTCGGCCGCTGCCGACGAAGCCGGTTCTTCCGGACGTGGCGGCGGCGCATCGGCGTGGCCCGGCCGATGCCGTGGAGGCGCGGTGGCGGTAGCCGGCGCCGGCGTGGCAGTGGCGTCGCGAGCGGCAGGAGGCCTCCGCCCAGGGGTGGGCTACCCGGGCATCGTGCACCTCATCGAGGCGGCCCGCGCGGAACGGACACTGTGGCAGCTGTATCCGTACACCGGCCACTTCGCCCTGCATCTGAGCAGCTGCACCCGGTACCCGTACGCGCTGCGGGTGCCGAGCGTCCTGCCTCGGCACGACGGGCGCTTCCAGGTCTTCGTGCCCCGCGCCGGGACCCTCCTCGGCGAGACCGACACGGCGGAAGCGGCCGTCGCCCTGGTCGTGGCCCACCTTCCGGCGGGACTCGGCCCGGCCGTGGCCGGCACCGCCGACGATCTTTGCCGATGACGGTCTCCGTAACCCGTTGGCGGCCTTCGTATGCCGATGACGGCCTTCGTAAGCCGATGACGGCCTCCGTGAGCGTGATGACGGCCTCCGAAAGTATTCGACGCCGACGACCCATTCCCCCCGCGTGACCCTCCCTCCACTATTTGTCATGCCGCTGAGCAAATTCGTACGCCGTCGGAACGAGGGGTGAGGCATGTCTGGAGACGTCAGTCGCAGAACCGTTCTCGGTGCCGGGCTCGGTGCGGGGCTCGCGGCGTGGCCGGGCCTGTCGGGAGTGGCGTGGGCGGACGCTGGGCAGCCGCGGCCCACCGACCCCGGCGCGTACATCTCCTTCACCGGTGGAGCGTTCTCGCTGGTGGGCGCGCCGGTCGTGGTCTCCCCGGAGGACCACCCCGGAGTCGTACGGGTGGCGGGCGACCTCCGTGACGACCTCGAACGGGTGACGGACGTACGGCCCGGTGACGGGATGGCCCGGGAGGTCGTGCTCGTCGGGACGATCGGGCGCAGCCCGCTGATCGACGGACTGATCGCCACCGGGAAGCTGGATGTCACGGGGGTGCGGGGACGGTGGGAGACCTCCCTGCAGACCGTGGTGGAGCGGCCGATGCCCGGCGTCGACCGGGCCTTCGTCATCACGGGCAGCGACCCCCGCGGCACGATCTTCGGCGCGTACGACGTCTCGTACGGCATCGGCGTCTCGCCCTGGTACTGGTGGGACGACGTACGCCCGGTCCACCGCGACGCGCTCCACGTGCTGCCGGGGCGGCACACACAGGGCACCCCCGCGGTGAAGTACCGCGGGATCTTCATCAACGACGAGAACCCGGCCCTCGGCACCTGGGCCCCCGCCTACTTCGGGCCCGGCAGGGCGCCCGGCCACGAGGGCGGCTTCAACGCCGACTTCTACGCGAAGGTCTTCGAGGTGCTGCTCCGCCTGAAGGCGAACTACCTGTGGCCTGCGGTGTGGGGCCGCGCCTTCGCCGAGGACGATCCGCGCAACCACGCCCGCGCCAAGGAGTACGGGATTGTCATGGGCACGTCTCATGAG
This sequence comes from Streptomyces sp. GbtcB7, assembly GCF_019091445.1. Classification (NCBI taxonomy): domain Bacteria; kingdom Bacillati; phylum Actinomycetota; class Actinomycetes; order Kitasatosporales; family Streptomycetaceae; genus Streptomyces; species Streptomyces sp. GbtcB7. Next base: position 244,468 of record NZ_JAGXJM010000013.1, read on the forward strand.
GCGCCCATGATGCGGGGCATCGAGGAGTGGAACCGGCACGCGGTACCCGCCGTGCGCGACAGCGCCGGAACCGTCGTCACGCCCGGCCATGACCCGTACGGCGGTACGGGGGAGTGGTCGTTCCGCCGCAACGCCGACGCGCTCAAGGAGTACTGGCGCGACGGCATCCGCCGGATGGCCGACCAGGACTTCGAGGGCGTCGTCACCCTCGGGATGCGCGGGAACGGCGACACCAGCCTGCCTGACGGCGACGGCGTCGAGCTGATGCGGGAGATCATCCACGCGCAGCGGACGATCATCGCCGAGGTGACGGGCCGCGACCCGGCCACGGTCCCCCAGGTGTGGACGCTCTACAAGGAGGTCCAGCGGTACTGGGACCGCGGGCTGCGGGCTCCGGACGACGTCACCGTCGTACTGACGGACGACAACTGGGGCAACATCCGCAAGCACCCCGACCCGGCCGAACCCGCGCGGCCCGGCGGCTACGGCCTCTACTACCACTTCGACTACGTGGGCGCGGGCCGCAACTACAAGTGGGTCGACACGGCCAACCTGCCCAACCTCTGGGACCAGCTCCACCAGGCGCACGCGTACGGCAACCACGGGCTGTGGGTGACGAACGTCGGCGACCTCAAGGGCAACGAGCTGCCGACCGAGTTCTTCCTCGACTACGCCTGGAATCCCGGCCGTTGGGACGAGCCTGCCGCGCTCGGCGAGTGGGAGAGGCGGTACGCGCGGCAGAACTTCGGCGCGCAGGACGCGGCGGCGATCGCGGACGTACTGGCGACGTACGGACAACTCCAGTCGCGCCGCAAGCCGGAACTCCTCAACCGCCGGATCACCCTCGACCCGGCATCGGGCGCGGTGGTGTACGACGACCAGGCAACCCCCTTCTACGGCCGCGAACTCGAGCAGGTCACGCAGGAGTGGCGGACGCTCGCGGCGCGGGCCGGGCACATCGCGCTACGGCTCCCGGACTCGGCGCGGGACGCGTGGTTCGAGCTCGTCGGCTACGAGGTCGAGGCGACGGCCAACCTGTACGAGCTGCGGGAGGCCGAGTTCACGAACCTGCTCTACGCCGCCCAGGGCCGGGCGGCGACGAACGACCTGGCCGCGGCGGCGGAGGCGGCCCTGGAACGGGACTTCGCGCTCGCCGCACGCTTCAACCACGGCGTCGCGGGCGGCAAATGGGCGGGCTTCCAGACGCAGCCGCACATCGACTACGGCGATGTGGCGCGCTACGGCCCGAACGCGAGTTGGCAGCAGCCGGAGCTGAACAACGTGGCACTGCCGGACGTTCTGTTCCCCGCGGTGCGCCGCATCGAACTGCCGCCGGGCGCCGAGCTGGGGGTGGCGGTCGACGGTTCCCCGGGCGCGGAGGCGGTGCTGAGCCCGTACCGGACGGGTCCGGCGCCGTACATCGAGGTGTTCAACCGGGGCCGGGACGCCTTCGACTACCGGATCGAGGCCTCGGAGCCGTGGATCACCGTGGACCGTCCGCGCGGGAGAGTCCGGGACCAGGCGCGGGCGGTGGTGAAGGCGGACTGGTCGCGGGCGCCGCACGGCCGTACACAGGCCCGGATCACGGTGAGCGGTGCGGGAGCCTCGGTGGTCGTGCCGGTGATCGCCGAGCACCCGGCCGGCCGCGGGCTGCGGGGATTCGTCGAGGCGGGCGGGTATGTGGCGATGGACGCGGAGCACTGCGTACGGGCGGTGGGCGCCTGGCGGCGGGTCGACCGGGTCGGCCGCACCGGGGCGGGCATGACGCCGTACCCCGTGACGGCCCCGCGCCGGACGCCGGGCGGCCCGGCCTCCCCCCGCCTGGAGTACGAGGTGAGCCTGTTGAGCGCCGGCACGGTGACCGTGTGGGCGTACCTGTCCCCGCGCAACCCGGCCCTCCCGACGGGCGGCCTGCGCTACGCGCTCTCCTTCGACGACGCGCCGCCGCGGACGGTCGACATCCACGCGGCCACGGGAGCCGACGACGGCCTGATGAACAGCCAGTGGGCCCGCAACACCTCGGACAACGTGAACGTGACGTCGACGAGGCATGAGGTTGCCGCTCCCGGGGTGCACCGCCTGAAGTTCTGGATGGTCGACCCGACGGTGGTGCTGCAACGGCTGGTGATCGACACGGGTGGACTCGGGCGGACGTACCTGGGCCCGCCGGAGAGTCACCGTGTGGACCGGGGTGTCACCAGGTGACCGGCAAGGCCACCGGACCGCGGATCATCGTGCGCTGCCGGAAGGGGACCTGATCGGCGGGCACGGCGAGGCGCAGCCCGGGCAGACGTTCGAGCAGGGTGTCGATCAGCAGCTCGATCTGCATACGGGAGAAGACGGCGCCCGTGCAGAAGTGCGGTCCGTTGCCGAACGACACATGGGCGCCCGCGTCCCGGTCGAAGTCGATCCGGTCGGGGTCGGGGAAGACGTCCGGGTCGCGGTTGGCGGCCAGGTAGGAGACATAGACGGCGTCGCCCGCGCTGACGAGGGTGCCGTGGATGTCGACGTCCCGCGTGGCGATGCGGGGCAGACCGACGGCGGCGCGGTGCGGGATGTGACGCAGGAGTTCCTCGATGCCCGCCGGGCGGGAGGCGGGGTCGTCGCGGAAGCGTTGCAGCAGGTCGGGCCGGGTGAGGAGGAGGTAGAACATCTGGCCACTGTTGTTGGTGACAGCCTCGCCGCCGATCTGGAGCGGCCCGGCGACACTGATCGCCTCCTCCAGGCCGAGCTCGCCCCGCCGCACGGCACCACCGAGCAGCGACAGCACGTCCTCGCTGTCACCGTCGCTCTCGCTGTCGCGGCGCTCGCGGACGGCCTCCCCGATCCACCCGAAGAGCCCCTTCTTGGCCTGCTCGGAGGCCTCGGCGCCGCCCGCCGTGCTGATGATCTCCCGTGTCCAGTCGTGCAACTTCTGCCGCTCGTCGACGGGTACGCCCATGACCTCGCAGACGACGTTGATCGGGAAGGGTTCGAGGACCCGCTCGACCAGGTCCGCCGGGGGGCCGTCCGCCACCAGACCGTCCACCAGGGCGTCGAGCATCTCCTGGGCACGGGGGCGCAGGCGCTTCACGGCGCTCACGGTGTAGGCGGCCGAGACGGCGTTCCGGAGCCGGTTGTGGTCGGGCTGATCGGCCCAGGCCAGGGCCCCGGGGCGCGGCGCGAAGTGCGGCGCCAGTCGCGTGACCTGCCGGACGGAGGCCTCCCGCCGGCTGAACCGGGGATCGTTCGTGATCATCTTCACGTCGTCGTAGCGCGTCGCCAGCCACGCCCAGCCCTCCCCGTACGGCAGCCGGATCCGCGTCAGCGGCCCCTCCCGCATCAGCTCCGCGAGCACCGGCTCGAACTCGGTGGCGTTCAGCTCACCGGCGGGCCAGTCCCGAACAGGGGGAAGAGGCTGCTCGGGCCGCTCGGCGAGTGTGCCGGTCTCTTCTGCCATGCGTTCAGCATCGTCGGGCGGGGGTGGGGTGTCGCGCGGGAGTGCTCCAGGCGGAGCAGCGGAATGCCGTCGTTGTCGCGGTCCGGCTTACTCGTTCGGGTACCGGGGCAGGTCCGCGGTAGAGATCGTCCCTTCGGCGATGGTGACGTCTTCGCCGTGCAACGGATGGTCCCGCACCTTGCTCACCCAGTCGTTGTCCGGGTTCGAGCGGGAAACGATCTCGGTGGCGGCGATGATCGTACGAGGGCCGAAGGACCCGTCTCCCTCCATGTCCGCCTCGGCGATCAGCATGACGTCGGGGTGGCGCAGGATGCCCTCGGGCAGGTCCTCCACGTCCGGGGTGCCCGTGTGAGCCACGCACTCGGTCGGCATGACTTTCTCGAGGCGTCTTCGGATGTGTGCTGCGGTCGTCAGAAGCCCAGGCTTTCTCTTCCACCCTGGTGAGGAAGTTGGCGGGAGCGGTGCGGGCGGCTTCTTCCGCACCGAAGGCGTACTCCCACTTCCAGCTCAACCGCGCACTGCCTTCATGGCGTCGTCCAGGACGGTGCTCAGCTCCCGCAGGGCTTCCTGGGCGGTGACGGGGTCCTCATGCTCCAGTTTGCTCTGCGCGTGTGGCGAAGGCTTCGTCCTTCGTGGCCTGCGTCTCCTCCAGGCGGCCCGGTGCAACGGTGGCGAGAGCGGCGCGGAGTGCGTCCGGGTTCTGCTCGGGACGGGGGATCAGCTCGTGTCCGTGGTCGGCCAGTGTGCTCATGGTGTCCTCCAGGAGTGCCCCGGCCAGGGTATCCGGCTGGGGCACTGGTGAGGGCGAGTCCTGCGTCGCCGCAGCGGCGGACTCCAATGCAGGAACCTCACGTCCAAGGAGCCGGCGGTGCTGCCGCAGGACCTCCTTCGGGCCGCAGTCGACGGGGGCGGGGGCGGCAAGGATCGGCATATTCATGCTGGGCGGCCTCCGTCGTGTGAGCATCGACATTCGCGGCAGCGGCCGGGGCCGGGCGAGCGGAAGGCGCGGTCGCAGCCCTCGCAGTTCTGGAGCGGATGCCGTACGTCCGGGGGCGGCGCGGGCACGCGGAACGGTGGCGGAGGCGGCAGTTGCGCGGCGAGTCGATGGGCAAGAAGGGCGGCTGGGCGGCGTAGATCCTCCCGTGGCAGGTCCGCGGTCAGCGCACGTTGTACGGCGCTGGGGGTGAGATCGCGTTCCAGCCAGGCGGCGACTCCGGGGGCCAGGTGCTCCGTGTCGGTGACGGAGAAGAGCAGGCGGGGGTCGTGGCGGCGGAGGTCGGCGAGGAGGTCGGTGGCGGCCCGGAGGAGGGTGGGGGAGGAGTGCGCGGGTTGGGGCACGGTGGGGAGGCGCTTGCGGGGCGGGCGTTCGGCTGGGTCCGGGCGTCGGGCGGTCCTGCTGCGGGTGTCGGCCGGCGTTCCGTGGTGTCCGGGCTGGTTGCAGGAGATCGTGCGGGTGACGATGCGGCCGCCGGGGGTGCGTTCGCGGGTGCGGCGGAGGTAGCCGTGGGTTTCGAGTTCGCGCAGGGCGGCGGCGATCCGGGTGGGGCCTTCGGGGAAGCGGGCGGCGAGGGTCTTGATGCCGACGCGGGCGCCGGTGGGGAGCGACTGGATGTAGACGGCGAGCCCGATCGCGAGTCCTGAGAGCTCCGGGTGCTGGGCGAGGTGGTTGCCGATCACCGTGAAGCGGGTGGTGTGGCGGGTGTTGTCGTGGATGACGCCGACGGGGCGGGCGTGTGGCTGCCGCGCGTGTTGGTGGGGGTGGTTTTTGCCCGCGATACGGGACTGGGCGCGCGGGGGCGCGCTAGGGTTTTCGGTATCCATCGGGAAGCTCCTACTTCCTCGGTGGTCAGGCCCTCGCACTGGGATTGCCGTCCCGGCGGGGGCCGTCGCATGTCTGCCGCATGTCTGCGGTTGCGTTCTGTCGCGCTGAGCGTAAGGCAGGCAACCACTCCCGAATCGACCCGAGTTGGGCATATTCACTCGCGGGAGTGAGTTTGCGCGGTGGTCGCCGTTTCGGCGGGCGGGAGGGGTGGGGCTTGGTGGGGATTCTTTCCCTCTCGTGTTTCTTGGGGAAGATCGCAGGCAGCACCGGAACCCGCTCCGCCGTGCTCCGGTGCTCCGGTGCTGCGAGATCGAGTTCGGCCCGGACGGGCACTTGGAAACTCCCGCTCCCGCATATGAGTACGGACACTCATGTGCCGTCTCCTGTAGCGGGGTTGAGTGGGGTCATGCTCTTCCTCACCGGCCTCGGCGACTGGCCGAGCCGCCCCTCGGAATGGCCCGATTCCGTTCACTCTCCGCCAGAGGCTGTCTGTGGACTGTCACAGCCGATAGCTAGAGTTGCTGGTGAAGCTTCGGCTGTTTTGGCTGTACGGGGGAGAGATTGTGTTGCCGAGCGATAGTGGGGCGGCGCCTGGACCGTCGTCGTGGGCGTCGAGCGTGTTCGACGCCGCGCAGAACGCGATCGGTGATGTGGTCACCGAACTGTCGTCGTTCACGAAGTTCCAGAAGCGGGTCGACGACCTGATCCGTGACCTCAAGGGTTCGGCGGCGGGACCGGGCGAGGTGGGGCAGGAGCAACTCGCACGTCACCAGTTCGGCGGCGGGAGCGCGGCGTGGGCAGAGGCGTCCGGCCTTTTCACCTCGTACGAGACGGTGATCACCGAGCTGGAGAGCCTGTCGAAACTGCTGTCCGACTCGATGGAGGGCATGGGCATCGCCGTACTGGCCTCGCACAAGGGCTACCAGAACATCGACCTGGACATCCGCGACCGTATGACGGCGATCAGCACGGAGACGACGAAGCACTACGGGGGGAGCTACGACCCCGCGCTGCCGAAGAAGACCCATGGCGGCAGCGAGCCGAACTCGGGCCAGACACCCGCGGGCGGCGACTCGGGAGGCACGATCTGATGTCCGACAAGGGGACCGGCGGCGGTACGTCTTTCGAGGACATGAGCCACGAGCAGATGCTCGCGTGGCTGGACCAGGCGAACGCAGGCACGGTGCAGGGCGCCGCCGACCGGCTGATCGCCGCAGCCGAGGAGATCCGCAAGATCGCGGAGGAACTCAAGGTCCGTCCGCAGTACGTGGAGTGGAAGGGCGAGGGGGCGGACGCGTTCCGCACGTGGAGCGGCGACCTGGCCAACTCGACTTTGCGCCTGGGCGATTTCAGCGAGGGCGCCGCGAAGTGGCTGGGCGAGGCCTCGGGAGCGATCGCCACGGCGCAGGCGTCCATCCCGCGCGACACCAAGAGCGCCCAGGCGAACCTGGACGCGGCGCAAGCGGCGCACAACGACCCGGACGCGGCGACGGTGAGCAGCAAGTCCACGAGCGAACTCGCGGCGCTGGCGGCGGACAAGGAGAAGGTGCGCCAGGAGGCGGCCGCGCAGATGCGGAAGCTGGGCCAGACGTACTCGCTGTCGGCCACGCAGCTGGACGGACTGGAGAGGCCCAAGTTTCCGCCGCCGCCGAAGGCGATTCAGCCTGATCCGGACAGTGTCTGGTCAAACGAAGTCGTGTCGACCGGAGGGGGTGCCACCGACACGCCATCCAGCAGACACACGGTTCCCGCCTCGTTCTCCTCCGGGGCGCCGAGAACTGCGGTCGAGGCCACTGGGCGCGGAGGAGGTATAAGCGATGAATCCGGCTCGCTTGGGACAGTTGAACGATCGCGCCCCGAAGCCTCGGAACATGTGGGCGTGAAGATCGACGGGACGCAGGCACTGCCGCAAGCGCCCTCAGCACCTCCCGTGAATCCGGCCGGCCCGCCGAGCGGTGGCAGGGCTGACGTCGGTGGTTCGCCGCCCGCGGGGACGATTCCGCCGATGCCGAGTGGCGTGCCGGGTTCGCCCGCACGCCTGACGGGTCCGGAGCGCACCACGGCCGGTGGCCGTCCTTCGGTTCAGCCCAGGCTTGGACCGGCGGGACCAGTCTCCCGAGGCGTACGAGGTATCGGAGGTGTTGCCGAGCCGGGGAGCCCGACAGGCACGGCACGTCCGATGGTCGGAGGTCGTCCTGCGGTCCCCCTGGGACGCGGGGTGGCAGTCGCAACTCCCGGACGGGCGCCGGGCAGTAACGGCATCGTCGGTGGCCGTGCCACGTCACCGGCCCCGGGACCGGCTGCTGCTCGGCCCGCCCGTGGGCTGCCGCGCGGCACCGTCGTGGGGGGTGAAACACCCAGCACGCCTGGTCGCGGTGCTAATGGTCCAAAGCCCACTGCCAGTACCGGTGCAGCGCGTAATGGACAGCGCGTGACACCTGAGCTGCGGGGCACGGGAACCGGTCCAAAGAGCGGCGTAGTGGGTGGCCGCCCACAGCCGCAGAAACGCTCGGGAACCGGGCCGTTCACTCGCGGTGGGTCGGGATTGGTGCGAAACCAGGACTCCGATGGCGCTACGCCCACGTCGAGCGCTGTCGGGCGTACGGGCGCGCCGCCGAACGGTTCCCGGACATCGAACTCGCCGAGACGGAATAGCGAGCAGGGCAAGACGGCCGGCAACCGAACCGAGGAGCAGGAGACCGGGCAGCAGAATGGCCGCTTGGAGACCTAGCCACCAGAAGTCGACCGAGCCTGCACATGAGACCCAGAGGATGCAGATGCCTGCCAGCACGATAGGGAACGCCCGCCTTGGGAGTGCCGTCTCCGGAGCCGTGGGCCTGCTGTTGGTGGGCATTGCGGCCACGCCCGCCTACGCGGAGTCCATCCGGGAGCGAGAGTGGCACCTCACGGCGATGAAGGCCGAGCAGATGTGGCAGACCAGCACGGGCAAGGGCATTACCGTGGCCGTCATCGACTCGGGTGTGAACGCTGACCTGCCCGACCTGAAGGGGCAGATACTCCCCGGCATGGACGAGGCACCAGACTCACCCGGCGACGAGCACACGGATTACGAGGGGCATGGAACCGGGATGGCCCTTCTGATTGCCGGCACAGGCAAGGCCAACGGGGGCGCTGGCACTTTCGGCCTCGCACCAGGAGCCAAGATCCTCCCGGTACGGACACCTGACAGGGGATTGGACGGCGTCCGATACACCAAGGAGTTCAGCGAGACCGTGAGCCGCGGGATTCGCTACGCCGTTGACTCCGGTGCACAGGTGATCAACATCTCGATGGCGGTGCCCGAAGGATCGGAGCAACTCACTGCCGCTGTGAAGTACGCGCTGGACAAGGGCTCGCTGATCTTTGCTGGCGTCGGAAACAGCGGCAGCGAAGACAAGGGAAACCCAGTGGAGTACCCCGCCGCGACTCCGGGCGTGGTCGGCGTGGGCGCGGTGGGCAAAGACCTCCGCAAGACCACTGAGTCCGAGTACGGCCCGCAGGTGGACATTGCCGCGCCTGGCGAAGAGATGTACTCCGGATGCCCGAACGGCACGGGCCTGTGCCGCTCCCACGGCACCAGCGACGCCACCGCCCTCGCCTCCGCCAGCGCCGCCCTCATCTGGTCCAAGCACCCGACCTGGACCAACAACCAGGTCCTGCGCGTCATGCTCAACACCATCGGCGGCCCCACGGACGGCGCGAAGCGCAACGACTCCATCGGCTACGGCATCGTGCGCCCCCGCGTCGCCCTGCAGGATCCCGGTGATCCGGGCTCCGCCCACGCGTATCCCCTCCCTGACCTCGCGGCCGCGGCCTCAGCATCTCCGTCGGTAGAGGCCACGGCCCCCAACGGCACAAGTGCCAAGTCGAAGGAGAACAGCACCGCGGTCGCGGCTTCCGCCGAGGACGGAGGCAGTGGCCTCTTCTGGATCGGGCTGGGCGTCGGTGCTGCCGTACTGCTCGGCGGAGCCGTCACGGCCGTGGTCGTCGGCAGGCGCCGACACGCCAGGGGCACCTGAGTACGGGTACTCACGCCTGATGGTTGCCGGTACGGATGAGACGCCTGACGAGGTGACGCTACGGTGTTGCGTGATCACCGCAGCATTGCTGCCGCACGTTTACATGGGTTCGTCGGTGTGCGACGAGACACGGGGGAGGGACCACGCATGGCGTGGGAGGAGTGGGAGCAGCTCAAAACCGTAGCGGCTGAGCGGAACTCGGCCCGGATGCAGCTGAACCACGTGCCGATGGATCCGGGTGGTGCCGGCGGCACGCTGGTGTCGAACAGGCCGGCCTGGGCCAAGGCCGGGGAAGGTGTCGGATCACTCCGTGAGGACATCGGCAAGGCACTGGGGAAGCTGGCGGACGGTCAGAAAGGCTTCGGCAAGGACTCAGGCTGCCTGACCGCAGGGGCCCAGAAGGACGTTTACGGCTCGTGGGAGCGCTACGTCCGGGACGTGAGCGGGCGCTGCGGGAAGTTGGCGGGCTTGCTGGAGAAGACGGGCAATGCCCAACTGGCGACCGACGAGGCGGTTGAGGTCGAGATCGGCAATCTGAAGGTCGAGTACGCGGACACGCCGGTTGTCGGCGGCCAGGCCAAGGGGCAGTGAGCACAAGCATGGACCTTGCAACGCTCAAAGCCCTCAAACCGACCGAGTTCTCGGACGCGGCTGACGGCTACCGCAGCACGTCTGACATGGCGAGCGCGGCCAAGGACCGCATCGACAACCAGATCGCCGTGGCCATGAGGAACTCCCTGAAAGGCGAGGCAGCGACCGCGGCGATCAATCAGCTGACGGAACTGGGCAAGAACTTCCACTACGTCCAGGTCGAATGCGGTCTCGTCAGTACGGCTCTCGAAGCCTTCTCGTACGAGGTGGGAGCGGCCAAGAGCAAGCTCGACGCGGCGCTCGAAGGCGCGCAGGCGGCGAAGCTCACCGTGAATGCCGACGGCTCGATCACCTATCCGCCGAGTGGAGAGAAGGGCGAGGACGGCAAGATCCCCGAAGGCGGCACGGTGAGCGGCCTGACGGATGGCACGGCCTCCGCGGTGGGCCGTCAGGCGGCCAACTTCGACCCCAACCCCAACCACCGCCTCGCACAGGACTACGCGGACCAGATCGCCGCTGCCCTCAAGGAGGCGACGGAGGCCGACGAGAAGTGGGCGCCGAAGCTGCGGACGCTGAAGGCGGACGACGATCTGACCGTCTCCGACAAGGACTGGGCCGACGCTTCCTCGGACACGAAGGGTGTGAGCGAGGCGGGCAAGAAGTATCTCGACTCGCTGCCGCAGCCACCCACGAACGGCAGCCCGAAGGACAACGCGGAGTGGTGGAAGGGACTCAGCGCGGAGGAGCAGGCCGCGTGGGTCTCCATGCATCCCGACTCCGTGGGCGCGCTCGACGGGCTACCTGCCACGGTTCGGGACGAGGCCAACCGCATCGTGTTCGACGAGGCACGGGGCAAGATGCAGACAGAGCTGAATTCGATACCGGCGGCGCCGCTCAATGAGTGGACCTGGATCAGCGCCGGGGGCTACGCGTCCAAGGTGCATACCGATGAATGGATGGAGTGGTACAACAAGTACGGGGACCGGTACGACCACCTCACCACATCTCTCAAGGGCATGGAGTCGATCCAGACCCGCTTCGACGCGACGGGTAATGGTGGGCTGCCCGAGGCGTACCTGCTGGGGTTCAACGCGGACGGCAATGGGCGCGCGATTGTCGCCAACGGGAATCCTGACACCGCTGATCATCAGGCAGTGTATGTGCCGGGCACAACATCGAATCTGGGAAAAATCAACGGCGATATCGGCCGAATGACGGACCTGTGGCGTGTGGCCAATACCGAGGCGCATGGCGAGTCTGTTTCTACGATCACCTGGCTCGGCTACGACGCGCCTCAGAATCTCGTCAAAGACTCGCCGTTCGAACACTACGCATATGACGGCGCTCCGGCATTCCGCGACTTCATGGACGGCCTTGACGCGTCGCATTCCGGTGATTCGGATCCGCACCGAACTGTGATCGCTCACTCGTACGGAACGACCCTTGTCGGCGCCGCGGCCCAGACGGGGCAGCTCAACGCCGATGACGTTGTCCTCGCTGGCAGCCCCGGCGTCAAGGTTTCCCACGCAACGGACCTGGACGTCCCCGCGGGGCACGTGTGGAACGAGGAGGCCGACGGAGATCCTGTTCCGGACATCGGTCGTTTCGGCCATGGTGGGGATGGCTGGGTCGTTCCCAGTGATCCGAGCTTCGGTGCCAACCAGATGACCACGGATACCGAGGGCCACAGCGGTTACTGGGATGCGGGCTCGGACAGCCTGCGGAACCAGGCCCGGGTCGCGGTCGGCAAGGGTGACGACGTAGAGCTGAAGCCGCCGCCGGACCCCTGGGCGCATGTGAAGTAGGAAGCATGGCTGCCCGACCGACAGACCGGCCCGTTTTCCGGTTCGATCAAACGAGGTCCCCGACTTGAAGACGAAACTGGGCGCAATCGCGCTCACCCTGCCCATCGCCCTTGCGACCCTCACCGGATGCAGCATGACTGACACCAACAATTCCGACGACATCCCTTCTTCCGGCGTCAGCACGTCGAGTGACGCCGCCGAGGGTGCGAAGAAGACTTCCAGCGAGCTGTACAACCTTATCGGCCTCAAAGGGAAGGCATCCGACACCGGGCCGGGAGTCAAGGAGTGCGGAAAGAAGGACCCGGACAAGTACTTCCAGATCTTCCATTCCTGGTCCTTCACTCCGACCTCGTCCGAGCAGCTCGATGGCGCGATGGAACAGCTGAAGTCAAAACTGCCCAAGCATGGCTGGGAGGTTGTCGAATACGGACCGGACAGTAGCCGAAACAAGAACCTCAGCCTTACGGCCGACAACGACACGAAGAAATTCAGCGTCAAAATCACCTACCAGGCCAAGGATAATCCGTCGAACCTCAGCTTCTTCGTCGTATCCGGCTGCTATCAGGTTCCGGATGGCCAGAAGATCGAGCAGTTCTGATACGGCCTGGACAGGTGGCACGGTCGTGGGGTAGCGCCCAGGCGAGGAGCGGCAGAACCCCATCAGCGATGGACGCCCGAGGCATTGGGAGGCGTACTCGTTTCATCCGCGCGCGCATACTCAGGCAGGTTGATCCGATGGGCTTCTTCGACAAGTTGACCGGCACCAGGTACCCCGACAGCGGTGTCGTACTGCTGCCGGCCGTGGAACTCCGGGCCGCGCTGCTCGCGCTCAACGGGTCGGATGTGCCGTTCCGCGTGCGCAACGCCCTCCCCAAGGAGAAGGCCAATCTGGTCGCGGAGTGCCGGATCCGGGAAGTGGGCGTGGCCCTCAAGACCCGGGTGCGCCTGCTTCCGGAGAAACGCGAGGTGCGTTTCCTCCACGAGCGGTGGGAGAACCGTTCGTCCGACCACGCCGATGCGCAGTACGGACGTGGGCATGCGCCCGCGGTGTACCGGCAGTGGGAGACCAAGCAGGGCCCCGACGGCCGCCGGCGCAAGGTCGAGACGTTCCGCTTCGACACCCGGGAGATGACGGACCCTCTGCGGAACGTGGTGCTCGGCGCCGGATGGACCTGGCGGGGAGTGCTCAAGCTCTGAGCGTTCGGTGAGACACCGTGACGAGCTTGAAGTGCGCATAACCGGGGTGAGCGGGGAGTCGGCGGAGGTTGAGCACACGTACTCATGCTCGCGGTGCGGACGATGCTGGACATGACACAGAGAAACACCGGCTTCGGACGGCGCCGCAAGGCGATCAACGTCTTGGCCGCGGCGCTGGCCGCGGCAGTGGCGTGCGGCGGTGTGGTGTGGGTCGCCCAGGGGCTGGACCGGTTCCTGGAGGGCGATCCGTACCCGGTGGCGGACCCGGCGGCAACGGCGCAGCGGCTGGACGGCCACACCCAGCACGTCTATGACGCACTGAGGCTGTTCGATGCGGAACTGGCCGACAACTGGCCCGGGGGCGGCGTGGAGGCCGACGGTTCCAGCTGTTATTACCGGGGTTTCAGCAACCTGTCCAAGCAGCTGAGCGACTCCCCGCCGAGTGTGCCGGGCGTGGTCGACGTGGACAGTGAGTGGGCGCTCAAGGGGGTCTCCCCGACGCAGGCGAAGGCAGCGCTTCGGCGGGCGAGGGGCGAGTTGGGCCGGCAGGGGTGGAAGGTCACCTCGTATGACGAGAGCAAGTTCCGGAACGAGCTGAGTGTGCGGCCTCCGGGGACCGATGACACCGTCACGGTCGAGGCGTACCCCGGTGACCGTCTCATGGTGCGTGCGTATGCCGAATGTGCGCGCTATCCGTCGGGCACTCCCATGGGCGCGTACGGCGACCCGGAGCTCCCGAGCCAGCAGGCGCCCCTCCAGCTGCGCCGCTGAGACGCCTCAACGGGCGTGCGGAGCAGGTGCTCGTCGGCTGGAGCCGGGTCATCGGGATGCCTCTTGCCTCAGGCGCGGCGCATGATGCCGTTCTCGGGTGGGATGAGCCAGCGCGGCGAAGGGGCCGGCCTGGCACGCCGCCCCGCGCAGGGTCCAGGCTGACTCTGTGCAGGGCTTTGAAGGTGACCTTCAGTAGGGTGTTGGCGCGTTCGGCGACGCTGCGGATGCCGCGGATCACCTTTTTGAACGTCTGCTGTTCGAGGAGTAGTTCGCGGCCCTGGGGCTTATTGACGGGGTGGCGGTAGCCGTCGCCGGCTATCTCGTGGCCGAGGTCGGTCAGGGTCGGGATGTCCAGAGTTGCGGCGCGCCGATGCGGCCGGTACGCAGCTCGGCCCGACCGCGGTGATCGAAGTACGCGAGGATCTCCTCGTCCTTCATCGGGCGTTCTCGTAGCGGGGCAGTTCCTCGGGAAAGTCGCGGGGATCCTTGCACTCGGCCAGTTTGTAGGCGTGTTTGGCTAGTTGGTAGGCGAAGTCCGTCAGAGCCTGCCGCAGCGGCACGCCCGTGGCCTTGGCAAGTCCGTGGATGCGGGCCTCTCCGACGACGGCATAGGGCTGGGAGGCGTTGTAGGAGGGGACACCTGGCGGAGCACAGGGCACGTACACCGATGAAGTGTCCGCACCGGGATCAACCTGAGCCAGAGCTTCTATCTCGCCGACGGAGACGCGGATGATCCGATTCTGGCTCCCGGATCCTCGATAGTAGGCGAGCCATTTCTCACGCGAGGTGGGCTGGACCCGGGCTTCCCCGGAGATGGACGAGTCATTGCTGGTGGTGACATGACACCAGAAAGTAAGCCCATTCCCCGGGCCCTGGCTGTCGGAGCCACTGTCGGCCGATCGCGCCGACGGCAGCACGCTTTTGACCATGTCCCGTTCGAGAGTGCCTTCGCACATTTTACCGGGGAGTAGATAGATGCCTTTATTCAGGAAAGTCCATCCGGCGCCGCAGAAGAGCCCGAGAACCACTAGGAAAAGAAGGACGACTCTTGTGTTCCGCCAAGAAGTAAACGGCGTCGGGCTGTTCTGTGACTTCCCCACTAGGGACGCTCCTTCGTGTTGCTCAGGTACTCACTACTGGCGTCCCAGCCTGCGTTGACGGCGTTGCGGACGAGATCGTCGGTGCCGTCCTTGGGCAAGTTCACATGGTGCCGGGCAAGCGCGTCGTCAATCGAGTCCGTCGGCGGCAGCCATGGAGGAGAGACGGGCGTGATCGCTGTACCGCCCGAAGTCGTCGAACAGGTCGTGCGCCGCTGAGCCGACCGAGGCAAGGTCCTTCTGGCTGACCGTGAGGTCACCCCAGGCACTCTTGCCGCCACCCCCGCCGCCTCCCGAGGGCGCGAGCTGGTTGAGCTGCATATGTGACGACTGCTTTTTCGCCGCCTCGGACTTCAGCTGCTCCCACTCGTCCCACGCCACCCGTGGACCCCTCCCCGTATGCCTGCTCGGCCTCACCTCAACGGGGGCCTGCGTGTTACCTCTTGTGCTCCGGCATGGCGGAACTGTCCCTCAACCTATCAATCGATCAGATCCGCCAGCCCGAATCAAAGTGGCGATCACGGATCTCTGCACTCCCTCCACAGGTCAGTTCGCCAACCTGTGAGGCCCCCTACGTGGCGGTCGATCAGACTGGCATTCTTGGGCTCTGCGTCATCCATGACGGGGAACCGCTCATTTGCCTGCGGGCGCGCAGTGCCGGACAGAGCGGCACCGGGTGGAACCACGGCCTTCGACAGCTCGCCGCCAACCACGCGCGAGGTCGTCAGGAAATCCGCCCCGCAGCAACCGCCTCGGTAAGCCGCGCCCACGCCTCGGACCGAGGAAGGCAGTGTGCCGGTCGGCAGCGATCAGTTTGGTGTGCAGCACGCCTACGGACGCCACCCGGTGTCAGACGGCGACCTTGGGTGGCAGCGCCGGGAAGGCCGCCGATGCCTGAGTGGACTCCTCAAGCAGGAGGTCCACCTGGACGCGTCGGCCGACCGCCTCCACTCTCTCCGTCACGACATCTTCCACTCCAGGGGCCGCGAAGCTGGAGATCAGCAGCGAAGTGCTTGCCGAGCGAACGACCTCGAGGGCGGCCCCGCCCGTCAGCCGGGCGGGGGCAGGGCTTTTGACGGCGGCGAGGGTCGGCGCGAGGCCGCTACCGGGCAGGTCGGGGCTTCTCAGGGCGCCACCTGAGTGATCGTCCTCAGCTGACCGGACAGACCTGCGGCCGACTCGACGGCGATGAAACGGTCTAGAAGCGGGTCGTCCGGACCGGTCGCTGTTCCCAGAACGTGCTCCCACGCGACGCCCGATTCTCGGGAAGCCTGTCGTAGGGGGCCTGACTCGGCGCCCGCCATGGTCTCCGGACCGCTGTCCCGACGCCGGGGCCGGAGGCCTCGCTCTCTCCTTCGGAGACCCACCCGTCGGCGCCGGCCTCGCTCTGGCCGAGGGTGGCGCCGGATCCGACACCGGCCCCAACCAGCTGGACCCCGCCGCCCCGCGCAAGCCGTCAGTGATCCGCCTGGTCCTGACCGCCACCGCGTCCCAACACCCCGCTGTCCTGGACGACTTCCGGGACTTCGTGGACACGGTCCGCCCGGACGCCGGCGCGGCTTCGTCATAGGTTGATCTCATGGGACTCTTCGACAAGCTGACCGGAACCAAGCGTCCGGCCGGCGGTGTCGCCCCGCGACCCGCCGCCGAGGTCCGCGCGGCGCTGCTCGGCCTCAACCGCTCTGACGTCCCGTACGTCATCCGGGACGGCCGCGCGGAGGGCGCCGACCTGGTGGGGGAGTGGCGGATGCTGGAGCCGGCCTGGCAGAGCTTCTTCGCCCGTACCCGGGTGAGTCGGGTGTTCCAGGTCCGGATGCGCCTGGTCCCGGAGAAGAACGAGGTCCGCTCCCTGGACCAGCAGTACGAGGTCACCTGGCTCGGCGACACCCCCAGGCTGTCCATCTCGGCCGAGGTCCAACGGGGTCAGGTGCAGACGGTTTCGAAGCAGTGGACGCTCGGCGGGGGCAAGGACGGCGGCCTCGAAGCGACCGAGACGTTCAGCTTCGACAGCTCTGCACTCAAGAACCCCCTGCAGGACGCCGTCCTCGGCGCGGGGTGGACCTGGCGCGGAGTCGTCACCGGCAAACTGTGAGGTCGGCGGGTCCCCGAGCAAGGGGTACTTCCTTGAGCTGTGTCGTACGCGTGTTCGTCGTCCTGTGGCTCTAGAGAAGGTCACGTACTGTGAGTGGACTTCCACTCGTCGTCACGGTGCGCCCCGGACGGCACCCCAAGGCCGACCAGAGCGACCTCGGCCGGGGTACGCGCGCGCCCAGGGTTTGACCTGCGTCACTCAAGGGGTACGATCCTCGGCTCGATTGGCCAGCCCCCCGCCCCGTATGGCAGACTGTCGGAGTTGCTCGGTCGAGTGCCGATGCTGCGCGCCTCCCGCCGGGAGGACTGGAAGCGAGTCCCACAGTACTCGTCGCCCGATCTGTCGTCAGGCAGCGCTCGGGCGGACGTACGGGAATCTTCCGGGAAGTGTCAGCGGGGTGCAGACCAGGCGCCCGGTGGTCACGCATTTGGAATATCGAATGCAGCCTGCCCCCGGTCCTGCGGTTGTCTTTTGGGCTGAGCCGCGTCCCTTGGTAGGGAAATCCCTTGTGGATATCCCTGTCAGCAGGAGCGCGACACACCCGACCGCGTGGGTCGGAGAGCGGGACATCTGCCCCCGGGCACCAGAGCGTTTTCACGAGACAAAGGACTACTGAGTAGCCATGGCGGGACAGAAGATCCGCATCCGGCTCAAGGCCTACGACCACGAGGTCATCGACAGCTCGGCGAAGAAGATCGTCGAGACGGTGACCCGCACTGGTGCGTCGGTCGCAGGCCCGGTGCCGCTGCCCACTGAGAAGAACGTGTACTGCGTCATCAAGTCGCCGCACAAGTACAAGGACTCGCGCGAGCACTTCGAGATGCGCACGCACAAGCGCCTGATCGACATCCTCGACCCGACGCCCAAGACCGTTGACTCTCTGATGCGACTCGACCTCCCGGCCGGTGTCGACATCGAGATCAAGCTCTAGGGATCGGTGATCTGAGAATGGCTAAGCAGATCAAGGGCATCCTGGGCGAGAAGCTCGGCATGACGCAGGTGTGGGACGAGAACAACCGTGTTGTTCCGGTCACCGTCGTCAAGGCCGGCCCCAACGTCGTCACCCAGGTGCGTACCAACGACAGCGACGGCTACGAGTCGGTCCAGATCGCCTTCGGCGAGATCGACCCGCGCAAGGTGAACAAGCCCCTCAAGGGTCACTTCGCCAAGGCCGACGTCACCCCCCGTCGTCACCTCGTCGAGATCCGCACCGCGGATGCCTCCGAGTACACCCTCGGCCAGGAGATCTCCGCCGAGGTCTTCGAGGCGGGCGTGAAGGTCGACGTCACCGGCAAGAGCAAGGGCAAGGGCTTCGCCGGTGTCATGAAGCGTCACAACTTCAAGGGCCTCGGCGCCGGTCACGGCACCCAGCGCAAGCACCGCTCTCCCGGCTCCATCGGCGGCTGCGCCACCCCGGGTCGTGTGTTCAAGGGCCTCCGCATGGCGGGTCGCATGGGCAACGAGCGGGTCACCACCCAGAACCTGACCGTTCACGCCGTTGACGCGGAGAAGGGCCTGCTCCTTATCAAGGGCGCGGTTCCTGGTCCGAACGGCGGCCTCGTCCTGGTCCGCACCGCGGCCAAGGGGGCCTGAGGACTATGAGCACCATTGACATTCTGTCGCCCTCCGGCGACACCGCCGGGACCGTTGAGCTCCCGGCCGAGATCTTCGACGTAGAGAAGATCAGCATTCCGCTGCTTCACCAGGTCGTCGTCGCACAGCTGGCCGCCGCCCGTCAGGGCACGCACAAGGTCAAGCGTCGTGGCGAGGTCCGCGGTGGCGGTAAGAAGCCTTACCGTCAGAAGGGCACCGGCCGCGCGCGCCAGGGTTCGACCCGTGCGCCGCAGTTCGCCGGCGGTGGCGTCGTCCACGGCCCCACGCCGCGTGACTACTCGCAGCGGACCCCGAAGAAGATGAAGGCCGCGGCCCTGCGCCACGCCCTCACCGACCGGGCCCGCAACGCTCGCATCCACGTCATCACCGGCGTGATCGAGGGCGAGACCCCCTCCACCAAGGCCGCCAAGAGCTTCCTCGGCAAGGTCAGCGAGCGCAAGAACGTGCTCCTGGTCATCGAGCGCTCCGACGAGGCCGCGCTGCTCTCCGCGCGCAACCTGCCCCAGGTCCACATCCTGGAGCCGGGCCAGCTGAACACGTACGACGTTCTCGTCTCGGACGACGTGGTCTTCACCCAGGCCGCTTTCGAGTCCTTCGTGTCTGGCCCCAAGGCCGCTGACACCGAAGGGAGCGAAGCCTGATGGCTACGCGTCACCCGAGCATTGCCTCCAAGGCGGCCAAGGCCGCCAAGGCCGCGCGCGTCGCCAAGGCGAAGCGCCACGAGGCCGAGGGCAAGAACACCGTCGAGACCCCGCTGAGCAAGTCCTTCACGGATCCCCGTGACGTGCTCCTCAAGCCGGTCGTCTCGGAGAAGAGCTACGCGCTGCTCGACGAGGGCAAGTACACCTTCGTCGTCGCGCCGGGCGCCAACAAGACCCAGATCAAGCAGGCCGTCCAGGCGGTCTTCTCGGTCAAGGTCACCGGCGTCAACACGATCAACCGTCAGGGTAAGCGCAAGCGCACCAAGAGCGGTTTCGGTAAGCGTGCTGACACCAAGCGCGCCATCGTGACCCTCGCTGAGGGCGACCGTATCGACATCTTCGGCCAGGCCTCCTAACGGAGCGCCCTGGTCCGAATATCGGACGAGGACTGAGAAATGGGAATCCGCAAGTACAAGCCGACGACGCCGGGCCGCCGTGGCTCCTCCGTCGCCGACTTCGTCGAGGTCACGCGGTCCACGCCGGAGAAGTCGCTGGTCCGCCCGCTGCACAGCAAGGGCGGCCGTAACAACGCCGGTCGTGTGACCGTTCGCCACCAGGGTGGCGGACACAAGCGCGCCTACCGAGTGATCGACTTCCGTCGTCACGACAAGGACGGCGTGCCGGCGAAGGTCGCGCACATCGAGTACGACCCCAACCGCACCGCGCGCATCGCGCTGCTGCACTACGCCGACGGCGAGAAGCGCTACATCCTCGCCCCGCGCAACCTGCAGCAGGGTGACCGCGTCGAGAACGGTCCCGGGGCCGACATCAAGCCGGGCAACAACCTGGCCCTCCGCAACATCCCGGTCGGTACCACGATCCACGCGATCGAGATCCGTCCCGGTGGCGGTGCCAAGTTCGCCCGCTCCGCCGGTGCCTCGGTGCAGCTGCTCGCGAAGGAGGGCACGATGGCCCACCTTCGTATGCCTTCCGGTGAGATCCGCCTGGTCGACCAGCGCTGCCGCGCCACGGTCGGCGAGGTCGGCAACGCCGAGCAGAGCAACATCAACTGGGGTAAGGCCGGCCGTAAGCGCTGGCTGGGCGTTCGCCCGACCGTCCGCGGTGTGGCGATGAACCCGGTTGACCACCCGCACGGTGGTGGTGAGGGCAAGACCTCCGGTGGTCGCCACCCGGTCTCCCCGTGGGGTCAGAAGGAGGGTCGTACTCGTTCGCCGAAGAAGGCTTCGAACAAGTACATCGTCCGCCGCCGCAAGACGAACAAGAAGCGCTAGGAGCGGGTTTAGATGCCGCGCAGTCTCAAGAAGGGACCCTTCGTTGACGGCCACCTCGTAAAGAAGGTGGACGCTCAGAACGAAGCCGGTACCAAGAACGTCATCAAGACCTGGTCCCGTCGCTCGATGATCATCCCGGCCATGCTCGGCCACACGATCGCGGTGCACAACGGCAAGACCCACATTCCGGTGTTTGTCACCGAGTCGATGGTCGGCCACAAGCTCGGCGAGTTCTCGCCGACGCGCACCTTCCGGGGTCACGTCAAGGACGACCGGAAGTCGAAGCGCCGCTAACGCGGGGTGGAATGACCATGACAGACACTGGAAGGACAACCATGGAAGCCAGGGCCCAGGCGCGGTACATCCGCGTTACGCCCATGAAGGCCCGCCGCGTGGTGGACCTTATCCGTGGCATGGATGCCACGGAGGCTCAGGCGGTCCTGCGTTTCGCCCCGCAGGCCGCGAGCGTGCCGGTCGGCAAGGTGCTTGACAGCGCCATTGCCAACGCCGCGCACAACTACGACCACACCGACGCCGACAGCCTCTTCATCTCCGAGGCGTACGTCGACGAGGGTCCGACCCTGAAGCGGTTCCGTCCGCGTGCCCAGGGCCGTGCCTACCGGATCCGCAAGCGGACCAGCCACATCA
This sequence comes from Streptomyces sp. GbtcB7, assembly GCF_019091445.1. Lineage (NCBI taxonomy): Bacteria > Bacillati > Actinomycetota > Actinomycetes > Kitasatosporales > Streptomycetaceae > Streptomyces > Streptomyces sp. GbtcB7. The sequence continues at coordinate 265,496 of NZ_JAGXJM010000013.1, forward strand.
CCGTGGTCGTCAGCAGCAAGGAAGGAACCCGGTAATGGGCCAGAAGGTTAACCCGCATGGGTTCCGGCTCGGCATCACCACGGACTTCAAGTCCCGTTGGTACGCCGACAAGCTGTACAAGGACTACGTCAAGGAAGACGTCGCCATCCGTCGGATGATGACGTCCGGCATGGAGCGCGCCGGCATCTCGAAGGTTGAGATCGAGCGCACCCGTGACCGCGTGCGGGTGGACATCCACACCGCGCGTCCCGGCATCGTCATCGGCCGCCGTGGCGCCGAGGCCGACCGCATCCGCGGTGACCTCGAGAAGCTCACGGGCAAGCAGGTCCAGCTGAACATCCTCGAGGTCAAGAACCCCGAGACCGACGCTCAGCTGGTTGCTCAGGCCGTTGCCGAGCAGCTGTCCTCCCGCGTCTCCTTCCGTCGTGCCATGCGTAAGAGCATGCAGGGCACGATGAAGGCCGGCGCCAAGGGCATCAAGATCCAGTGTGGTGGCCGTCTCGGCGGCGCCGAGATGTCCCGCTCGGAGTTCTACCGCGAGGGCCGTGTGCCCCTGCACACGCTCCGTGCGAACGTCGACTACGGCTTCTTCGAGGCCAAGACGACCTTCGGCCGTATCGGTGTGAAGGTCTGGATCTACAAGGGCGACGTCAAGAACATCGCCGAGGTCCGCGCCGAGAACGCCGCTGCCCGCGCCGGCAACCGCCCGGCCCGTGGTGGCGGCAACGACCGCCCGGCCGGCCGTGGTGGCCGTGGTGGCGAGCGTGGCGGCCGCGGCCGCAAGCCGCAGCAGGCTCCCGCTGCCGAGGCCCCCAAGGCCGAGGCTCCGGCGGCTGCCGCTCCGGCTGAGAGCACCGGAACGGAGGCCTGACCGACATGCTGATCCCCCGTAGGGTCAAGCACCGCAAGCAGCACCACCCCAAGCGCCGTGGTCAGGCCAAGGGCGGTACGCAGGTTTCGTTCGGCGAGTACGGCATTCAGGCCCTCACGCCGGCGTACGTGACGAACCGCCAGATCGAGGCCGCCCGTATCGCGATGACCCGCCACATCAAGCGTGGCGGCAAGGTCTGGATCAACATCTACCCGGACCGCCCGCTCACGAAGAAGCCTGCCGAGACCCGCATGGGTTCCGGTAAGGGTTCTCCCGAGTGGTGGATCGCGAACGTGCACCCGGGCCGGGTCATGTTCGAACTGTCCTACCCCAACGAGAAGATCGCCCGTGAGGCCCTCACTCGCGCAGCCCACAAGCTGCCGATGAAGTGCCGGATCGTCAAGCGCGAGGCAGGTGAAGCGTGATGTCGGCCGGTACCAAGGCGTCCGAGCTGCGCGAACTGGGTGACGAGGAGCTTCTCGCGAAGCTTCGCGAAGCCAAGGAAGAGCTGTTCAACCTCCGCTTCCAGGCGGCGACCGGTCAGCTCGAGAACCACGGTCGGCTCAAGGCCGTCCGCAAGGACATCGCGCGGATCTACACCCTGATGCGTGAGCGCGAGCTGGGCATCGAAACGGTGGAGGGCGCCTGATGAGCGAGAGCAACGTGACCGAGAACACCACTGAGGCGCGCGGATTCCGCAAGACCCGTGAGGGTCTCGTCGTCAGCGACAAGATGGACAAGACCGTCGTCGTCGCCGTCGAGGACCGCGTCAAGCACGCCCTGTACGGCAAGGTCATCCGCCGTACGAGCAAGCTGAAGGCCCACGACGAGCAGAACGCCGCGGGTATCGGCGACCGCGTCCTCCTCATGGAGACGCGTCCGCTGTCCACGACGAAGCGCTGGCGCATCGTGGAGATCCTCGAGAAGGCGAAGTAATCAAACGGGGGGCTCAGTCCCCCCGTTGCCCCCCGCCGGGGGCCTGCCGCACCGTCAGGTGCCCGGCCCCCGGCGGAGGTTTTCTCCCTCAACAGGCCAAGTAATTCCTGCGGGGCTTACCCGCAGGACGGTTCCGCCAGGCTCGCGGGGCGACCCGAAAGGGATCCCCGCGGGAACCGGCAGACAATCAGGAGATAGACGTGATCCAGCAGGAGTCGCGACTGCGTGTCGCCGACAACACGGGGGCGAAGGAAATCCTTTGCATCCGTGTGCTCGGTGGCTCCGGTCGCCGCTACGCGGGCATCGGTGACGTCATCGTCGCCACCGTCAAGGACGCGATCCCCGGCGGCAACGTGAAGAAGGGTGACGTCGTCAAGGCGGTCATCGTTCGCACCGTCAAGGAGCGCCGCCGTCCGGACGGCTCGTACATCCGCTTCGACGAGAACGCCGCCGTCATTCTGAAGAACGACGGCGACCCTCGCGGCACCCGTATCTTCGGCCCCGTCGGCCGTGAGCTGCGCGAGAAGAAGTTCATGAAGATCATCTCGCTCGCGCCGGAGGTGCTGTAAGCATGAAGATCAAGAAGGGTGACACGGTTCAGGTCATCACCGGCAAGGACAAGGGCAAGCAGGGCAAGGTCATTGCCGCTTACCCGCGCGACGAGCGCGTCCTGGTCGAGGGTGTCAACCGGGTCAAGAAGCACACCAAGGCCGGCCCGACCGCCAGCGGTTCCCAGGCCGGCGGCATCGTCACGACCGAGGCCCCGATTCACGTGAGCAACGTTCAGCTCGTCGTGGAGAAGGACGGCAACAAGGTCGTCACGCGTGTCGGTTACCGCTTCGACGATGAGGGCAACAAGGTTCGCGTTGCCAAGCGGACGGGTGAGGACATCTGATGGCTACCACCACGACTCCGCGTCTCAAGACGAAGTACCGCGAGGAGATCGCGGGCAAGCTGCGTGAGGAGTTCTCCTACGAGAACGTCATGCAGGTTCCCGGCCTCGTCAAGATTGTGGTCAACATGGGTGTCGGCGACGCCGCCCGTGACTCGAAGCTCATGGACGGTGCCGTCCGTGACCTGACCACGATCACCGGTCAGAAGCCGGCCATCACCAAGGCCCGCAAGTCCATCGCGCAGTTCAAGCTGCGTGAGGGTCAGCCGATCGGTGCCCACGTCACGCTCCGTGGCGACCGCATGTGGGAGTTCCTGGACCGCACCCTGTCGCTCGCGCTGCCGCGCATCCGCGACTTCCGCGGCCTGTCCCCCAAGCAGTTCGACGGCCGTGGCAACTACACCTTCGGTCTCACGGAGCAGGTCATGTTCCACGAGATCGACCAGGACAAGATCGACCGTACCCGGGGCATGGACATCACCGTGGTGACCACGGCGACCAACGACGCTGAGGGCCGTGCCCTTCTCCGTCACCTCGGCTTCCCCTTCAAGGAGGCGTAAGCGAGATGGCGAAGAAGGCTCTGATTGCCAAGGCTGCTCGTAAGCCCAAGTTCGGCGTACGTGGCTACACGCGCTGCCAGCGCTGCGGCCGTCCGCACTCCGTGTACCGCAAGTTCGGCCTGTGCCGCGTCTGCCTTCGTGAGATGGCTCACCGTGGCGAGCTGCCGGGCGTGACCAAGAGCTCCTGGTAGTCCCCCCAACAAGGGATTCCAGGGCTCTCGGTAAGTAAAGGGTTCGGTCAGGTGCCCTGCCCTCCATGGCTTAGGCTAGGAGGGTTGGGCGCCTGACGCCCGTACGACTTACTACGCCGTAGGTCCCCGCACCGCACCCGTCCCGCCACTGAGTGGGGAGAGGGATGGCGCATACAGGAAACCCCGGCGAGAGAGGCCGAAGGCCAATTCATGACCATGACTGATCCCATCGCAGACATGCTTACTCGTCTGCGTAACGCGAACTCGGCGTACCACGACGATGTCGCGATGCCGCACAGCAAGATCAAGTCGCACATCGCAGAGATCCTCCAGCAGGAGGGCTTCATCACCGGCTGGAAGGTCGAGGACGCCGAGGTCGGCAAGAAGCTCGTCCTCGAGCTGAAGTTCGGCCCGAACCGTGAGCGCTCCATCGCGGGCATCAAGCGGATTTCGAAGCCGGGTCTGCGTGTGTACGCGAAGTCCACCTCCCTGCCCAAGGTGCTCGGTGGCCTCGGCGTGGCGATCATCTCCACGTCGCACGGTCTCCTCACCGACAAGCAGGCCGGCAAGAAGGGCGTAGGCGGAGAAGTTCTCGCCTACGTCTGGTAACGGAAGGGAACGGAGGAAACAGCTATGTCGCGTATTGGCAAGCTCCCCATCACGGTTCCCGCCGGCGTGGACGTCACCATCGACGGCCGTACGGTCCAGGTGAAGGGCCCCAAGGGCACCCTCTCCCACACCGTCGCGGCGCCGATCGAGGTCGCCAAGGGTGAGGACGGCATTCTCAATGTCACCCGCCCGAACGACGAGCGTCAGAACAAGGCCCTGCACGGCCTGTCCCGCACGCTGGTGGCGAACATGATCACCGGCGTGACCACGGGTTACGTGAAGAAGCTCGAAATCAGCGGTGTCGGTTACCGCGTCCTGGCGAAGGGCTCCAACCTGGAGTTCTCGCTCGGCTACAGCCACTCGATCACCGTCGAGGCCCCCGAAGGCATCACCTTCAAGGTCGAGAACCCGACGCGGTTCTCGGTCGAGGGCATCGACAAGCAGAAGGTCGGAGAGGTTGCGGCCAACATCCGCAAGCTGCGCAAGCCCGACCCGTACAAGGCCAAGGGCGTCAAGTACGAAGGCGAAGTCATCCGCCGCAAGGTCGGAAAGGCGGGTAAGTAAGCCATGGCATACGGTGTCAAGATTGCTAAGGGCGACGCTTACAAGCGTGCTGCCATCAAGCGTCGTCACATCCGCATCCGGAAGCACATCTCCGGTACGGCTGAGCGTCCGCGCCTGGTCGTGACGCGCTCCAACCGCCACATCGTGGCCCAGGTCATCGACGACGTTAAGGGTCACACCCTCGCGTCGGCGTCGACCCTGGACACCACGGTCCGTGGTGGCGAGGGCGACAAGTCCGCGCAGGCCAAGTCGGTCGGCGCCCTGGTCGCCGAGCGCGCCAAGGCCGCCGGTGTCGAGGCTGTCGTATTCGACCGTGGTGGTAACCAGTACGCCGGGCGCATTGCCGCTCTGGCGGACGCCGCCCGCGAAGCCGGACTCAAGTTCTGAGTCGGTTCCGTAGCTAGCGGAAACAGAGAGAGGTAATTCCAATGGCTGGACCCCAGCGCCGCGGAAGCGGTGCCGGTGGCGGCGAGCGGCGGGACCGGAAGGGCCGTGACGGCGGCGCTGCTGCCGAGAAGACCGCGTACGTTGAGCGCGTTGTCGCGATCAACCGCGTCGCCAAGGTTGTGAAGGGTGGTCGTCGCTTCAGCTTCACCGCGCTGGTCGTGGTGGGCGATGGTGACGGCACCGTCGGTGTTGGTTACGGCAAGGCCAAGGAGGTGCCGGCCGCCATCGCCAAGGGTGTTGAGGAGGCCAAGAAGCACTTCTTCAAGGTCCCCCGTATCCAGGGCACCATCCCGCACCCGATCACGGGCGAGAAGGCCGCGGGCGTCGTCCTGCTCAAGCCTGCTTCCCCCGGTACCGGCGTTATCGCCGGTGGCCCGGTGCGTGCGGTGCTCGAGTGCGCCGGCGTTCACGACATCCTGTCGAAGTCGCTCGGCTCGTCCAACGCGATCAACATCGTGCACGCGACCGTGGCGGCCCTCAAGGGCCTGCAGCGTCCCGAGGAGATCGCGGCCCGCCGTGGTCTGCCCCTCGAGGACGTCGCCCCCGCGGCTCTGCTTCGTGCGCGTGCGGGAGCGGGTGCGTAATCATGGCTCAGCTCAGGATCACGCAGACGAAGTCGTACATCGGCAGCAAGCAGAACCACCGCGACACCCTGCGTTCGCTCGGGCTCAAGCGCCTGAACGACGTGGTCGTCAAGGAGGACCGCCCCGAGTTCCGCGGAATGGTGCACACCGTCCGCCACCTCGTGACGGTTGAGGAGGTCGACTGATCATGGCGGAGAACAACCCGCTCAAGATCCACAACCTCCGTCCCGCCCCGGGCGCCAAGACCGCCAAGACCCGTGTGGGTCGTGGTGAGGCGTCGAAGGGTAAGACGGCCGGTCGTGGTACCAAGGGCACGAAGGCCCGCTACCAGGTTCCGGAGCGCTTCGAGGGCGGGCAGATGCCCCTCCACATGCGCCTCCCGAAGCTGAAGGGCTTCAAGAACCCGTTCAAGACCGAGTTCCAGGTCGTGAACCTCGACAAGCTGGCCGCGCTGTACCCGGAGGGTGGCGAGGTCACCGTCGAGGGTCTCGTCGCCAAGGGTGCCGTTCGCAAGAACAGCCTCGTCAAGGTCCTCGGCCAGGGCGAGATCTCCGTCGCGCTGCAGGTTTCGGTTGACGCCGTTTCCGGCTCCGCCAAGGAGAAGATCACCGCCGCCGGCGGTACCGTCACCGAGCTCGTCTGATCTTTTCAGGCGTCTCGATGACATGAGCGATCCCGACCGGGGGTGCCCCTACAAATGGGGTATCCCCGGTTGGTCGTTCCTAGGGGGGCAGTCTCGCCGGTAAGGTGGCCTGCACTGCCGACTTTCGTCCGGCGTTCCATCGGGCGGCAGTCGACCGATACCTACCTATTCGTCGAACCTCAAGACCGTCACCTCTGACGCAGTTGCGCGGGGGTCGCAGGAGGCACCGTGCTCACCGCGTTCGCCCGGGCGTTCAAGACGCCCGACCTGCGCAAGAAGCTGCTCTTCACGCTCGGCATCATCGTGGTCTACCGGGTCGGTACCCACGTACCGATCCCAGGTGTCGACTACAAGAACGTCCAGACCTGTATCGACGTGGCCAAGGGCAACCAGGGTCTGTTCGGGCTGGTCAACATGTTCAGTGGTGGTGCGCTGCTGCAGATCACGATCTTCGCGCTCGGCATCATGCCGTACATCACGGCGAGCATCATCCTGCAGCTGCTGACGGTGGTGATCCCGCGCCTCGAAGCCCTCAAGAAGGAGGGTTCGGCCGGCACCGCGAAGATCACGCAGTACACCCGTTATCTGACGGTGGCGCTGGCGATCCTGCAGGGCACCGGCCTTGTCGCGACCGCCCGCAGCGGCGCCCTGTTCAGTGGCTGCCAGGTGGCCAACCAGATCGTTCCTGACCAGTCGATCTTCCAGACCGTCGTGATGGTCGTCACCATGACCGCCGGTACGGGCGTCGTCATGTGGCTGGGCGAGCTCATCACCGACCGCGGCATCGGCAACGGCATGTCGATCCTCATGTTCATCTCGATCGCCGCGACCTTCCCGTCCGCGCTGTGGGCGATCAAGACGCAGGGCACGCTGGCCGGCGGCTGGATCGAGTTCGGCACCGTGATCGCGGTCGGACTGGTCATGGTCGCGCTGGTCGTCTTCGTGGAGCAGGCCCAGCGGCGGATCCCGGTCCAGTACGCGAAGCGCATGATCGGGCGCCGGTCGTACGGCGGTACGTCCACTTACATCCCGCTGAAGGTCAATCAGGCGGGTGTGATTCCTGTCATCTTCGCGTCGTCCCTGCTCTACATCCCGGCTCTGGTCGCCCAGTTCTCCAACGGCAACTCCGGCTGGAAGACCTGGGTCACGCAGAACCTGACCAAGGGCGATCACCCCATCTACCTGGTCTCTTACTTCCTCCTGATCGTTTTCTTCGCGTTCTTCTACGTGGCGATCTCGTTCAACCCCGAGGAAGTCGCGGACAACATGAAGAAGTATGGTGGCTTCATCCCGGGCATCCGGGCTGGCCGGCCGACCGCTGAGTACCTGAGCTACGTACTCAACCGGATCACCTGGCCGGGGTCGCTGTATCTGGGTCTGATCGCTCTCGTACCGACAATGGCGTTGGTGGGTTTCGGGGCAACCGGCAACTTCCCGTTCGGTGGTACCAGCATCCTGATCATCGTGGGTGTCGGTCTTGAGACGGTGAAGCAGATCGAGAGCCAGCTTCAGCAGCGCAATTACGAAGGGTTCCTCCGCTGATGCGAATCGTCCTCGTCGGGCCGCCCGGTGCCGGGAAGGGAACGCAGGCTGCGTTCCTTGCCAAGAACCTGGGGATTCCGCACATCTCCACGGGCGACCTCTTCCGCGCCAACATCAGTCAGGGCACGGAGCTGGGCAAGCAGGCCAAGGCGTACATGGACGCGGGCAAGCTGGTGCCGGACGAGGTCACCATCGGGATGGCCAAGGACCGCATGGAGCAGCCCGACGCCGCCAACGGCTTCCTGCTGGACGGCTTCCCTCGCAACGTCTCGCAGGCCGAGGCGCTGGACGAGATGCTCAAGGCCGAGGCCATGAAGCTGGACGCGGTGCTGGACCTGGAGGTCCCCGAGGACGAGGTGGTCAAGCGCATCGCGGGCCGCCGCATCTGCCGCAACGACTCTTCGCACGTCTTCCACGTGACGTACAAGCAGCCCAAGCAGGAAGGCGTCTGTGACGTCTGCGCCGGCGAGCTGTACCAGCGGGACGACGACTCCGAGGAGACGGTCCGTACGCGTCTCGAGGTCTACCACACGCAGACCGAGCCGATCATCGACTACTACGCCCGTCAGGGCCTGGTCGTGACGATCTCGGCGCTCGGCAAGGTGGAAGAGGTCACGGGGCGCGCCATGGAGGCGCTCAAGAGCAAGGTCGGCGACAAGTAGTCGTCACGCTGCCATCGGCCGCGGTGCCCTCCGGGGGTGCCGCGGCCGTAGTGTTGTGCAGGCGGTCGTGTACGTAGTGGTGCACGACCTGATTGGGTACGTCGTCGGAATGACGGAGAAGACGGAGAGCGCGGGCCGCCATGGTGCAGATCAAGACCCCTGAGCAGATCGCCAAGATGCGTGCGGCGGGGTTGGTCGTCGCGGCCATTCACGCGGCCACACGTGAGGCGGCCGTGCCGGGTGCCACGACGAAGGACCTGGACGAGGTCGCGCGCAAGGTGCTGGCCGAGCACGGGGCGAAGTCGAACTTCCTCGGGTACGGCGGTTTCCCCGCGACCATCTGCACCTCGGCCAACGAGGTCGTCGTCCACGGCATCCCGTCCGACGAGGTGGTCCTGAAGGACGGCGACATCATCTCGATCGACTGCGGCGCGATCGTGGACGGCTGGCACGGGGACGCGGCGTACACCGCGTTCGTGGGCTCCGGTCACGCCCCGGAGCTGCTCGAGCTCTCCCGGGTGACCGAGGAGTCGATGTGGGCGGGCATCGCGGCGATGAAGCAGGGCAACCGGCTCGTCGACGTCTCGCGTGCGATCGAGACGTACATCCGCCGCCAGCCGAAGCCCGGCGGCGGCAAGTACGGAATCATCGAGGACTACGGCGGCCACGGCATCGGCACCGAGATGCACATGGACCCGCACCTGTTGAACTACGTCGAGAAGCGGCGCGGCAAGGGTCCGAAGCTGGTCCCCGGCTTCTGCCTGGCCATCGAGCCGATGGTGTCCTTGGGCACGCCGCGGACCGAGGTGCTGGAGGACGACTGGACCGTCATCACGACGGACGGCACGTGGTCCTCGCACTGGGAGCACTCGGTGGCGCTGACGGAGGAGGGCCCGCTGGTCCTCACGGCCCCGGACGGCGGCAAGGCCAAGCTGGCGGAGCACGGGATCACGGCAGCGCCGGACCCACTGGCCTGACGGCGCCGGACCTGTTGGTCTGATGGCGCCGGTCCCGCTGGCCTGACGGCGCCGGACCCCGTTGGCCTGACGTTGGCGGACGGGGTCTGGTTGGTGGCGGTGTGGGGGATCGCGGCACCCGAGTGGGGGGTACCGGGCGGACACGGCGGGTGGCTGTGTGATCGCCGTACGTCTCCGTGGCGCCGGTCCGGAAGGTCCGCGGCGACGCGTCGACGACCCCCGTTGCTTAACGATCTCCGTAGTGGGGCATTCTTTCTCGATTCGTCTTTCCGAGAGGCCTGACGTAGACTGACTCGTCGGCTCTCGTGCACCCGCATGTCTGCATGCGCTCGTGCGAAGTCGATCAAGGTAGTCGATTCGAAGGGCGAAGCGTGGCCAAGAAGCAAGGTGCCATCGAGATCGAGGGCACTGTCGTCGAGTCTCTTCCGAACGCCATGTTCAAGGTCGAGCTCCAGAACGGCCACCAGGTCCTGGCACACATCAGCGGCAAGATGCGTATGCACTACATCCGCATCCTCCCTGACGACCGGGTCGTGGTGGAGTTGTCTCCGTACGACCTGACGCGTGGCCGCATCGTCTACCGGTACAAGTAGATCTTGCCCTTACTCCGTGTTCCCGGTTCTCGGGACGCGGGGGGTGGCACTGACCCGGAGAACCTCACCAATGAAGGTCAAGCCGAGCGTCAAGAAGATCTGCGACAAGTGCAGGGTGATCCGCCGTCACGGTCGGGTCATGGTCATCTGCGAAAACCCGCGCCACAAGCAGCGCCAGGGCTGACGCACGACCGCACCTTCTGCATCCGCAGATACTTCGCGCGACGCAAGCAGTACATGTTCATACGCAGAATCCAGGACTGAGTCTCATCAGACCTGACACCCCCGGTCGGAGGCCGGGGACCCGGTTCGTACCGAATCTTCTACAAGAGGAGAGGACGGCGGGCGGGATCCGGTTCTGCGGAAGACCTCCGAACGACAACTGGAGCCATTGAATGGCACGCGTTTCCGGTGTTGACATCCCGCGCGAAAAGCGTGTGGAGGTCGCCCTGACCTACGTGTTCGGCATCGGCCGGACCCTTTCCCAGCAGACGCTGGCCGAGACCGGCGTGAACCCGAACACCCGCGTTCGTGACCTCTCCGAAGAAGAGCTGGTCAAGATCCGCGAGTACGTGGACGCGAACATCAAGACCGAGGGTGACCTCCGTCGCGAGATTCAGGCCGACATCCGCCGCAAGGTCGAGATCGGCTGCTACCAGGGTCTGCGCCACCGTCGTGGCCTGCCCGTCCACGGTCAGCGCACCAGCACGAACGCTCGTACCCGTAAGGGCCCGCGTCGCGCCATCGCCGGTAAGAAGAAGCCGGGCAAGAAGTAGTCCTCAGCGGACGCTTATCAGCGGTCTTCGCTGTAGGACCGACCACCTCCCGTAGGAGTAATAGATGCCCCCCAAGGGTCGTCAGGGCGCTGCCAAGAAGGTGCGCCGCAAGGAAAAGAAGAACGTCGCTCACGGGCACGCTCACATCAAGAGCACGTTCAACAACACCATCGTCTCGATCACGGACCCCTCGGGCAACGTGATCTCCTGGGCCTCCGCCGGCCACGTCGGCTTCAAGGGCTCGCGCAAGTCCACCCCCTTCGCCGCGCAGATGGCCGCCGAGTCGGCCGCCCGTCGCGCGCAGGAGCACGGCATGCGCAAGGTTGACGTCTTCGTGAAGGGCCCGGGCTCCGGTCGCGAGACCGCGATCCGCTCCCTCCAGGCCACTGGCCTCGAGGTCGGCTCCATCCAGGACGTCACCCCCACCCCGCACAACGGCTGCCGTCCGCCCAAGCGCCGCCGCGTCTGAGGCTCGGTTGTCTTGAGGTTCCGGGCGGTACGGCTCTTCGGAGGCGTGCCGCCCGTACCCTTGCAGTAGCAGCAGGGCGTCAAATAGCGGGCGCCCATGACTGAAGGATCGCAACATGCTGATTGCTCAGCGTCCCTCGTTGACCGAAGAGGTCGTCGACGAATTCCGCTCCCGGTTCGTGATCGAGCCGCTGGAGCCGGGCTTCGGCTACACCCTCGGCAACTCCCTGCGTCGCACGCT